>JBFMBU010000214.1:0-11717 GCA_040755035.1 Thermodesulfobacteriota bacterium
TGTCTGTGTGAGTCTACGGCAAAAATAATTAATTGTTAAACAGCTAACATATTCCAATTATTATTATTTCTCAAGACGTTTCTTTTGGATTTCCTGCAATTTTTTCCAGACTTCTTCCACCTGCTTCCGGGTTTCTTCTAAAGTGCCGGAGTTGTCGACGATTAAATCACAATACCCTTTTTTCTCTTCCACCGACATTTGAGAACGGATGATTTTCATGGCCAGTTCTTCACTGATTTGGTCCCGGGCCATCAATCTTTTTAACTGTACTTCCTCCGGGGCGTAGACCATCAGCAGGTGATCGAACATAGCCTGCATGTGGGTTTCGATCAGAAGAGGGATGACCACCTGGATAATGACCGGTTTATCTCCTTGAGAGAGCTCTTCCACTCTTTTATTATAAGCCTCTCCGATCCGGGGATGGGTGAATCCCTCCAATTTTTTCCGTTTTTCCATGTCTCCAAAGACAATCTCCCGCAGTTTTTCCCGGTCGAGGGTCTTATCCTCGGCCAGGATCTGTTCCCCAAAAAAGGCCACAATGTCCTGATAACCCGGTTTCCCCGGTTCCACCACCTCCCGGCTAAGGATATCGAAATCAATAATGGGGGCCCCCAGTTCTTCCAGCATTTTGGCTACAGTGGATTTGCCTGTCCCGATACTGCCTGTGACTCCCAGCAGGAGACGTCTCGATTTTCCTTTTCCGCGCCCCGAACGGGAGGGGGATTGGTAGGAGGCCGGAAATTGAGCGGCGATGTCGGCCTCGGCCCCGGCGTAACTGATAGGATAGCGAATTCCTCTCCGGTAAAGGGATTCCAGACCTTGCAGGGCTTTATCGATCATCCCCGCCGGAAGGGCCATGACCAGCTCGTCATCCTGGGCATGGCCGTAACGGCGTTCCCCATAGCAGGGAATGGTCAGAGACGGTTTGCCGTTCAGATAGCAGCGGGCAATGGCATCCGAGCAGGAAGACTCCCCTACGCAGAAAAATTGCATTATTTCATAATCTTCAAACTGGAGGGCGTTGATCAAGAGCATCATCTGGGCCGGATTGGCGTAGATCAAGACCATGTCCGGATCGAAGGGATTATAGACCAGAGGGGCCATGACCACGGCTTCGTATTTGCCGGTGGGGATACGGGGGACGCCGTTTTCGTATTTCCGGCCGTCGGCCCGGCTTTTGGTCCAGACGATGCTGCGGAAGGTCCCATCTTTCATATAGTCGGCGATTTCGGTCAGGCCGATGATGGAAGGACACATGAGGCTCATGAAATCCTCCAGATCGGCCCCCACGGTCCAGTCGAAGTTGCGAACCAGATTGATCATCTGGCACAGAGTGGATTTATGTTTCATCCGGCGCATAAATGGAATTTTACCGATGTCCTCTTTATGTTCAAGCAGCTTAAAGGCCACCGGAAAGGACTTGAGGCGCATTAACAATTCCATTCTCCGGATCGGTTTTTCCCAGTCACGATTGGTGTTCACGATGGTCTCCTCTGATATTGGCAAAGAGCAGAGAGCAGGGGGCAGAGAGAATTACCTTCTTTTAGCCCCCAGGCTATAGCCCTGTGTTCTATGCGCTACGCCCATCATTCTTGATTAATATTTAAATTAAGTCATGCCTTTTTTATTTTCCCATAGCAGGGGAAAACCTAAAAATTAAAAACCTTGGCTTCGGCCGCCAGGTCAATCAGATGCGGTCCGCCGTCCAGGACCATATTGGAAAAGAATTTGGCCTCGTCCACCTGACGGGCCTTGGCGCAGGGGATTCAGACCCCGATGGGGACCTCCTTTTCCACCAGATAGGGCAAGTAGTCGCTGGGGCAATCTCCCGTGGGGGTTTTTACGGTCATATCCCTGGTGGAGTCGGCCCACCTGACCCCGTCGTCAATAAAGAAAACGTTTACTGTATGCCCCTTGGTATGGGCGATCTTGCTAAATTGAAAACAGCGAGTGGCTTTATCCACATTATCCTGACTTAAGACGAATAAAAAATTAGCCATTATCTCCTCCTTGCATTTTACTAGGATTAGGTAACCCCACCAAGTCACCCATCTTCACCTCACCGCTTTCGATCACCCGCCCGAAGACCCCTTTGACAGGTAAAAGCGAATGCCCCCGGTAACGGTAGGTATGCGGCTGGGTGGGATCTTTCCCTATTTGAACGACTTGCAGCTTGGCTTTCCCAATCTGCAGGGTGGCGCCGATAGGCAGGGCGCTGAGATCGATTCCTTCGGTCCGGATATTCTCAGCAAAACTTCCAGGCTCGGCGGTTATGTTGAATTCCCGGCAAAGGGCCTGAACCTCTTCCTCGGCCAGGAGACTGATTTCCTTCTCCGTTCCGGCATGGGAATCCCCTTCCAATCCCCAGCCCGCCTGTAACAGACCGGTCCCGATGTTTTTTTTGGGGTCTGTCCTTTTTTGACTGAGACAGACCCCGATGACGGTTCCCTGTCTTTTCATTTTTTAGATGAGCGGTTTAACCTATTTTAATCAAAGGCCATTTCGGTTTTCCAGACTTCCCAAACCTTGCCGACCAGATCGGGCCCCGGTTTCAGCGTCGGTTTGCCCGGTTTCCAACCCGAGGGGGTGGCCTCCGTTCCCTGACTGTTGCGAACAAGCTGGAAGGCCTGGATCTGCCGTAAGGTTTCAGCCACATTCCGTCCCACCGGCGGCGTTAGAACTTCAAAGCCCTGGATGATCCCGTCGGGATCGATAAGGAACCGTCCCCTGGCTTCCACGCCTTGATCTTCGAGATAAACGCCGAAGACACTGCCCACTTTACCTCCGCCGTCGGAAAGCATGGGAAAGGGAACCCCTCCCTTAACCATTTTTGAAAGTTCATGGTCGTTCCACATTTTATGGACAAAAACGCTGTCCACACTCATGGAAAGGACTTCAACGCCCAGTTTCTGAAATTCCGGGAATTTTTCGGCGACCGCCGAAATCTCTGTCGCTCAGACAAAGGTGAAGTCTCCGGGGTAGAAGCAAAGAACCACCCATTTCCCCAGGAATTCTGAGAGCTGAATAGAAATGAACTTTCCCTTTTGATAAGCCGGAGCGGTAAAATCCGGCGCTTTTTTCCCTACAGTGACCATGGCCTTGACCTCCTTTGCGGTTGGTTGTTGAGGGGTTTCTTTTTTGTCGTCCACGTTTTCTCCTACAGGGCCGCCTGTGGGTCTGGCACAGCCGGCTTTGATTTCTTCAGCCATAATTTTATTCTCCTTTCGTTGTGTTCCTAAAAGTCAGTTTGTTGTTGGAGATCCTCCTTCTGTTGTCTGGTCGTTTGTCATGTTCCCCGCCGCTGGGGCCGGGGTTGAATCCGTTCCTGGTTGCACCTCCACCTGGGCCGCCGGTTCCGGCAAGGGTTTCGGTTTTCCGGTGGGGGCGGTAAAGATATAGAGGTAGCCGATGAAAAAAACCAGAAGCACCAGAAAATGGGGCAGAATACGGCTAAAGACACTTTTTTTGGAAAAACGCCGGGCGATCATGATCAGAGAGATCAGGCTGGCAATGGTACCGGAAAGGACGATCATTATTTTAAGGAAAGTATTCAGGGAACTATGAATGAAGGCCGGGATCTCAACCGGAACACTTCCGATGGGAATGCTGGAGATAAAATACCGGTAGACCATGACCAGATAGGCCATTAATTCGTAAAGCCCTTCGTTCAGGAATTCATGCCCGATGTGAGAGAGGTGACCGGCCAGGGCCAAAGGGATGAAGGCCATACCGTAGCGGGCCATGTTTTCCTTGATGCTCTCCTGGGAGGCGGCTGCGGAAAGGGTGGAACTGAGCCAAAAGGGCACAACAGCCATGGCCAACCCCAGCAAATACAGAAAAGTATAAACCAGACCCGGGGAGGTTTCCAGGGTCTTTTTGGTCACCTTCCAGTAGGTCCCTTCCATAAATTGATGATGGGCCATGAGACCGACCAGCATGACCCCGAAGACGGCCAGGCTGAGCAGGGGCTGGGAATGACGCCATAATTCCTGCAGGGGAGGACGCAGATTGACCTGGACCCCTCGTTGGTCGCAGCTTTTTAAACAGTTAAAACACATCATACATTCGGCATTGGTGTCTAAGGAGGCGGGATAAGAAAACAGGGGACATCCTTCGGCCTTATCCGAACCCTTAAGGCAGTGGTGTTGTCCGCACTGGGTCTGACAGATCTTTTTGTTGCCCCGCACTTCCACCGGACTCAAGGTGGAGTAGGCCCCCAAAAGCCCGGCCAGAGGACAGACATAGCGGCAAAAGGTTTTTCGTTCATAGAGCACACAAAACAAGGCCGAACAGCCGATAATAATGATCAACAGGGTCCCGGTGGCCATGGGGGTCCCGGCGATGTCCAGAAATTCTTCCAGGTAATCCAGAACCAGGAAGGTGATGGCCACCAGCCAGAAGTCCATCCTTTTTAAGATGGCCGGCACCGGCAGATTGAACCGTTTTACCTTGGCCGCCAGGTCACCGATGCCGGCAATGGGACACATCCCACACCAGATACGACCCACCAGCAAGGCGGTCAGGGGAAGGACGGGGAACCAGATGATCCAGGTAATGACCATGCCCAGATTGTTTTCATATTGCTGCAGGGGATCATCCGGGCCCCTGAACAAACCGGCGTAGAGGGTGAATCCGGCCATAAGGGTGACCATGAAGATGTTAAACCAGATCAGGGTTTTCATGGTCAAAGGATGGGTCAGGATGGCCCGGATATTTTCGTTTCGGAGAATATTGATTTTGTGGGTCTCTTTTTCGGAGGGGCTGACAAAAATCAGGTCCCCGGGTATGATCAGGTCTTCAGAGGAAACGATGGCCGCCCTTTGGATGACATTATCCAGTTCTTTAATATTGCCCGGCCAGTTATAGGAAACCAGTTTTTCCGTGGCTTCCCTGGATAAATCCCTCTTTTTGCGTCCCTCTTGCCGGGAATGGACCTTTAAAAAATGCCCGGCCAGAATGGGGATATCTTTTAGACGTTGACTCAAGGGGGGCAGTAAAATGATTTTATTCTGAAGTAGCTCCTTAAGTTCCGGGATCAACCGGCCCAGGACCTCTTCTTCGGTGCCTGAAGCCAGGAGCAGTAAGCGGGTTTTGGATTTGACGCTCTTCTGACCATAGACCCGATGAAACCAGCCGTATTTCAAATAGGTGGCCAGTTTGCTTTGTTGATGTACATCCAGAAGTTCGGCATGGGCCACAGCCAGGGTGCCGGTTTCGATCATTTCCAGATAACCGGTTTGCCCTTTCATATGTGTGGCTCCCGGATCGGATTCAATACCGAACAGGACCGAACCGACCTGGTTTTCCTCCAGGTCGGCCAGAGAGATTTCCATATAGGGATAATCGGGATGGGTGCTTTTTTTATGATAGTAACGGGCAAAGGTTTTTTTACCGGTTCCCGGGGGGCCGATGATCAGGGCGGTTTGATTTTTTGAGGCCAGTTCCTCGATCTTTTTTTGGGCTTCCTTTATTTTTCTGTTTTCGCCGATGATTTCCACCTCCGTGGACGTGACCATGTCCCGGAGATTATCTTTTCGACGGGTTTCCATTCCCGGTTTGACCGGCTGGGCCGATTGCAGTTTCTGAAAAACCATCCGGTAAAAGGTTTTGTTCAATTCCGGGTTTTTTATAAACAGGGCGTTCAGTTTTTCCCTCTGTAATTCAAGGAGCAGGCAGTCCGTACCGGTAATCATCGAATAGGGATTGGGCTCGCCGGCCAGCAAGGCCCTTTCCCCGAAAAAATCTCCAGGGTGCAATTGGGCGATAAGTCGTTCGCCCCCCTCTTCATTGATCTCGGCTACCCGGATTTCCCCGGAATAAAGGAAGAACATGCTTTCCAGCAAGGTCCCCTGGCCGGAGACCAGCGTTTCCGGGGGAAAGAAGCGAACCATCAGATTTTGGGCCAGTGACAACTTGGTTTCCTCGTCCAGAGTATTGAAGAGGTCGCTTCGATTTAGAAAGGCCACCTTATCTTTAAGGATGATCTCCGGTTCTCTCTGTTTAAATTGCAGCAAGGTATCGCCCAAGAGGATCCGGGTCTCCGGCTTCAGGGCCAGGCATTGGACCAGTTGATCATTGACCGAAACGCCATTGGTGGAATTCAAATCTTGAACATAATAGAGGCCGTCTTTAAAGAAGACTTCGGCGTGGGTGCGGGAGACTTTAGTGTCCTGCAGAACCAGGTCATTGGTATTGGCCCGACCGATCAGGATTTTCTCGCGCCCTAAAAAGATTTCTTTGGGGCTGGATTTTCCCTGAAGGACTTCCAGGGAAGGTTTAGACGGAGTTTCTCCCGGAACAGGGTGGGGGAAAGCCTGTAAGATCACCGTGGCCTGGTTGTCTTGCAGAAGAGGGCGGGCTACGTCGGCAGGGAAGGGTTCGTTTGGAGAAAGCCGGGCCTCTTCCTCCGGGTGATACATTCGGGTTTGTTCCCCGGAAAGAGGCCTCTTGGATTCGGGAGAAGCGGATTTATTTTCTCCAAGAGATGAAAAGCGTTCTTTCGAGCTATGATCGTCAGCCATGGGTCCCCCTTCAAGTTATGTTCCTCCAAACGCTTATAAAAAAAGAACAGACGCAGCGATCACCGTAGTCCACATCCCGTTTCCCCTGGTGACACAGGTGGTGGAAAAGGTATCCACGATTTTTCCGCTAATGCGGTAAATTTCACGGCGTTCATCGTAATCCTTTTGAGGATCAAAATCAATACCCAAGGTGGCCGCCAGACCGATGAAAGCCGGGTTTCCGGCAAACCCATTTATCTCCCCATCCCTTTTTGCCTCATAAATCTGGGCTAAGGTCTTCCCGAGCCGCATAATCTCCTACCTTTATGACCAGCTATTTCCCGTCCATAGTTTGAAAAACGTTTTTGATCCTCCGCCTGCTATAGCGAGGCGGTTCCATCAAAAACAACGGTTATTTCCATGGCAGTAAACACGAAGAACCTCGCCATAATTGCACGAGGTTCTTCGCCTGGGTTGTTAGTGATTTAAGAATAGAATTCTACACAAATTGGATAGAATTTTTCCTAAAATGGAAAATTTACCCGGACCGAATAAAGAATACTCGGATTTCCAATTTTGGTTCCGGCTGGTCCGGGTTGGGTTATTCCTTTGAATTTCGTTTTTCCAATTCACGCAGTCTTTGCTCTATAGATCCGAGCATCTCTTTCAGGGAAGCCGCTTTTCCCTTGAGTACCGAGGCTTCTTCATCGGTTGTCGGATTATAGCCGGGGAAGAACCCCCGTCTCCAGGACCTGGGACCGGCAAAAAATCCTCCCCATCCCAAACCCATACCCATCAGACCTCGGCCCAGGCCCCGGCCTCTACCGAACCAGCCTATGCCGGCTGAATAGCGATTGACTCCGGGTCCGCAAAAACCTCGACCCCCACCGCTTCTTGGTCCCATTCCCAGGGGACCGGTTCGATCGAATCCTGGCATCTTACATCCCTCCTTTTAAAAAAAAACGCTGGGAGCAGAGAGCATAGAGCATAGAGCATAGGGGAAAGATAAAGATAAAGGCCCGGGTAATAGCACAACGTACTTTGGATTATATTAAAAGATTGAGGGTTGCCTTAAGTCTCAATCGTCTCCTTCTTTACTCTCTGCCCTTAGCTCTCCGCTCTCTGCTCCAGGCTCTCTGCCCCTGGACTGCTTTAGATAGTTTTCAATGGCCTGCCGCAAGGTATCCCGGGCTAAAACAGGACAGTGCAGATGGTCCGCCGGAATATCTTTCAAAATGCCGGATATCTGGCCTTCATCAATGTCCCAGGCTTCCTCCAATTCTTTCCCTTTAGCCATGGCCGCTGCGATGGAGGCGCAGGCCTTACTGACGGCGCAGCCCTGGACCTGGAAGCGGCTGTCCAGGATTTTGTTATGATCGATCTTTAAGGAGATTTCCATGGTATCTCCGCAGGGTCCGGTTACCCGGCCCACACTGTCCGGGTGATCCAAAAGCCCTTCGTTATGAGGACCGAGCCAAAATTGGACCATCGGCCGGGAGGGAACGTTCTCGGTTTTATCTGCCTCCATGGTCTCGTTCCGGGAAGAAGTTGAAGCTCTTTCTGCCGACACTTTAATGAATTCTTCCTTATAAACTAATTTTTAATAATTTTTTCCTGAACCCTATCCCAGATATCCTTAATCGCCCGGCCCAGTCCGTTTTTGCTTGCCTCGGGAATAGTCTTACCCTGGATCATGGCTTCGGTGACAATGGGATCGTAAGGGAGCCGCCCGGCAAGGGCCAATTCCTTTTCCCGGCAATAAGCTTCGATTTTTTCGGTCATTTCCTGGTTCAGGTCGTATTTGTTGATCAGGACCATCCCCGGAATTTTAAAGTGGGCGGCCAGTTCCAGGACCCGGTTTAAATCATGCAGCCCGGAAAGGGTAGGCTCGGTGACGATCAGGACCCCGTCGGCTCCGGTCAGGGAAGATATAACCGGACAGCCGATACCCGGAGGGCCATCTATCAGGATTAAGGGCAAGCCCTTTGTCTCGGCCAGGTCCTGGGCCTTGCCGCGGACGAGGGAGACCAGGAGCCCTGAATTTTCCTGCCCGGCTCCCAATTGGGCATGGACCATGGGGCCGAAGCGTGTTTCGGATAAGAACCATTCTCCGCAAACGGCCGGGGGAAAATCGATGGCCCCGAAAGGGCAAAAATGAACGCACACACCGCACCCTTCACAGGAGGTCGGATCCACGCGGAAGCCTTCGCTGACGGCCTCAAAGCGGCAGACCTCCAGGCAGCGACCGCATTCCGTGCACAACTCGGGAATAATGACAGCCTTTTTCCCGCCCAGAAACTCCTCCCGGCTTTTTATTTCCGGCGTGAGCAGCAGGTGCAGGTCCGGGGCATCCACGTCACAATCAACCAGTATTTTGTGGGGGACCAAGGCGGCCAAAGCCCCTACCAGACTGGTTTTTCCGGTGCCGCCTTTTCCGCTCAGCACACATATTTCTTTTATCGCTTTGTTCATAAAGGTCGTCCATCGCCTCAAGAAATTAAGGATATCTTATTATATGCCTGTGTCTCACCCGCTTCGCTCGAGTGCGCGGAGATCACTGAGAAAGGCCAATTTTTTTTCATTGCGGCTGAGAGGACCGCAATGAAAAAACTGCCCAGCGCTGTCGCGTATCCAGGGCGGAGGCTAAGCCGGCTGGTCTATTTTCCCCTCTCAGGAAATTAGATCGATCTAACCTGTCTTTCCCTGTGTCCTCTGCGAGCTCGAGCGAAGCGGCCGAGAGATCAAGTTTTTTTTGTGTCGCCTTTGATTTTTTGAAACAGCTTTTGGAACTTCTCCTTCCATTCCGGAAATACCTCAACCAAGGATTGCCCTCTGGCATACCCCTCGGCTATCCGGCGATCGAAAGGAATCTCCATCAGCAAGGGAATCCCTTTGGATTGCAGATAGTCCCGGGTTTCAAGGGTACCTATATCAGCCCGGTTCAAGATCACACCACAGGGATTCTTCAGATTTTCCAAAGCGGCGATGGCCAGTTTGAGGTCGAAAAGTCCGAAAGGGGTCGGTTCGGTCACTAATAGGGTATAATCCGACCCCTTGACCGTTTGAATGACCGGGCAGGATGTTCCCGGAGGAGCGTCTATAATCGTCAGCCTCTCCTTTGGGATGTGTTTTTTTACTTCACGGATCAAAGGAGGGGACATGGGTTCCCCGATTTTTAAACGGCCGTGAACGAAACGAATGGGTCCCGAACGACCCTCTTCGATCTCTCCCAATTCTTTCCGGTCCGGAATCAAGGCCTTCGGCTCACAGACCAAAAAGCACCCGCCGCAGGCATGACACATTTCCGGAAAGGTCAGTATGGTTTCCCCAAGAACCAGGATAGCTTTAAACTGGCATAACTGGGAACAGGCCCGGCAATAGGTGCATTTCCCTTCTTCGACCCGGGGGATCTCCGCATAAACAACCTCTTTTTTTTCCCACCGGGGTTTCATGAAAATATGACCGTTGGGGGCCTCCACATCGCAATCCAGGAGTTGCACCGGCACCTCCAGGGACTGGGCCAGGGCCACAGCTATGCTGGTTTTTCCCGTACCCCCTTTGCCGCTGGCGACGCTAATGATCACAGACGTTATCCCCGGTGATCAGGTTCTGGTTGGCATATTGGGCCACCAGTTCTTCCGGCGGCAGTTGGGGAGCCCCGGTTAAGACCTTGATC
Source organism: Thermodesulfobacteriota bacterium (assembly GCA_040755035.1). Lineage (GTDB taxonomy): Bacteria > Desulfobacterota > RBG-13-43-22 > RBG-13-43-22 > RBG-13-43-22 > RBG-13-43-22. The sequence goes on from JBFMBU010000214.1 coordinate 10,177, forward strand.
CCCCGTTCATTAAAAAGGCTTACGGCCCTTTGTCCCATCCCTCCGGCAATGATCAGATCCACTCCTTTTTCTCCCAGCCAGCGGGGTAAGAGCCCCGGTTCATGGGGAGGAGGAGTGACCATAACCTTTTGAATGATGTTTTTCCCCTGTAGATCGATCAGGGCGAATTGCTCACAGTGACCGAAATGATTGCAGAGCGTCCCTTCAGCCAGGGGGATGGCGATTTTTACCGTATCGGATGGCATACTTCTGGGATTCAGTTCAGACAAGACCTCCGTTATGGGTTTGAGCCTTTGTTTTTCCTTTTCCTGGACCGTGGTGATGATTTTCTCCAAGATCCCTTCCAGGGGCGCTTTGACGGCCGCGGAGGGATCATGAAAGAGATAGGCCTGTCCCCGGTCCCCCATCTCCATCAGCCGGATATCAAAGGGGATGCTTCCCAGAAAGGGGACGTTCATGGCCAAAGCCGTCTTTCTTCCTCCGTCTTTTTTAAAAATGGCTGATTCCTGACCGCAATGGGGACAGATGTATCCGCTCATGTTTTCCACCAAGCCCATAATCGGCATATTGACCTGGTGGCAGAAATTAATGGATTTACGCACGTCGGATAAGGAAATCTCCTGCGGTGTGGTGACGATAACGGCCTGGGCCTCCGGAATGGTTTGAGCCACGGTCAAGGGTTCATCGCCTGTCCCCGGAGGGGAATCGATGATCAGGAAATCGAGGTTTCCCCAGTTGACATCGGCTATGAATTGGCGGATGACCCCTATTTTTAAGGGACCACGCCAGATGGTCGGTGAATCCTTGTCGGGCATCAAAACCTCTATCGAAATCACTTTTAGATGGTCATTGACGGAGATGGGGAAAACGCCATCCTGGTTTTGAAGAGGCTTCTGGTGGACCAATCCAAGCATACGCGGAATGCTCGGTCCATGCAGGTCAACATCCATCAGTCCAACCTTGTATCCCTTTAAGGAGAGGCCGGCAGCCAGATTTACGGCCAAACTGCTTTTCCCCACCCCGCCTTTCCCGCTCATAACCAGTAACTTGTGTTTAATCCGGGACAGGGATTTGTTAATGGCGGCATCCTCCGCCTTTTGGGATTCATTTCCCGCATTACCGCCATGTGCGCAACTGCTGCTCATAATAAAAATTCCTTTCTTTTTTTATTCTTGTTTGAGTCCCACCGCGGGGGGAGTGAGAGGTGGCCCCTCCAGCGGTGGGACTCAACCGGCTCTTGCCGGGACTTTTTGTTTTATTCGCGAACCATGGATGTCCCACAATGGGGGCATTTAAAGGTGTTGCAGGGTACTCCACGGGCATGTGGTTTTTTATTCCCGCATTTGGGGCAGACACAATTCCCTCCGGCTCCCATTCCGGCGCCGCCACCCAGCCCGCGCCCTGTTCCGAAACCCCCTCCCGAGCCTTTTCCTGCAGGACCGGTTCCATCTCTTCTGGGCATAAATCCTCCTTTTTCGTCGTTCGTCGTTCGTATCTCGGAAATTGCGAGATAACAAAGACGCTTAACGAGCTTCGTTTGA
>JBFMBU010000215.1:0-2139 GCA_040755035.1 Thermodesulfobacteriota bacterium
GCCGGAAGGGAGTTCAGGATTCGGAGTGGGTAAATAAAAAAAACAAGTAATCCGCAATTAAGAATCGTATCTCGTATCTCGCAGCTCGTATCTCGGGAAGACAGGAAAGGGGTGGCTATGGTTATTTGAGTTGGTTGAGTTATTTGGGTCTTATTTAGGAACATAATAACGCCACAAACCCAATGGACACAATAACCCATTTAGGAGAACCGCTTCACATCTTTTTCCGCAATCCGAAATCCGCAATCCGAAATTGCTAATGGAACCAATCCGATTCGGCGCTGATATTTACTTTGAGGTCCATCCCGGCCATGGCCCTTTTCTCCTTCTGGTCCATGGGATCCTTTCTTCCCGGGCCCAGTGGCTGCTAAACCTGGAGTCCCTTTCCCGGACCACCCGCCCGGTAGTGGTGGAACTCCTGGGGCACGGGCGTTCACCGGCCCCTGAATCCCCTGATCCCTACCGTCCCCAAGGATACATAGAGGCCTTTGAAAAGATTCGCAGACAATTAGGCGTCAAGCGCTGGATGGTTTGCGGCCAGTCCCTGGGGGCGGCCCTGACCCTCTCCTATGCCCTGGAGCGGCCCGATGTCTTCCTGGCCCACACTATCACCAACAGCATGTCTGCTTTCCGGGAAATTCAAAACAAAGAAGAGGCGGGTAAAGGCGCCGAATTTTTCGCCCAAAGACTTTTAGAACAAGGGGCGGAAGGAATCAAAAGGATCCCGGTCCATCCCCTGAATGCCCGTTCTCTCAATCCCGGGGTGCGGGAGGCCCTGCTTGAGGATAGTGAGCGCCTGAGTTGCCTGGGGGTGGCCAATACCATCCGCTATACCACCGCCGATCTTTCCTTACGAGAGAGCTGTGAAAAAAACAGGGTACCCACCTTGTTGGTCTGCGGCAAAAGGGAGAAGCGTTTTCAACCCCTGCGGGACTATGCTGCGGCCCATATGCCCCTGCTGGAGATCGTGGACTTAGACAGCGGCCATGCCGTCAATATCGACGCCGCCGAGGAGTTCAATCAGGTGATAAAGGCTTTTTGTTTAAAATATTCCCATTGAAAGACAGAGAAAAGTTTCCTGTCGAGCAAAAGGGAATCTCTTGCCTCCTCAGTCCGGGGACCTATTTTGATAAGTCGAAAATAAACCGGGGAACGGCTCCCGGGTTAAAAAAAGCAGTTGACTTTCTTATATTTTTCCTTTTATATTTAAGCCATTCTCCTACTGGAAGCGGTTGATTTTTCTCTCTCCTTTCAATGCTGAGCAAGTAGTATCTATCCTTCATTTAACATATTTTTTCTGGTCTTCAAGACAGATTGAAGTAAGAAAAAAGAAGTTATTTTTCTTTTCCTGTTGGATTCTTAATCTGAAATTCTGAGAAGTTCTCTTGATCTTGCGATATTCAGGACCGAGAGGGTCTTTTTAGGGGGGCTCCGTCCTAAGGCGTTGGACTTCTTTGCCGGGCCAAAACGTAGCCTAAGTCCGTGGCAGGTCAAGACCATGACCGGAAACATCCTATCGCTCTGTTCCTCAATTTTCAATAAATTTAATCAGCCTTCGATTGCAGCTTATTATTTGGGATTATCGCCAAGAGAGTTGGTGGGAATCCGGGGAGGAAGATTTATGAAAAAGGATAGAATCCCTAAGGTATTAAGTCTGATTATTTTTGCATTCATTCTCGGCCTGGCCTCATCGGCAGCCGCGGTTTTAAATTCCACCGCTACTTTAAATAATAAAATTGCCGGAGGAGGTTACCATACCCTAAAAGTAAAAGCGGACGGAACGCTCTGGGCCTGGGGAGATAACGCCTATGGTCAGTTGGGGGATGGGACGACCACGGACCGGCATAGCCCGGTGCAGATCGGGGCCGACAACAAATGGGTCACCATAGGCGCAGGATATTATCAAACCGTAGGCTTGAAAGCGGACGGAACGCTTTGGGCCTGGGGGCGGAACAATTACGGACAATTGGGGGACGGAACGACTACGGAGAGGCACAGCCCGGTGCAGATCGGGGCGGATACTAAATGGGTGTCCATTGCCATGGGGGATTACCATACCATAGCCCTGAAAGCGGACGGGACGCTGTGGGTATGGGGATATAACTCATTCGGACAATTGGGGGACGGAACGACCACGGA
>JBFMBU010000216.1:0-3392 GCA_040755035.1 Thermodesulfobacteriota bacterium
ATTCGATCGATAAACCGTTTTCGATCTTCCTCATCCCGGAATATAGGGCTTCCCTCTATCCCCCTGACCATGACATGGTGCAGGGTTCCGGGGACATCTAAACGTGCTTTCCGAGGCATTCCTGATTACTACTCCATTTTTACTTCCCTGTCAAATAGTTACTGACTTGTTTGAACAACGTCCCCCCAATCTATGTTTCGGAACCCGCTCTGACAGCGGATTAAAAACCCACAGCATCCTCCCCAGTTTGCTCCAAACCGCCAGAAGGCAGGGCCTCCTTCCCCTGGCCTTCCTGCAAACCCTCTTCACCGCCGGCACCGCTACCGCTCAGGCTGCCCTGTACTGCAATTCGAGCTGACCCCTCTAAAGCCATCGGATAAAATATGGGCTAAACTGTTACCCTGAAATTATAATTTGACAATTTCAAATATCTGACTATGAGTCTCGCGAGGCATTCTCGAGGGATACTCCATTTATACTTCCCTGTCAAATAGTTACTGACTTGTTTGAACAACGTCCCCTTTTTCGTCCCTTAATCTACTCAATCTTATTGGCCAGCTTATCTAATGTACCTTTAAGACTGCCTAAGAGCCCTTGTGAGTAAAGAATTACATGAGATATTCGGATTTTATCTGCATCATTAATATGGTGCGCTCGAAGTTGCCAATAGAGTGAAATGAATTTGTCATAATAGACCGTATCATGCTTTATTTCTTCTATGATGCCACATTCGATTAGACCATTAAGCCGTTTTTGAAGTTCTGAGCAAATAGGCCATCTCGCAACCGCAGCATATATTTCTCCGGCGTTTCTCTTGAAAAGCTCCTCCGCCTCGGTGCTCACGACGCCTGAATTTGGAGTTCCTAGTTTCTTTGTGGCCTCCATCCTGATCAAGCTCCCAAGCTGCTCGCTAACGGAAATTGCAGCACCAAGGGCTGACACCAACCGGATTGATCGCTCTCTCGTTACCTGGAATTTGAACTGTTTCTTAGCATAATGATAGGCGAGAATGGCGCTAGAGGGAACTGCCACAACAGACACAATAATTGCTATTAGCGCAAGCCCGGAATCTATCTTCATGACAATCACTCCTCCTATAATCGAACCGGCGTAAACGGCCCAGGTTATTGAACAGTTTCTTTTCAATTCCCTACAAAGGAAGTATTAATCGTTTCCATAGTAGGGATATACCGTACCTGCTTGAACATATTATTTTTGCTGGGTTGTTCAACCCCTCATTTCTGTTCATAGTGGATTTCTGTTCAATAAAAAACCCCATTCCTGTTTCCATTTAGGTGGCAGGATCAGAGGAGGATTATCGGGCCAAATTGTTCCGGGTGAATGATGACGTGGATCTTTTGGGATATGGGTTGGGGCCATGTATCTCCTCAAGATTTTCACGGAAAAGGGTAGGGTATTGAAAACTGAAATTAATATAGACTCTAAGAGTTTAATTTGTAAAGGAAAAAGTCGAATTTAGGACATTTTCCCGGCCCTGGGGCTTAAAGCTTCCAAGACCCAGTTTCATTGATTTCCTGATGGGGGAGGCCACCCTTCGGCCCCGGGCCCGTACCTATTCCATAGGTTCCTAATCTTTTGGTCATTGGCAATCCAACAGATACGGTATCCGATTTTCATGAAAACACCAGTGCAGCGTTTGGGGAAGAAGTGAGGGATCGGGGTGGTCCCTGACAACCTCTGTGAAATCCACACGGTTATAGGTATGCCAGAAGAGAATGGGTTCCCCTCGAACTTTGGGGTTCTTTTTTATGAAATCCAACATGGCCGCCATGGTTTTCGCCGTGTAAGTGAGGTCCAACTTGCAGCCCTCGGTCTGCTCTAAGAGGCTCCGGGCCTCTTCTCCCTCCGGAGTAACGGCCCCGTATTCCGATCCCAAAAAATCGTCTATGATTACTAAGTCCTCTGTTGTAAATTTGAGCAGAGGCACGTTCCTGTCAACCTTCCTCAGGAGAGACACCATGCGATTCATCAGCCCTGCCGTTTTATAGGGATTGGTCACCCATTCCATAGCCACCCGTACCCCGACCACCTTGGTCTTCATTTCCGCCAAGCGGGTGCCCAGCACCAGTCCGGCCAGGGTTCCCTTGGAACCAAGGGCGCAAAAGATATAGGCCGGCTCCGGCAGTCGGCCCTCCTTTATTTGTTTCTTTAACTCCAATGCGGCATTGACATAGCCAAGGCTGCCCAAGGTTGATGAGCCGCCCGGAGGTATGAAATAGACCTTCCCGTGCCTTAAGTATACCCGGGCGGTTTGGAGGGCTCCCCGAAGGATACTTGGAGCATAGTGTATCTCCGCTCCAAAATGTTGATCGAGGAGAAGATTTTCCTGGACATGGTCGGTCAAGGGCTGACGGATGAGCACCAGTGCGGTCCTCAGCCCCAAACGTCGGCCATGGATGGTGGTGGCCAAACCGTGGTTGGTGCCGATTCCTCCATAGGTGATGACCCATTTATACCTTCGACGCAAGGCATCGGCCAGTATGAATTCCAGTTTGCGTACCTTATTGCCGCTGTAGAGGTCGGAGGATTGATCGTCGCACTTAATCCAGAGATTAGAGTGGCCCATTATTTTCCCAAGATTTTCCAGCTTGGCCACAGGGGTGGGCAAGGCGGCCAAGGAAATCCAGGACAGACGCTTTTCAAGCCCGGGGAACTCTTCAAACAAGGGAATTTTCATTTTTTTCTCCCAGCAAATGTTTGGAAAGCCGCTTCCCCAGACCAATAATCGTATTGGATGGCGGAATCCCCCAGGCCTCCGGGATGACCGAGCAATCACAGACATAGAGATGGTCAACTTCTGTTTTCAGGTTGGAATCGACTAACTCCCCCACCTTGACCGTTCCACCGGGATGAGAAGCCAGATAACCGGTTTTAAAAATCCCTTTAGCCCCGGCATTTCTGAGTATTTTTTTTGCCCGTTCATATCCCCGTTGAAGCTTTTGTTTTTCATTCCTGTCCAGAATCTTCCGCACCCCTCCCTGATCCGTTAACCGGCCTCCCAGTTCATCCCTGGCCTTGATCATGATCTGAAGCGTTCGGGAACGGGCAAAAATTCTGTGGGGCCTCAGGGCGGTCAGGGCACAAAACGCCGAGGTGGAAAAGGGGTGGGACATATCGGTCATCATGTAGCCCTCATCCGACAGATGCACGCCGCAGGACATGGGGATCTCCCCCAAAGGGACCTCAATGTCCGGCACCGTTCCCCGAACACCGATCAGGGGGTTGAAAAAGAAATCATAGCCCGCTTTCTTCAATCCGCTGGCCCGCAGGATTACCGGTGAACCGATGCCCCCGGCGGAGACAATCGTGGTCGGCGCAAAAACGCGAAAAAGTTTTCCCTGCTTTTTATACTCCACACCGACGGCGCTTTT
>JBFMBU010000217.1:0-9260 GCA_040755035.1 Thermodesulfobacteriota bacterium
TTGAAGTTGGGCAGGCGTCTTAAATCGGCTAAAGAGGAAGACAGGGGATGGGTGCGGTCTACCTCGATATCCCGATAGGTACCAAGTAGGAGCAATCTTTTATTCCCCAGATTGCGGGCCACATGACCCAACATCTCCAGGGTGCCCCGGTCGGCATCGTGCAGGTCTTCCAAAATTGCTACCAGGGGTTTGTTGGCGGCGGCATTCCCCAAGAACTCAGTTACGGCCTGCATGAGCCGGTATTTTTCTTCTTCGGGATTCTCTTTGGGGCCGGTTTGGATGCTGAGTCTTTCGCGAACTTCGGAGACAATCCGGGCTACGTCAGGAGCACCCTGCCCCAGTTCTTTTTTCAGTTCGGTAATGTCACGGTTGGAGGCATAAGAACGCATGGCTTCGATAAAGGCCAGATAGGGAAGTGACAGCGACCCTTCTTCATAGCAGTAACCCACCAGGGCCTGTCCGCCCCGCAAGGCGGCATAAGTGGCTAATTGTTCGGTAAGGGCGGTTTTGCCGATACCCGGCTCGCCTACCACCATGGTGAGCGATCCCTGGCCGGAGGCAGCGGCATCAAAGGCCGATTGCAGTTGTCTCAGCTCCGGTTCCCTTCCAACAAACACTCTCCGATAAACCGGATTCTCCGCCAGGGTCTCGGCTTCTTGAGAGGAGACCTTTTCCGCCTTACCGGATTCGATGGCTTCCAGGGCCTTTAAAACTTCAGATGCGGAAGCCGGCCGCTTATTGGGGTCTTTCTCCAACAGCCTCATAATCAGGGCTGCCAAAGGAGGCGGCAGATCCGGACGATGCCAGGAGGGGGAAACCGGCGGGGTGTTGATGTGCTGGCCGATGATGGCCACGCTGTCATCCCCAGTGAAAGGAGGCCGGCCAGTGACCATCTCATAGAGCATGGCCCCCAGGGAATAAAGATCGGCCTTCACGGTAACCTCGCCGCCCATGGCCTGCTCCGGAGGCATGTAATAATAAGTCCCCACCATCATCCCTTCTTGGGTCAGGCGGGAAAGCTCCACGGCCAGGGCCAAGCCGAAGTCCCCGATCCGGGCCGTGCCATCAGCCGTCAGCCAGACATTGCCCGGTTTGAGGTCCCGGTGGATAATCCCCTTGACATGGGCGTATTCCAGACCTCGGCAAACACTTTTGCCGAGGTCTATGACCCTTTCGATTGGAATGCGGCGGTCCGGGGCTTTCTCAATCAGACCTTCGACATCCCCGCCGGGCATCAACGGCAGGACCACATAGGGCTGGTCGTTCTCTTCGCCCATATCATGAATACCGACAATATTGGGATGATCCCCCAGCTTACCCATGGCCTGGGCCTCCCGCCGGATGCGCTGCCGCGAAGCCTGATCCAGCTTTTCGGTCTTGATCAGGGCAAAGGCTACATCCCGATCCAGCAGGGTGTCATGGGCCAGATAGACCTTCTTCTTGCCTCCCTCACCCAGAAACTTCTTGACCTGGTAACGGCCGTTGGCAAAAGAAGCGGGAAGATGAGGGGATGGGTGAATGAGTGTATCTGATGATGGGGAAGGAATTCTTTCCTGTTGAACATCAGTTTGGGTCAGGGGCAGGCCGCATTCCTCACAGAACTTGGCCGTGGCTTTATTGAGATGTTGGCATTGAGGGCACTCTATCTCGGTTTGGATATGTTTTCCACAGAAAATACAAAACTTCGCCGTTTCAGAGTTTTCTGTCTGGCAGACCGGGCATTTCATTTCTGTTCCTCCTTAAGGAGAAATCGGTTACGCTACCCTTCTTCTCTGCTCCAGTTTTCTATCTTCAATCCTCTAATCTTTTTGAAATGTTTTTCATTGTTGGTTACCAGGGTATAATTGAGGGTCATGGCCGTGGAAGCAATCAATAAATCCATATCATCAACCGGGGTGCCGGAATTTTGAATGCTGATTTTGACGGCACTAAAGGTTTCCATGACAGCCTTACCGATTTCAATAATCGGGAACAGCTCTTTTATCCTGTAGACAACGGCCAGGTTCTTTTCGACATTTTTTGATTTCTTGGCCCCGTAAAGCAATTCACCATAGGTAATGACCGAAATGGCTTTGGGGATGGTCTCGTTTAAAGAAAAGTGGTTTTGAACGATGGTATTTCCTTTTAAGCTGTAGATGATGATATCCGTGTCAATCAAATAAGCCATTTTTTCCCTCGAACCGTTGGCTGTTCCTTCGGTTTTTCTTAAGGTCCTGAACTATATCTTCGGCGTTACGCTTATCCTTCCAGGCCCCCGACAAAGAAAGAAATTCCCGGGTGGGGTTATTCGTAAATACCACCGGATTGGATAAATATTTTTCCAAAATGGAAATAACCTCCTGACTTAACGACCGGTTTTCCGATTTGGCAAGATTTTTCAAGGAAGAATAGAGTCGATCATCTATGTCGCGAACTTGTAGTATGGCCATGGTATCACCTCCTAAGTTGCTGCAGGCAACATACCATCATTTTCATGAAAAGTCAATCAAAATACATGAAATGAATTATGTCCGACGAGGAGAGGATTTGAAGGATTGCGTCTTGGGCCGTCAGTATCTCCTTGTGCCGGAGGGCGCGTTCCGGTGATGGTTGCATCTTCATGTCCCGGAATTGAAGCTCCCAATAAGGGCGGAGCTTCCAGGCAAGGAAGTTTTCTGTCTTTGAAGTTCGGTTCGGTCAGGTATTTACCTGACCTGTATCCGACTCATTCATTCCCCGTCACGCCGTAAGCGGACCAGGAAATTCACTTGTTGTCCCTGTCGATGATGGAGAAATCGATATGGGCGATGGTCTCGAACTTTTCCTGGGGATTTTGTTCCGGGAGCAGCTCAGCCAATTGCAGCCGGGAAAGAGCCAGGTCGGGGCGAAACCTCATTTCCGAAGGTTTTTTCGAGGCGTTCTGCCACCCAGACCTTGATAATAGATTGTCGTGGCACCCCTAAACGTTTAGCTTCCCTTTTATCAAACTTTTTTACAATTTCAACAGCCTTCCTATATGTCAACCTCTTCCTTCCTTGACCGGCGCACCGAAATGATCCTTACCTTTTCTTCCCGATAGGTACTGATGCCTGACCAATATTTTCCAAGTATTTTTCCGATTACCAGAAATCTGGGCTCGTCACTGGTCCTAATGAAATACGACTAAGACCAGATAAATGGGCAAAGCCAAACCCAGAAGGGAAAACCCAGGACTCATTTTGGGAACGAATTTTTAATCTTCCTTTCAGGGCTGATAGCTGGGACCGGGGGTGGGAACGAGCTGGGTCCGGAGGATGGGTTGCGCCAGTTCCATAAAATCACAAAGGATCGGGCGGGTCTCCCGGGGATCGATGATGTCTTCAATATTAAAGGCTTCGGCCGTACGGAAGGGGGAGGCAATGGCTTGCAGCCGGCGTTCGATCTCCCGTCGTTTGGCCTCCGGGTCTTCGGCGCTGTCGATCTCCCGCCGATAAGCGGCCGAAGCGCCCCCTTCAATATGCATGGAACCCCAGTTGGCCGAAGGCCAGGCCACCCGTTTGAACAAGCCTCTCATCCCCCGGTCGTGACATTGACCGGCCACTCCGTAAATCTGACGAATGATTATGGAGATCCAGGGTATCCGCGATTGTTGGGTGGCGCAAACCATCTTGGCTCCGGCCCGGACGATGCCCTGTTTCTGGGCTTCAAGCCCGACCATAAATCCCGGTTCATCGGCAAAATAGACCATGGGCAGATGGAAGGTATTGCATAACTGGATAAAGCGGATGACCTTGGTACCAGCGGTCACATCCATGGAACCACCGAGAAAATTGGGGTTGTTGACCATCACCCCTACCGGATAGCCGTTGACCCGGGCCAGGCCGGTAATACGAGACCGGCCGTAAAAGGGGGTCAGCTCGAAAAAGGAATTCTGATCCAGTACTAGGTTGATAACCCGGTATGGGTCATAGGTTCTTTTTCTGTTTCGCGGTATCACGGAGAGCAGGGCTTCATCACGCCGATGCGGATCATCGCCGGATTCTTTCCGGGGAGGCATCTCATAGACGCTCTGAGGCAGATAGCTTAAAAACCGTCTGGCCATTTCAAAGGCTTCCTCTTCGGATTCGGCCAGATTGTCCACCACACCTCCCTGAAAAACCTGGGTCCGCTCATCCCCCAGATCCTCTTTGCTGATCGTTTTCCCCTGGGCGGCCTTGACCACCGGAGGACCTCCGGCAAAGACATGGCTGATCCCTTTGACCATGACGCTGAAGTGGGAAAGACAGACTTCTACCGCCGGAAGACCGGCCACAGAGCCCAAGGCCAGGGCAACGACCGGTGAGGTGCAGAGGAGTTCCTCGATGGTATAGGTACCCAGATTCATGGGGATGTAGGTGCGGCCGATCTGTTCGAACGTCCTGACGCTTCCGCCGGTGGCGTCGAGCAGACGGATATAAGGGATGCGGTATTTGAGCGGGAGCTGATTGGCAAATCCGTGTTTGTTGCCCACAGAGGCATCGGCCGCCCCGCCGCGGACGGTAAAGTCTCCGCCGGAGACCACGACCTTCCGACCGTCAACGGCGCAGGTGCCGATGACCATATTGGCCGGGGTAAAATCGACTAAACGGTCTCCTTCATAGAAGGCAGTGCCGGCCAATCCGCCGATTTCCATGAAGGACCCCGGATCGGCCAGTTTATCGATCCGTTCCCGAACGGTAAGCTTGCCCCTTTTGCGTTGGCGTTCGATCCCTTCCTTTCCTCCCATTCGGGATGCCAGTTCCCTGCGATACTTCAGTTCTTCTATTTCCGGCTTCCAGTCCATTTCCCCTCCAATCTCTGTTTTTCAAAGGACTATAGGTCATCTGATTTTTCAAGTCAAGGGCGCACTGGAATGTTCCTCAGGATTAAAGAAAGACGAGAAGCGACGAGAAATCTTTAAAATTTCAAGATTTCTCCCTTCGGTCGAAATGACAATGAAGGGATTTTTACACTTTTTGCGAGACCATCTTTGAGGAAACGGTTCTTTTAGCTTGACAGGCAAATCCTTTATTTCCTAAACTCGAACCTCTAAAAAAAACAGATCGAGAAATCCAACCTTAGAGGAGTTTGAAATGCCTGAGATTGATGTGGACGCCCCGGGTAACACTTTATTACTGATGGGCAATGAAGCCATCGCCCGCGGGGCCCTGGAAGCGGGGATCGGCTTTATCGCCTCCTATCCCGGCACCCCTTCTTCGGAAATACTTCCCCGACTGGCCGAAGTGGCCAAACGACGGAACCTTTATGCCGAATGGTCGATTAACGAAATCGTGGCCTTCTGGAACGCCGTTGCCGCGGCCAATACCGGCATCCGCTCCATGGCTTCCATGAAACAGAACGGAACCAACGTGGCCTTGGATGCCATCGCCAACCTGATGGAACGGGGTTTACGGGGCGGCGGCATGATTCTAATCGATGCCGATGACCCCGGGAGGAGAAACAGCCCCAACGAACAGGATACCCGAGGTATCGCCAGGATGCTGGATATACCGCTGGTGGAACCCGGAGACTTCCAGGAGGCCAAAGACATGATCCCCTGGCTCTATGACCTGTCCGAGGAACTGGATTGCTTGGTCATGCTCAGGGAAGTGGCTAAGATCGGTCACACCAGGGGGAATGTCGTTCTGGGGGAGCTGCCCAAACGGGAGAAAAAGGCCCGTTTTGAGCTTAACCCCAAACTATCTACCTGGGGACAGGCCAACCTCCATGCCCGGGTCCATGAAAAAATGAAAAAGGCCATGGAGCGCTTTGAAACGGCTCCTTTTAATCGATACATCGGACCGGATTCCCCGGACTTATTAATCATTTGCTGTGGGGCCTGTTTTCTCTATACCATGGAAGCCGTCAATATTATGAACTTGCAGGATAAGGTCGGCGTTTTTAAGCTGGGCACTCTTTGGCCCTTGCCGGAAAAACTGATTGAATCCCGACTTCGGAATACCCAACAGGTTCTGTTTATGGAAGAGGTCCATCCCTTTGTGGAACAAAGCGTTATGGAGCTGACCGCCAGTCTCGGGCCCACCGGTCCAAGGCCCTTTTTCTACGGCAAACGTTCCGGTCATGTCCCGTCTTTCGGGGAATTAACCCCCGATGATGCCCTACGCGCCATTTCCAAAATCCTGGGGATTTCCTATCAATCCCGTCCCGCTGAATATGCGGAGAAAGTCGGGGCGGCTTCCAAAGAAGAGGTAATTCCGCGTCTGGGGACCCTGTGTGCCGGTTGCCCACACCGGGCCAGTTATTGGGTACTCCACCGCGCCCTGACCATGGACGGGCGGGACGGATTCGCCACCGGTGATGCCGGGTGTATGAGTGCCGGCTTCGGGCCCAGCGGCTATTTTGTGGCCAAAATCGGAAACTGTATGGGCGGAGGAATCGGACTGGCCGACGGATTCGGGAAATTGAAGTCCTTTGGTTTTACCCAACCGGTCATCGCCGGAGAGGGGGACTCCACTTTTTTTCATGCCAGTATCCCGGCCCTGCTCAACGCGGTCTGGAACCGATCCGATTTCACCCTGGTCGTTTATGACAACAGCACCACGGCTATGACCGGTTTTCAACCCCATCCGGGCGTCGGTCTGACGGCCATGGGCGATCCCGGGAAAACCGTTCCCATTGAAGATGTTTGCCGGGCTTTCGGGGTCCGGGTCGAAATTTGCGACCCCTTTGACATCGAAAAATCCACCTCGGTCATGCTCGATGTCCTGCGGGATGAAGGGCACGGCCCGCGGGTGGTTATCATGCGTCACGAATGTGAATTGCAAAGGGCCAGGCGGGAAAGACGATTATTTGAGGTGGTGGTCAATCCGGAGAAGTGTCTGGGGCGGGAATGCGGTTGTGACAATTTATGTGTCCGCGTTTTCCGCTGCCCGGGGCTGAGGTGGAATGAACAAAGCGGCAAATCGGAAATTGACGAAGTGATTTGCAGCGGCTGCGGATTATGTGTGGACATCTGCCCCCAGGGGGCCATTGAAAAAAGAGCGATAGGGGAGGGCCGTTAAAAATGAAAAAGCATATAAAGAAGGACCCCCTCAGCCTGATCATTATCGGTGTGGCCGGCCAGGGAAATGTGGTCACTTCTTCCCTTGTTTGTGACGCCTTAGTCAACGAGGGATTTCAGGTGACCTTCGGCCAGACCTATCCGGCGCAGCAGCGGGGCGGGCCGGTTATTAATTATATCCGCATCTCCGAAAAGATGGCGGCCAGTCCTATCATCCCCGAAGGAAGGGCCGATATTATTGTGGCCATGGAACCGGTCGAGGCCATGCGTATGTTAAGCCTTTACGGCAATCCCCGGGTTATGACCATGGTCAATCCCAGACCGATTCAGGCCATGGATATCAGCGGCCAGGGAACCAAATATCCGGCAATGGAAAAGCTGATGAGGGATATCAAAGACCTTTCAGGCAAGACCTGGGTGGTTCCGGCCACCGAAGAGGCCCAAAAACTGGGTAATCCCCTTCTGGCAAACGTTATCCTGGTCGGGGCACTGATCGGCTCCGAACTCCTGCCATTGACCCGGGAAATCATGGAGTCCGTTCTTCGGGACCGATTTCCCAAAGCGCTTGACATTAATCTTTTGGCCTTGGAGAAAGGCATTGATCTGGTAAAAAACCCCAGCTCCTTTTGATCTTTTTTATTTTATGACAGTCCCGCAACATGTCGAAAGCTGTCATTTCGAGGAGGGGATCGACGAGAAATCTTTTCGATTGATTTCTTTGACCTTAACAGGAGGTCGCCAAAACCAACCGGTCGAAAAGACGCAAAAAGGATTTTCCGACTTTTTGCGAGATCATCTTCTGAGATCCTAACTACCTGTGTCGCCTGGGATAATCCCTGACCGAACCAATTCGACCATCAGCTTCACCTCGGGTGTTGCCACCCGCGGCCGCGGTCTTATCCTACCCTTGTTGATTAGAAAAGAACCAGGCAATTCCCTTTTCATAAACCTCATTCAAATATATTTTTCTTCTTGACTTAGATTCACATATGTGGCTTGGTATAATATAAATTATACTTTTAGAAGGTGCGGCGGCCTGTTAACCTCAGCTTAACCCTTTAGGAATTTCTTTTAAATCTTCAACAAGCGATTCTTACAAGGCTTTTTATATGGCTTTATTGCCGGACCCTTTTACCAGCCAAATACCCTTCCCGCCAAGACACCCCGAAACGACCTTCGTTTCCGGAGACTATGGGCTTTCCACCGATGCGATACTATGATTAGCTGTTATCCATTAAAAACCATTGAATCCCATTAGTTATTCATTAAACGTGAAGGAGGGCCGATATGGCAGAACATCCTGAATTGAAATACATTTATGATTTAATCGCCTTCCAGGGAAAAACCCTGGGGGATAAGCCGTATATCCTGTTTGAGGAGCGGAAGGTCAGTTTCGGCGAATACGACCGGGCCACCTGCCGGGCAGCTAACGGCTTAAAGGCCCAGGGGGCCCAGGCTGGCGACGGTCTGGCTATCCTCATGGGAAATTGTCCCGAGTACCTCTATATTTTTTACGGCCTTCCCCGGGCCGGGTTTTATTCCGTCCCCGTCAATGTAGCCCTCAAAGGGGAGGGACTGGCCTATATCCTGGAAAATTCGGATGTCAAATACTTAGCCGTCGATGATGTCCTCTACCCCAAACTGGCTGAAATCGGCCGACCGATCCCTTCCCTAAAAAAGGTATTTGTGCGGCGGACCTCAGAGGCGCCTTTGCCGGAAGGGACCCTTGACCTGACCGAACTTTTGAATGGTTCGGATGCCCAGCCGGACCATCAAATAGACCCCGAGGCCATTACCCATTTGATGTATACCTCGGGGACCACCGGATTCCCTAAGGGAGTGGTCAACCGGGTCGGTCCCGGAGGGATTGACCGGATGATGGCATTGGCCAAGGTCTTAACGGTCCCCACCGATATCCTCTATACCGCTCTACCCCTTTTTCACGCCAATGCCCTGTCCTTGACCTCCACTTTTTCCATGGCCGCCGGCTTGCCCTTCGGATTGGATAAAAAGTTTACAGCCTCCCGCTTTTGGGAGCGGATCCGTTTTTACGGGGCCACCCAGTTTAACGGCCTGGGGGCCATGATCCCGATCCTGATGAAACAGCCGGAAAGACCCGATGATGCCGACAACCCGGTGCGCCTGGTCATCTCCGCCGCCTGCCCGGCCAACCTCTGGGAGGCTTTTGAGAAACGGTTCAATTTAAAAATCTGGGAAGCTTATGGGGCCGTGGACGGGGGCGGGGTGTTGATTTTCAATTTCG
>JBFMBU010000218.1:0-3165 GCA_040755035.1 Thermodesulfobacteriota bacterium
ATCGGTCAGGTTTTCATAGACCAGGATTTTATTATCGAACAAAAGCCCGCAGGCCCGGCGCCGGACCTCTTCCAGATCCAAATCTTCCACATTCCTGCGGCTGTTGGGCAGAATCAGTACCACCGGTTTGTCCGTTTCGTCTTGAACTTGGTTCAGGGCCTTTTCCAATCCGCGATAGGGGGTGATCTCGTCCAAGGTCATTTCCCCACCCAGGCGCAAAAAAGACTTATAGATAAAAAATAACTGGATCAATATCTGGAAATCGATGCCCTTTTCTTTGCCTGACAGGAGAAGGACCTCTTTTAGGATCTCCGGAGGGACACCGGGATTGGCGGCGTCCACCGGATTGGTGGCGCTGGAACCGGGCTTGGGCAGGATGGTCATGATGCGCTCCTGGGTCTCCGGGGATAAAAGGGGGAGATCAATGCCGTACAGTTCCGCTGTATCGGCGGCTGAAACGCCGAGGGCCCCTCCCCCGCCGACAGCGGCCACCCTGCGGTAAGTTCTTTCCGGAAGGATAGAAAAAGCCAGAGCGGTCTGGGCCATTTCCCAGGAATTATTGACCTGCACGGCATTGGCCTGCCGGAGCATGGCATCCCAGATCTGTCGGCTGCCGCCCAGGGAAGCGGTATGACTGATCACGGCCCGGCTGCCCGATTTGGACAATCCGCCTTTATAAACGATCACCGGCTTTCGGGATGTAACCTCTTTGAGCACTTTGAAAAAGTCCTGTCCCTCTTCCACCCCTTCCATGTACATACAGATGACCTTGGTTTCCGGATCCTCTCCCAGGTAACCGAGCAACTCCGTTTCCCTCAGATCCACACCATTGCCGAAACTGACCACCTTGCTGAACCGGAAACCCAGAGACTTTCCATTCCAGACAAATTCCCCGGCCATGCCACCACTCTGGGCCAGAAAGGCCACGGGGCCGCTTTCCTGGGGAAATTCCGGTCCTGGCAAAATGGTCAAACCGCCGGCAGGACAATAGATGCCGAAGCAATTGGGACCCACCACCCGGATCCCCTTCTTGACGATATCCTTGATCTGTTTTTCCAGTTCCAGGCCCTGGGGAGTGGCCAATTCCTTGAACCCGGCCGACAGGATCTCGGCCCCGACTACACCCTTTTGCCGACAGGCTTCCAAAGCCGACGGCACATAAGGGGCCGGAACGGCGATGATGGCCAGGTCCAGGTCACCGGGAATTTCTTCGATGGTTTTATAAATACTCAATCCGGCGATGGTCCCCCCTTTGGGATTGACCGGAAAGATTTCCCCATTAAAACCGAACTGCTGCAGGGTCAGGATGGTCCGGCTCCCGAACCCGACGCTGTCCCCGGAAACGCCGATTACCGCCAGCCTTCGGGGATGAAATATTCTGTCAAGTTGTTTTTTTGAAGTTTCTGTGTAACCGCTCATTTATATCATGACCTTCCTTTTAAAAGCATGCCTAAGGCCTGAGGGGTGAGGCGTAAGGCGCAAGCAAAGTAAATAAACATGATCTCTGCCCTAAGCTGGATTTATCACTCTGAACTTCTTTTCCGTATCTCGGGACTCGGGACTCGTATCTCGTTTTTCCAAGCTCTATGCCCTATGCCCTTTGCTCTCTGCCCTCAGCCCTATGCTCTATGCCCTCTGCCCTCTGCTCTCTGCCCTATGCCCTCTGCTCTATGCTCTATGCTCTATGCCCTTTGCCCTATGCTCTATGCCCTTTGCCCTTCACCTTTTCCACACCCAAGTCATAGGCCTTCAGATTGGAATCGACGGTCCCGGCCGGGAGGCTTTCCTGGATCACAGCCTGGAAATCCTGGCGGGTTAAAGGCAGGGAACCGGCCCCGGCCAAGGCCCCGATCATGATGATGTTTCCCAGAATCGGGTTCCCCAGTTTCAGGGCTTCGTCCGTAGCGTCAACAAAATAGGCCTTGGAAGACAAATCCCGGATGGCGTCCTGGATCTCGTCATTGGTCGGATAATTGAGTTCACCGGAGATGACCCCTACCGGATAGATCGGCCGGGTATTGGTCAAAACCTCCACCCCCGGGTTACCGTAAGTCATCAGGACCCGGATAGCCTCAATCGGTTCCAGGGTGACCACGATATCGGCCTGTCCTTTGGGGATTTGAGGACTCCAGGTGGAATCATTGGAGACCCGGATATGGCTCATAACCGAACCGCCCCGCTGTGAGGCGCCGAAGGTTTCCCCGATGGTCACCTGAAATCCCTTGCGGACCAGCATATTGGAAAGGATACGGGAGGCCATGACATTGCCCTGGCCCCCGACACCGGTGATGATGATATTGAACGGATCTTTGGCTAAATGGGTGGTTTCCATGGCGTTAAACGACCTCCTCTTTGATTATGGCCTGTTGAGGACAGAGATCAGCACAGACCCCGCAGCCGGCGCAGATGACCTCGTCAATCACCGCCGTCTTTTTGTCCTTGTCCCAGTAGATTCCCGGACAGCGAAGGACCCGTGTACACAACCGATTGCAGCCGCACATCTCCCCCAGGCATTTGTTTTCATCCACATGGACCGTAAAATATTTTTTGGCCTTTCGTTCGGGCGACAAGGCGCATTTTTGTCTTAGGATTAAAACTTTGGCCCCTTCTTTGTCCTCCATGAGCCGGTTCAGCGTTTCCTGAGTCTCCTGGATATGGAAGGGATCTCTGATCTCCACCCTGGCCCCCAAAGCCCGGCAGATGGCGGCGATATCGACCTCGGGCATGGCTTCTCCCATGGCATTGACCTGAAGTCCGGGATGGGATTGGAACCCGGTCATGGCCGTGCCGCTGTTATCCAGCACCACCAGGGTTATGTTCGATCGGTGATGTACGGCATTAACCAAGGCCGGAATGACAGCATGATAAAAAGTCGAATCGCCTGACACAGCCAGTACCGGCTGATCCAGTCCGAACTGGCCCAGTTTCCCGAACCCGCTGGCCACCCCGGTCCCTGATCCCATGGAATGGACGGTTTTTAAAGTCCGGAATCCGGTAGTACCCACAGCCATGGTATAGCAGCCGATGTCCCCGCAGACGAATCCTTTACGGTTGTCCATTTGCAGGGCGTTATGGATACTCCAAAAGGAGGCCCGGTGGGGACAACCGGGACAAAAGGTCTGCTCCCTGGCCGGCACCCTGGCAAAATTGAGGAGCTGGGCCTTT
>JBFMBU010000219.1:0-29349 GCA_040755035.1 Thermodesulfobacteriota bacterium
AACAGATTGTCAAAAAAAGAAAAATTTTTTTCATGATACCCCTCCAATGGTTAATTTTTTTTCAGCCTCTAAAAAAAACCGTCAACTATAACCGTCCCCTCCTGGTTATGGTTTTGATCCGCCGAGTAAAAGCAGGAGTTTCCGGGGACAAAAAGAATGGTCAATCATAAAGGATGGAGCGGAAAGCCCATAATCGCAGATTAAAAGCCTTTTTAAATTTTTCAGGTTGGCAATGATGGAAAGGAATAGAGAGAGTATAAAAGTACTGGCTTGGCCGGGGTAATTCGTTCTTGTCTAACATCTTTTTCCAATCCGGGCAAGGTGTTAAAAAAACCACAAACAAATGACCTATGGTCACATAATGACTTTAAGTCAAGGATTATCATCCCTTAAAAAGGCTGTCAATAAAAAAATGATTTTAATTGCGGAATTTTTTTGACGGCATTGCATAGGCAGGTTCAGTATTGCCCCTGCCTTGAGAGAACCGCCAACGAAGATCATGGCGTTATACTCGCCGCTGAGCCGGTCCTGCATCCGTTCCCGGAGTTCGAGCACGGTCATGGCGTTTCTGTGCCCTTCGTCCCGGATCAGTCGGTAATTCCATTCCGCCAGCAGGTCAAGATCGTTGAATGTCGCCAAGCGGTATTCCATCTCTTCTCTTCCTTGGTAAACGGGAAGCTATATCCTGTCGGAGGTTTCCGGTTCAGTGTTCGGCACTTTTTTAAGCACCTTCTGGAATTTTTTTAAGCTCCCCTTTTTTGCCCTGGTTTCAATATATTCTTCAGTTATCAAAGCGGACATTTTTTCGGCGGCGGCCGTTGCCAAGAATTGATTGATGGAAATCCCTTCACGCTCGGATAATTTTCGTATTTGTTCATGCAAAGATTTTGGGATTCTAAGACTTAAGGTACTCATTTTATTTCTCCAATCTCGGTCAGAAACTCTCTGGGATCAAGAATTCTCAATCCGAATTGTTCCGCATTTTTAAAATGTCTTTTATTGTAGGTTATAATAGCCTTGCAACCGCTCGCCACCGCAAGTTCTAAAACCAAGTCGTCTGAGGGGTCCGGCAGGAAAGGCCTCCAAAGGAAAAATATTTTCTGTGGTTCTCCAATCGAACAGAAAAAATCGATAATATCTGTTATGTCTTTTTTGCTGAGAGTCAGCCCTCCTCTATTCAAGACCTCTTCATATTCAAGAAGTAATGGGACGGATATGGCGATAGAAAATCGATTGCTCGGTATAAGCGAAAGCAGTTTGAACGAAGCACCCTTCCTCGATTTCAGTCCGGTGAATAACACGTTGGTATCGATAAGAATTTTCATATGGTATTATATATCATACCATAAAATACTTAACAAGGATACTTTCTTTTCCAAACGCCCCAACCCGGACCAGCCGGAACCAAAACGGAATTCCGAAAATACTTCATTCGGTCCGGGTAAATTCCGGTTTTAGAATAAATTCTATCCAATTTGCGTAGAATTCTATTTGTAAGTTACTAAGAGATCCTTATTATCGTTCCCAAATAAAAAAAGGCAGGGTTGAAAACAACCCTGCCTTTTTTAAACGATCCAACCAGGGAAAAATCAGGAACTGAGGCTGAAACCGCCGCTGACACTGATGGTTTGGCCGGTAACGTGTTTGGATAGATCAGAGGAAAGGAAAACGCACATGCGGGCCAGATCCGCCGGCTCTCCGAAGCGGCGGATGGGATAGGCCTTCAGTTGGGCTTCCAGCCTCTTCTGAAAGGCCTCTTCCCCCAGTTTGGCCTTGGTTTTCTCCCGGGTAGCCACGATCCGTTCCGTATCGGTCGCCCCGGCCGAAACCCCGTTGACATTGATGTTGAATTTTCCCACTTCCCGGGCCAGGGCCTTTTGGAAGGCGATAATGCCGCCCTTGGCCGCCGAGTAGGCGGCATAAAAAGCCTCTCCGATCTTCCCGGCATCGGAGATCATATTGACGATCTTGCCGTATTTATTTTTGATCATGTCCGGCAGGACCGCCCGGGTGCAGTTAAAGACGCCGTAGAGGCAAAGGTTTACCGTATAATCCCAGTCTTCCTTAACCGTTTCAGCGAAGGCCGTCGGGGTCTTGCCCGCCTCCCAGTTCCAGCCCCGGCCGGCGTTATTGATCAGAATATCCACCTTGCCGAATTCGGCCATCACTTTCTTATACATGGCCTCCACCTCATCCTGCTTGTCCACGGCACCGTCAACGGCCAGGGCCTTCACGCCCAGGGCCCTGGCCTCAGCGGCCGTTTTCTCCGCCAGGGCCAGATTGATATCGTTGACCACCACATGGGCCCCTTCCCCGGCCAAGGTCAGGATGGTCACCCGGCCGATACCGGCACCCGATCCGGTCACAATCGCTACTCTATCCTTTAATCCGAAATCCATAATGGTTCCTCCTTGTTGAGATGTTTTTTAGGCTGATAGGCTGAAGGGGTTTAGACTGAAGGTCCTTATGAAAATGTATTTTTCACCTTCTACCTTCAGCCTAACAGCCTTCAGTCTTAACTTCCCTTCAGCCTAACCGTCTATTAACCTATGCTCTTTTCAGAATGGTAAAGACCGCATTGGGTCCGGCCCCGCTGCTGTGGGTCAGGCCGATCCGGGCCTTTTCCACCTGCCTCGGTCCGGCCGCCCCCCGCAACTGGGTGACAATCTCGGCGATCTGCCTGGCCCCCGTGGCCCCCAGAGGATGGCCGCAGCCGACCAGCCCCCCGTCGGTGTTGGTCGGGAGCTTGCCGTTGATATCGAAATACCCTTCCTTAAGCAGGCGCGGCGATTCACCGGGTTTACAGAAACCCATGTCCTCAATGTCCGTCAAAAAGGCCGGGGCCATGGCCTCATAGACCTGGATCAGGTCCATGTCTTCCGGTCCGTAACCGGAGATTTCCCAGGCCTGTTTCACTCCTTCCTTGACCAAGTTGGTGGCGGCCGGATATTTTACGCTCCCTTCCCCGTAAATACCGGTAGTGTGTACCGAAGCCGCCACTTCGATCTTCTTGGACCGGGAAATTGCGGACTTGAGTTTGTCCCCGCTGCAGAGGATGAGGGACACGGCCCCATCGACCATGGCGGCGGCGTGCATCAGACGCACCGGGGCGGCCACCACCCGGGATTGGATGACCTCCTCAACCGTCACCTCACCGCTTTGATACCAGCGAGCATAAGGGTTGTGATCGGCGTTCTTGCGCTCCAGCACCACCACCCGGGCCAGATCTTCTTCCGTGGCCCCGTAAGTTTCCATATAACGCACCACTCCCTGGGCGTAATTGGCCGGCTGGACATTGAACCCCAGGGCCAGTTCCCAGGGTTTAAAGGCCGTGCTGGCCAGCAGCCCCCGGCCCATTTTTTCAAAACCCAGGACGGCCACTACATCGTAGATTTCGGTGGCCACCATCAAATAGGCCATGCGAAAAGCGGCGGAAGAACTGGAACAGGCCTGCTCCATATTGATAATGGGAATGCCGGTCAGACCCACTTCGGCGATCACCTGATGGCCTTTGCCGGTCCCGGCATAGACGTTCCCGCAAAAAGCGGCCTGGACATCCTTCCATTGCATCTCCGCCTCATCTAAGCAGTTCAGCAGGGCCTGGCTGGCGAAGTCATAATATTCCTGGTCTTCATAACGCTGGAAGCGGACCCGGCCCAGCCCCCCGACATAGACCTTGCGCATGGCTCTTAATTCATCATTGGATTTCATAATCTCTCAGCTCCTTCCCCTTAGGCTTGAACCGGCCTGAACTTATGGGCCAGGACCGTATTCCCTTCTTCATTGACCCCCAATTCCTCTATGACCAGTTCCACCGGCATACCGACGTGCAGCTCGCTGAAGTCGCCTCCGCTAAACAAGGCCTGGACCCGGACATTAGGCAGATTAATCCAGCCGTAAGCGTAAGGGACCTTGCCCAGGAAATATTTGGCAGGTTGCTGCATGATAACACTGAAGCTATGAATTTTCCCCCGGCGGTCAAGCTTTACGTCTTTCAAACCTCGGTTTCCGCAGCGAATACAGATCCCCTTTTCTTTTTTAGGGAAAAAAACCTCGCCGCAAGAGGTACATTCGCTTCCGATCAATTGCGGTTTTTCCTCCGGAGAGGATGGGGTGTTCCACAATCCTTCGCGGACGGGAACAGTTTTTACGTCATTACTCATAGATAAACTCCTTTTTGAAAGTAGTTGCCTTGTTTCACAAATCGAAGGAAAACGGGTTAGGCTGCCTTTCTACCTGAAGGCCCTCATCCCCAGCACCTCCCGCCCGACGATCAACTGCTGGATCTGGGTCGTACCGTCAGGGATGGTGTAGCAACGGGCATCGCGGAAATAACGCTCCACCGGGTATTCCTCGGACAAACCGTAGGCCCCGTGGACCTGAATGGCCTTGGAAGTGACCCGCACCGCGGCCTCGGTGCAAAAGGCCTTGGCTAAGGAACATTCTTTGTAACAGCGCACCCCTTTGCCCAGGAGGAAAAAGGCCCGGTAGGCCAGGAACCTCCCGGCGTCGATATCGGCCATCATCTCGGCGATCATGGCCTGGATCAACTGAAACTGGCCGATAGGCTTGCCGAACTGGGTCCGTTCCTTGGCATAGCGGATGGCCGCCTCCAGGGCGGCCTGGGAAATCCCGATGGCGGAGATGGAGGCGTTGGCCCGGGCAAAATTGAGCGAATCCAGGGGTTCGCCCTGGCTGCCTTCTTTGGGTCGCAAAAGGTTTTCCTTGGGGACTCGGCAGTCCTCAAAAATCAGTTCCGCCGTGGGGAAAGACCGGACCCCCAGCTTATGGATCTCCCGGGAGATAAAGGGGGATTGGGATTTTTCCACCAATATCTGCCCCGGTTTGGTTTGCCCTGAGGCCGGATCAACAAGTTTAAGCGTCACAATGGCATAATCGGCGATGGTGCCGTTGGAGATCCACATCTTGGTCCCGTTGATCACATAGTGGTCGCCGTCGAGCACGGCCTTGGTCTCGATCCCGGCCGTATCCGACCCCACGTTGGGCTCGGTAATGGCGCTGCAAATGATGGTATCGCCGTTCAACAGTCCGGGTAAAATCCTTTCTTTCAGTTCCAGGTTTCCGCAATTGGCGATCCGACCGGTGGAGGCCGAGGTGATCCCCACCACCCCGCCCAGCGAGGCGTATCCGCGCCGCAGTTCTTCAAAAAGGATCGGCCATTCCATGTGGGTCAGGCCCGGACCGCCGTCGGTCTCGGAGACTAAGGTGCCCACATAGCCGAATTCCTTCAGGTCTTTTAGAAACCGATGGGCGTCAGCCTTGCTCATGGGGCCTTTGCGGTCGTATTCATCGGCGATAGGCACGATTTTCTCATTGATATAGCGCCGCACGGTATCCTGCAGCATCTTCTGTTCATCGCTGAAATCAAAATTCATGTTTTTCTCCTCTCAGAATAGGCTATTTGACTGAAGGCATTAAGACTCAAGGTTTAAATCAGGCTGAAGGTGAATAGATTAACAGCTTTCAGTCTTCAGTCTGCCTTTTAATTAATCCCTCTCTCCTTCCCCTGCCAGTAAGGGGCTTTAAGGTCCTTGCGCAGGATCTTCCCGTTCTGGTTCTTGGGCAATTCTTCGATGAAATCCACGGAAGTGGGTTTTTTATATCCGGCCAGGTGTTTTTTGCTGAATTCGATGATCTCTTCCTCGGTGGCGGTCTTTCCTCTTTTTAAAGAAACAGCGGCCTTGACCGTTTCCCCCCATTTTTCATGGGGGACGCCGAAGACGGCCGCTTCCAGCACCGCCGGGTGCATATAAAGGACATCTTCCACCTCTTTGGGGTAGACATTGAACCCGCCGGAAACAATCATGTCATCCTTGCGGTCCACTAAAAATACATAACCGTCTTCATCTATATAGCCCATATCCCGGGTATGAAGCCAACCGCCGCGGAAGGCCTCGGCTGTGGCCTCGGGGTTTTTCCAATATTCTTTCATGACCTGATCGGACCGGGCCACGATCTCTCCGATCTCCCCCGGCGGAAGAAAGCGGCCGTCCTCGCCCATGATACGAACCTTGGCCACGGTCACTTCCCTTCCCACCGAGGCCAGCCTTTTAAGTTTCTTTTCCGATCCGTCCAGGATGTGATCTTCCTTGGTCAGCAGGGTCAGGGGCATGCTTCCTTCGGTTAATCCATATCCCTGGACAAAGACATTGCCAAAGGCTTCAATCGCTTTTTTCAGGACCTCCGGGGCAATGGGGGAAGCCCCGTAACGGATAGTCCTTAAACTGCTCAGGTCGTATTGCTTCAGGTCCGGGTCATTGAGCAGCATAACGATGGTGGTGGGCACCAGATAGAGGGTGGTCACCCGCTCCTTTTCTATGGTCCGCAGCAACTGCCCGGCGTCAAAACCGGGGAGGATGACCACCTTGGCCCCGCGGATGAAATGAGGGAAGATCATGGAGCCGCTGGCGTGAGTGACCGGCGAGGTCAGGGCCACCACATCGCTGGACTTTATATCCAGCCCGTCAATGAGCACATTGTAGAGACTCATCATGGCCGCCCGGTTGGTCTGGATCACCCCCTTGGGTTGACCGGTGGTCCCGGAGGTATAGGACAGGCGGTGAACATCGTCATCTTCCATTTCCACATCGGGTTCATGAGCCGCTGCCCGGGCAATCAGTTCTTCGTAGGAAAGCATGGACGCCAAAGGCCTTCCGCTGACGGAGATGACTTTTTCCACTGTTTTGGCCTCCGGCAATAGAGACCCCATGATTTCCCGATATTCCTCCCCGACCATAACCACCCGGGTTTCTGAGTTATTGAGGATATAGAGATGTTCCCGGACGGAATTGCGCATATTTAAGGGGACACGGGCCATGCCGGCGCAGGTGATCCCGCAAAAACACTCCACACTTTGATGGGAATTGGTCAGCAAGACCCCCACCTTGTCCCCTCTTCTCAGGCCCAGTCCCAAAAGGGCATTGGCCAGTCGGAAAGAGCGATCCAGTACCTCACCGGCCGTCAGTCGTTTTTCCGGTGATACCAGAATCTCCCGCTCCGGAAAAAGCAGAGCCGTTTTAATCAATACCTCTCTGGGATTCATTTATATCGCTCCTTCCTCGTGAAATCTTCGAATATCCTCCCTGGAATAACCGGCCTCTGAAAGGACCTCCTCGGTATGTTGCCCCAATTCCGGGGGGGGTAATTGCATCTTGGCCGGGGTCTCCGACAACTTTACGGGAAAGGCCACCTGTTGGATGGCCCCGCCGGAAGGGAGTTTGATGCCCTGGATCATTTTCCGGAAAAGAACCTGGGGATCATCCAGGGCCTCTTCCGGGGTTTTAACCGGGGCCACCGGCACATCGGCCTCGGTCAGGATACGGAGCCATTCATCACGATTTTTTTGCGCAAATACATTTTTAAGCTTAGGCACCAGCTCCTTTTTCCGCTGGTGCCTTTCGGGACCACGGATCCCGACCAGTTCCTCCAAACCTATGGCCTGGCACATCCTGTCCCAGAACCAGTCTTCATGGGCAATGCCCAGGGTAAAGGGCTTTCCATCTCCCCCTTTAAAAACCCCGTATCCGGCGTCATAGGGCCTGGCCGATGAACCGGAATGAAAAAAAAGGCCGAAGCGGATGGACATCCAGGAAAGGAGCCCGTCGAACATGGAAACATCCACATACTGGCCTTTGCCGGTTTGTCCCCTGGCCATCAGGGCGGCCAGAATACCGATTACGGCGAACATGCCCGAGGAGAGGTCACCGATGGCAATACCCGGGGGGATATGGTTTCCTTTTTCATCCCGGATGGAATCGAGCATCCCGGCCATAGCCATGTAGTTCAAATCATGTCCCGGCAGGTCCCGGTAAGGGCCTTCCTGTCCATAGCCGGAAATAGAGCAATAAATCAGGCGGGGATTAATCACCTTTAATGTGTCATAGTCGATGCTTAGACGCCTGACCACCCCGGGGCGAAACCCCTCGGTAAAAACGTCGGCCTCCTTAACCAGACGCTTGAGGATGGCCTGGGCTGAAGGGGTCTTTAAATTCAGGGTGATGCTTTTTTTATTGCGATTGATCCCCTTGAAAAAACCAGGATTGGCCCGGGCCGGATCACCGATTCCCGGCTGTTCCATCTTGATCACTTCCGCCCCCAGATCACCCAAAAGCATGGAACAGTATGGTCCCGGGTATTGATGGGCCGAATCCAGTATTTTGATGCCCTGTAATGGTAAGGTCATCGTAGTTCCTTCCGCACAATTTATCCTTATAGATGAAAATTGGTGCAATTTTTCTTGTAAAAAGTCCTGAATCCTGAATCCTATTTTTTTTTATTCGACTTTAAATTGAGGTTTGCGTTTTTCACGAAAGGCGGCCAGCCCTTCGGCCCGGTTTTCAATAGCCGTGGGAGTAGACATTTCCTGAACGCTGACGGCCAGATCCAATTTCAAGGCCGTCTGCAGGTCAACCTGCATCCCCTCGTTGACACAGCGTTTGGCGATTTTCAATCCGTGCGGCGGCATGGCCAGCATGATCTCAGCTATTTTTACCGCTTCCTCCAGCAAGGATTCTTCCGGAACGATCTTGTTGACCAGACCGATACGAAAGGCCTCGGCGGCATCGATGCGCCCGGCAGTGAAAAGCAGCTCCTTGGCTCTGGTGACACCAATGATCCGCGGCAGTCTCTGCATACCGCCGGCCCCGGGCACCGAACCGATCCGGAGCTCCGGCAAGCCGAACCTGGCGCTTTCCGTGGCGATACGCAGATCGCAGCACAAGGCCAGCTCCAGCCCGCCCCCCAGACAGAATCCGCTGATGGCGGCGATGAAAGGCCGGTCGTCCTCTTCAAATTTTTTAAACTGATCGCGGGAACTGGGACGGGATTTCCCGGGTGGGAAGGTCTCTTTGATATCAGCCCCGGCGCTGAAGCATTTGGAACCGCCGGTGAAGATGATGACCCGTATATGCCGATCCTGCTCAATATCTTCCCAAATAGCCTTCATCTCGGCTTGCATTTTGGTATTGATGCTGTTCAGGTTGTCGGGCCGGTTCATGGTGACAAGGGCCAGCCCTTCCCTTTTTTCATAAATCATCGTTTCAAAGGCCATATAATGATCCTCCTGGACGTAGAGATCCCTTTCTTTCGAACGGAATTAAAAAAAGTTATAAAATTTATGAATATTAGTCAATAACTGACCAACGGTCATATTCTAACATTTCCTCCTTGGCCTGTCAATAAAAAAGGGGGAAGCAGAAGGGGTTGCTTTTTTCATAACCTGGAAATGGTGTTTTTAACTTTCGACGAGTTTCCAATAAAAACAGGCGCCTGAGAACGAAACGCCTATCTGCTTTTTTAGATTTTCAACCGGAGAAATAGGGAGAAACCCGACCAACTCCTTTACAGCGGCCGGCCGCTCCCGGCCGCCTGTAAAATCTCCAGCAGATATCCATCCGGGTCCTTGGCCAAACCCACCACAGCGTTTTGCAGTTCCGGTACGGCCAAGGCCTCGCGGAGGATTTCCAATCCTTCTTGGCGGATCATTTCCATGCAGGCCCGGGGATCGGGCACATAAAACACCAGTTTCACCGGATTATTGGAATAATGGGGATTGGAACCGTCAACATAATGCATCAGGACCAGAGAGGCCCCTCGTCCTCCTTCAAAATTCAAGATCATTTCCTGCATATGGGGCAGCTTCAGCTTCCAGACTTTCTTCATGCCGAAAACGCGGATATAGAAATCCGTCGATCGGTCCAGGTCATTGACGCCGATCCCTACAGCTCCCAAATGGGTAGATTGGATTATGGCCATATAATTCGGCCTGCTCCTTCCTGATCCGGACAATTTGCATTTACTTTTAACTTGAAAGTATATATAAGAAACTCAAGGACCGGGCAAGGGAAAAAACCCGCTACCCATGACCATCATTTGGAGGTTCCCATGAATTGTCAAAACATTGAAGATGTGCTTCGTATGGTAAAGGACAAAAATATCAGCTTTATCCAATTCTGGTTTACTGATATTTTAGGGATATTGAAAAGTTTCGCCGTGACCCCCTCGGAACTGGAGGAAGGCATGACCGAAGGCATGGGGTTTGACGGTTCATCCATCGAAGGGTTTGCCCGTATCGAAGAATCGGATATGATCGCTAAACCGGACCCGGTTACCTTTCAAATGATCCCCTGGCGGGCCGGAGACCAGCCCGTGGCCCGCATGTTCTGCGACATCCTTCAGCCCGACGGGACCCCCTACCCGGGGGACCCGCGCTACGCCTTCAAAAGACTTCTGGGCCGGGCCAAAGAAAAGGGTTTTACCTTCTTTATCGGTCCGGAACTGGAATATTTTTATTTTCAGGACAATAATGATACAAAATTTTTAGATCTGGGTGGTTATTTCGATTCCCGCCCCCAGGACCTGGGGGGGGATTTAAGGCGGGAAACCATCTTCGCCCTCCAATCCATGGGCATCAAGGTGGAATACAGCCACCACGAAGTGGCCCCCAGTCAGCATGAAATCGATTTGCGCTATGCCGAGGGTCTTTCCATGGCCGACATGACCATGACCTACCGTTTGATCGTCAAAGAGATCGCCAGGAGCAAAGGCGTCTATGCCACCTTTATGCCCAAACCGATCTTCGGACAGAACGGCAGCGGTATGCATACTCACCAGTCTTTGTTCTTAGGGGATAAAAACGCTTTTTTTGATTCCTCCGACGTCTTTCATCTTTCCTCCCTTGCCAAAAAGTACATAGCCGGTCTGATGCGGCATGCCCGGGAAATGACGGCCATCAACAACCAATGGGTCAATTCCTACAAAAGGCTGGTACCCGGATATGAGGCCCCGGTCTATGTCTCCTGGGCCAGGCGCAACCGTTCGACCATGATCCGGGTGCCCATGTACAAACCGGGCAAGGAAAAGGCCACCCGAATTGAATTCCGGTCTCCGGATCCGGCCTGCAATCCATACCTGTGCTTTGCCGTACAACTGGCCGCCGGTCTGGCCGGGATTGATGAAAATTATCCTTTACCAGATCCGGTGGAAGAGGATATTTTTGAAATGACTCCGGCCGAAAGGGAAGCCAAAGGGATCTTCTCCCTCCCCGGCAACCTCTATGCGGCTATCGAGGAGCTTAAAAAAAGCACCCTGGTCCGGGAAGCCCTGGGCGATCACATATTCTTTAAGTTTATCGCCAATAAAGAGATCGAATGGGACCACTACCGGACCCACGTCAGCCGTTTCGAACTGGAAAGATATCTGCCGACCCTGTAAGGGATCTATTGAGGGGAAGAACAGAGAATTCAACGCCCTTTAAAATCGGGGATCCGTTTTTCAAAAAAAGCCTTGACCCCTTCCTGATAGTCTTCGGTTAGGGAAGCCAACAGGACCTGATCCGAGTCCATATGCATAATGGCCCGGTCCAGGGCCGAGGCTATAGCGTTGACGCTTCTTTTGATCATCTGGGCCGCCACCGGTGGCAGGGCCGCATATTGTCCGGCCATCTCCATGGCCCGCTCCCGGAGGTGTTCCGGGGCAACCACTTCATCCAGAAAACCCCATTCCAGTAAGGTCTGGGCCTTTTCCCGCTGGGCCAGGATCACAAAACGCTTGGCCCTGGCCGGTCCGATCAAATGCACACATAAAGGCAGACTGATCCAGCTCAAAGGGATGCCCAGCCCCCCTTCGGGATAAGCACAGAAACAATCCTCAGCCCCGATCCGGAAATCCAGGGCCGAGACAATGCAGGCCCCGCCGCCCAGGGCCCCGCCGTTGACCGCGGCGATGGTGATCTGGTTCATTTCATATAATTTTTGGATCAATCTCGGCCCCAGATGGAACTGGCGTTGTTTTTTTATCAGCGAATCCTTTGAACCGACCGCACGCTTGGGATCCCTCATGTCGGCCCCGGCGCTGAAATGCTTTCCCCGGCCGGTAAAAACCACCACCCGGGTCTCGGTATCCTCACGGAACTCCTCGGTAACCATTTCAATTTCCCGCATCAGGTCCATACTCAGGGCATTCAACCGCTCCGGCCGATTAAAGGTGACAACGGCGATTCGGTCTTTTTTTTCAACGACTAAATGTTCATAACCCATAAAAGGAAGCCCCCTTAAAACCCCTTCGGTCATTGTTACACAGCTTAGTTTCTTCTGAAAATAGTCCCCTACAGATTTTCCCGAACAGCCTTGATCAGCTTGGGGATCTCGGCATCGCTCAACTTTCCATCTTTTCGAAAAAACAGCTTTCCTTTTTTATCAAAGACCAGCACCACGCTGCTGTCATCGGCGATTTTCCAGGCCTTGACCAGTACCTTCTGATAATCCCTGAGGTAAGTGGTCTTTTTGTACCGCTCCTGTTTCTCCTTCAGGGCCATATTGATGGCGAAATTGGGCATCCAGGTAGCTGCCATATTAATTATCCCGAAATAATGACACTTATCATCAGGTAGTTTTTCCCGGTCTAAGGCTTCGCTGGCCGGATTATTGGTATCCTTTTCATCCGGATCCACATAAAAAAGAATATGGACCTTGCCCTGCAATTCCTCGCTGCTCCAGGGCTTCCCGTCCAGACGTCCTCCCATCTTCCCCTTTAATTCCACTTTTGGAGGAACTTCCCCGATTTCTATAGACCAAGCGGTTTGCTGGATCAAAAAAATACACAGAACAACTAAAAAGATTCTCTTGAAAACTTTCATGTAAGTCTCCTCCCCCGGGAAAAAATAGTATCATTTATTCATATTGCCTGACTTCATAAAAAAAATCCAGTTTTATCACAAAGACCTAAATGGAGAAATTGCCACTGCGTCTGTTCAACGGTACCAAGCTCGTCGGAGTTTTAACTTGAACTACCGGGAAGGTGACTTTTTCCATTAGGAGGCAAGAACCGATAGGATTATTCGGGAAGGGTTTTCAGAGAAGAATTATTAATGGTCTCAAAATAATATAGACATAAGAGGATCATGGGGGTCTTTTCTGGAGATTGTCCAAAGGGTGATTTGTCGCCCAATCCCGGCCAGTCCAGCAAAGTTTGATTCGAGGCAGGGCATACACCTTAGCCTGTTTCCAGCACTGGTGAAGGCCTGTCCCGCAGGGCGGGATTAAACAACTTGCCCGGCAAAGAAGCTTCCAGGTTTGGGGTGGACAATCTCCAGAAAAGACCCCCATGATCCTCCGGTGGACAAGCTTATCAGTTTCATGTCCATATTATTATGAGTCGGTTAATAAACAGGGCTTTTACAAAATCGAGGTCTATTCCCCGAGTTTCTTCCTTAAGGCTTATAACCTGCTTTCTTCCGTTCCAAGGCCGCTGCCGAACGGTAAAAGCCGAACATGTTGATATTTCCGCTCTGATATCCCAGATAATCCAGAGAGGAGGCTTTGAGCACCCGTGCGATTTTTTCATGGGAGTTGGCCTTGATTACCAGATCGGCCAGTTCAACGGCCAACTGGTGCTCCCCCTGTTTTTGGGCTTCAACCGCCCGCCTCAGAATAGTATCCACCCCACCGGATAACCTGATCACCTCACGGGGCAAATACTCGGCCGGAAGTGGGTTCAATCCGGCACCCAAACCGTCATACCATCCCGTATAGCGGTGGTAGATCCCCCGGACAGCCCAGTCCACCCGTCCGTAGTATTCCTG
The DNA here is from genome assembly GCA_040755035.1 of Thermodesulfobacteriota bacterium. Lineage (GTDB taxonomy): Bacteria > Desulfobacterota > RBG-13-43-22 > RBG-13-43-22 > RBG-13-43-22 > RBG-13-43-22. Next base: position 13,601 of record JBFMBU010000219.1, read on the forward strand.
GAGATAGGGCAAGCGGGCAAACTTTTCCGGTAGTCGTATTTCCCTCACCGCCTCTTCCACTGATTTACCTTGATTTATGGCCTGGATGGTCGAATCGAAGACATAGCGGGTGGCGTCTTTAAAATTCCCCAGCCGAGTACGGATCTGCTCTTTGCCTTTCAAGGACAGCCCATGGCAGGGGGCCAAAAAGTCGGGCCCCAGGGCGAGAATTTTTTCAAGGCCTTTGATCCAATCCTCGGCCGATCTGGCGGCCAGCATAGGGGTGGAAAGATTGGGAAAGCTCTCATAATACAAATCCCCGGAAATCAGGACCTTCTTTTCCGGCATCCAGATGATTAAATGGCCGGGGGCCTCTCCGCCGGTTTCATAGAGTTCAAAAAGGATATCATCCTGTTTAAAGGAATAGGAGCCGTCAAAAGTGACGGTCGGCCAGATCAGGGTTTCTTTTTCAAACCCCTCAAAACTGGGATCGAAGGGTATTTTCAGGGCAAACTCCGGTTCCACCTTTCCCGACTGAATATTCCGGCTTCGGGTTAAAAACGGTTTCATCCAGCCCTGCTCCCGTTTTAAAAAATCGACCGTACTCCGGGTGGAAATAATCTGTGTCCCCTTTTCCTTGAAAACCGACGTTCCAAAAACATGATCGACATGACCATGGGTGTAGATGATGGTTTTAATCGGTTTGTCGGTGATCTTGCGGAATTCCTCAAGGATCTTCCGGGCGCTTTTGGCATTTTCCGAGGTGTCGACAATGACCACCCCCCGGGAGGTTTCCACCATGACCACATTACCGAAGGCATAGTTATTGGCGACATATACGCCATCGGTGACCTTGTCGATGGTCTTTTTATAAAGGGTCCTGAGGTTGACCATCTGTTCCCGGGTGGGAAAGGCCATTTTAGGCCGCGGCGGCGGACTGTACTGAATAGAGGACCCACCCGGAATATTCAGCACCTTGAGGCCGGAACGGAAAGGTTTCAAAGTAAAAATGGAAAGTATCAGCAGAACCGTTAGAACGACAATGACGGCCAACAAGACCCCGATCAGAATTTTCGATTTCATACTTTTACTCGCTTTGATAGAGTGAATACCCCAAGGTACCCTTCTTCCCGGTTCCGGATCGGACCGGTATTTCCCGGTTTTATCTCTATTGCCTCATCAGCCCTGTTTGGATCAGCAGGTTCTTTACTATTTTTTTGGAGATCAGGTTTCCCCAACCCGGGAATAAACGGTAGAATCTCCAGATCAAGGCCCAATCCCTTCTTCCGATAAAAACGGCTTTATTCTTGGCTATGGCCCGTAAAGCCTTTTCCACAAACAGAACCGGGTCCATAGGTCTTAGCTTTTCTTCCGTGTCTTTCAAGGAATCGGAAGTGCTGAGCGTATACATTTTCCCGTAGGTCCCTCCATGCTCCGCCAGGGGAGTTCGGATAATACCCGGACAAAGGGCCGTGACCCTGATCCCCAACAAAGCGGCTTCGATCCGCAGGGAAGCGGATAGACCCACTACGGCATGCTTGGTGGCCGTATAAGCCGCCGCCCCGGGAATGGGGATCAGTCCGGCCAGAGAGGCCATGTTGACGATGTGACCAAACCCCTGTGAGATCATGAATGGGAAGGCCGCCTGAACCCCATGGATCACACCCCGGAGGTTGATGTCGATGATACGCTCCCAGTCCTCCATGGTATGTTGAGCAACCATGCCGGTGATAATGATACCGGCGATGTTGAAAAGATAATCCAGACGACCGCTGCGCTTCACCGTATCACTGACGATCCGTTTCAGGGCGTAGGCGTCGCTGACATCGGCCTGAACAGCCAGAGCCCTACCGCCGGCGGACCGGATTTCAGCAACCGCCTTTTCCAGATAGTCCTTTTGCAAATCCACCAGGACCACCTCACAACCCTTTTTGACCAGGGCCTCGGCCATGGCCCGGCCTATACCCGAAGCGCCGCCGGTGACGATGGCCACGGCCCCCTCAAAAATACGAAGATTTTGTCCTGCCTTCTTTTTGTCTGCTTCTTTTTTCATTGATTCCTTTCGACCACCCATGATCGCCGTGCTAATAATCCCAACCCGGACCAGCCGGAACCAAAACGGAATTCCGAAAAACCTTCATTCGGTCCGGGTAAATTCGGTTTTTATAATAAATTCAATTCAATTTGCGTAGAATTCTATTCGTAAGTTACTAACTCATATCCATTTTTATAAAGGCATAAGGGGCGAATTGCAGGGCATCGACCTTGGCCACGGCCTGACCCTGCCCCATAAAATTATCTCCCCTGGTATAAACCGCCCCCAGGGGCTTCACCACCTCTACTTCGGCCCAGGGATCATTTTTTGACTCCCTTAAGATGATCTCCGCCTGGCCAAAAGCCATTTCTCGTGGCCGGAAGAGCGTCTCCTGGCGCATAAGCCAGGGATTCAGATCATAAGGATCACTTTCCGGCTGCGGGAAATATCGAAAGAGAAAAGAAACCGCTTTCAGGGCCCCGTCCTTTTCCGGGGTCATATTCAGGATCTTCTCGGCCTCCGCTGTGTTAAAGGAATTATTCAACTTGGCCTTTATTTCCATGAAACGGACCTCGCGTCGCTTCGTCCAGCCACCTACATATTCATTGTCTTTTTCAAAATGGATCTCGGCCATTTTCTTGGGAAGACCCACCAATTCCCTGCCGGCGGCCATGGCCATGTCATCGGTCACCGGCATGGAAAGGCAGAAGCTGCCTTCCTCTCCATTATAGACAGCCCTTAAAAACAGGGCGCTCTCTTTATAAACCAGCCCGAAGTTGGTATCGGGGTATTGGGCGACAAAGGCCATAGCCAGAGGAAAGGGTGCCGGTTTCAATGGTGGAGGCAGGAGCATAGCCACGATTTCCGGCCGGGTTTCCCAGAAAACGGTCAGCATCTCCGCATCATAGAATTCCCCGGTCGGCTTGATGGCCGCAATAATTTCTTGAAATGATTTTACAAATCCCATTTAGGCTTCTCCTTGTTTTTTTTCTTTTCGGTTGTTTTTAGGTTTCTCAGGATAAACGTAACATGACGGAAATTATCCCGAAAGGCTTTTCCTTTTTTGCTTTTCATGTTTCCATTCTTGCTTTTTTGCAGGAGGTTGAAAAAGGCCTTTAACGCAAGGGCGGTGTTGCAGGGTTGAGCCGGGGGAGGGTGTTTTTATAAGCTTCTTTCTTTGTCTTTTAACGAGGCGAATAAGAGGTGGGAAAAGGAGGGGAAATATAAAGTAAAGGAGATAATAAGCCTTTGGTTTCTTTCAGATTTTAGGTTTGACCGGGAAACAGAGGTCCAGGATCACCTTTTTCTGAGGATGGGTCTCAAAATCGTTGTAATAAATATCATAAGCCGGTCGGGCATCAGGTTGGTAACCGCTGGAAGCCAGCCAGTTAAGTACCAGGTTGAGCCATTCCTCTTCGTGGGCCTCAGGATCGATTTCACAATGATGGATGGCGTACTTCCCTCCCGGAAGGGTCTGGAGGTTGACCCCCCGATCGGTCTGTATCCCTTCCGGCACTGTCAGACAGGCATCGTAGAGCAAGTTTTTTTGCGGCGTCAAACTCGGGCTGCTCCAGACTACCCCGATGACCAGGGAATTTTCAGTGAAAAGTCCCCGGGGAATAGCCCATTTCATCAGTTTCCCAAAGGCCCCCCGAACCCCTTCCACTTGATAGGGCCCCTGGTGTCGCACATAGGCGACCGGGATGGAAGGCACCTCTTTTATTTCCACCTGAAAGGGAGGGTACGGGCCGGTCCTCTCCATAACGGCTGTTTTTTTCTGCTCATAGGACCGGAAAAGATCAACAAGGGTCGGAGGGAGCTTGGACAGGAGATCCGGATCCATAGAACTTTTTTGAGCGATCACACTATCCCAGTTGAACTCCCGGCGCAGGGAAGAGGGAGTGATGCCGCTGTACTTCTTAAAGCTGCGGGCGAAATTTTGAGAACTGGAAAAGCCGCAATCGAGGGCGATTTCCGTGATATCTTTATCCGTTTCCAGGATCAATTTGACGGCCGCCTTTTCCAGGCGTATTCGCCGCAGGAATTCAGTAACCGTCTCTCCGGTCAGCTCCCGAAACAGGCGATGGAAATGATATTTGGAAAAACAGGCGATCCCCGCCAGCCCGGTCAGGTTCAAATCCTCGGAGTAGTGATCCTGAATATAGTCAATGGCCCGGTTCAGACGAAAAATATATTCGTTTTTGAGCAAAGTCCTGGAAGAAAATTCCATTTACATCATTCCCGGCAGTTTCCGGTAATCCTATACGCAAACAGGATGACCGGAAGACGAAATTCTTACATCGAGAAAAAATTCGTTCTGATCCGAAAAAGGGCTTTTATTAATGGTCTCAAAATAATATAGACCTAGGACAAGCTTTTCAGTTTCATGTCAATACTATTATGAGTCGGTTAATAAGATGGAAACAAAAAACCCCCGAAATTAATCCCTAATAAAATTTGCTTCTTCTGTAAAGACAAATGGAGTATAAAATGCAACGGGAAAGAGGGTCAAGGAGAAAAAAGGGAGAGGGGAAATAGGGCGGGATATTTTTTACCGGAGAAAACATTCAAAAAGGAGGCTATAATGAAATACCGTACCTTCGGAAACAGCGGTGTCCAAACCTCGATTTTGGGCTTTGGTGCTATGCGTCTGCCCATGAAGGGTGAAGGCCAGGATCAGCAGGTGGACTTGGACCAGGCCGTCCCCCTGCTGCAAAAGGGTCTGGATTCCGGCATCAATTATATAGACACGGCCTGGGCCTATCTGAATCAAACCAGCGAAAGGGCCGTGGGCGAGGCCATTGCCGGAAGAGACCGCAGCCGGCTCTTTATCTCCACCAAAAACCCCATCAATACCGAGCCGGCTGAATATAGAAAAAGACTGGACCTGCAACTGGAAAAACTGAAAACCGATTATATCGATTTTTATCACATCCATGGCCTGAACTGGAACGTCTATCAGTACAAGGCCAAAACCAAAGGGTATTTGGCTGATCTTAAAAAAGCGAAAGCCCAAGGATTGATCCGTCATATCGGTTTTTCTTCCCATGACACCCCGGCCAATATCATGAAACTCATCGATAGCGGTGATTTCGAATCCATGCTGGTTCAATATAATCTCCTGCATCGATATAATGAAGCGGCCATAACCAGGGCTGTTGAAAAAGGCCTGGGCGTTTCCGTCATGGGGCCTGTGGGTGGTGGCCGGATCACCTTCTTAAGCCAACTCAAACCCAGGGAAGGGCGGAGTCTGGCCGAACTGGCCTTGAGGTTTGTCTTTTCCAACCCCCATGTGGGGGTGACCCTTTCCGGCATGAACACCATGGAAATGATCGAGGAAAACCTCCGTACCGCCGATCAGGACGGCCCCCTGTCTCTGGTGGAGAGTGAGGATATCAAGACCATGCTGGGGCAGATCAAGGGCCTGGAAGACCTCTACTGCACCGGCTGCGGTTACTGTATGCCCTGTCCAAGCAAGGTGGACATTCCTACCAACCTCTTGCTACTTAATTATATCCGTATTTACGGGTCCCAACAAAATTTCAAGGACGGTTTTATCCAGCTCTATCACCAACGCCTGGTCCCCAATGAAGAGGCCGCCGAATTCTGCATCGAATGCGGCGAATGTCTGGATAAATGCCCGCAGAAGATCGATATTCCCGAACGGATGAAGGATGTAACCGCCGAGTTGGGCAAATTTAAATAGGGTCCATCCGGAAAAAGGACTTTCCGGATGATAACTTACTTGGACCCAACCGAGAAAAATGGCAAAAGAGATTTGATCTTGACTAACAGGCCTAAAAAATGGTAAAAAACCGGATTGTAACGGTCGATGGATTATCTGGAAATGCGACCGCAGGAAATTTCCGGCCGGCCTTTCGGCGCGGGGCCCCTATGCAGCAACCCTTCCTGCCCTCCAAGTTGGAAAATTAAGGGGAAATCGCCGGTTTCAAGGGGGGTTTTCAAAAAACGCTGAGCGTCTATCAGCGATCGTTTCTTAAAAAAAAACGGAGAGATGCCCGAGCTGGCTGAAGGGGCACGATTGGAAATCGTGTGTACGCCCAAAAGGTGTACCGAGGGTTCGAATCCCTCTCTCTCCGCCATTTCAATTTTCGGATTTCCGATTTCGGATTGCGGAATGTAACGTTTCTTTCAAATCCTTTTTCCTTTAGCCTATAGCCTTCTGCCTGATTTTTTATGTCCTATCTCGTTTTAGCCCGCAAATGCCGACCTCAGGTTTTTGAAGAGGTCCTGGGGCAAAATCATGTCACCCAGACCCTGCAAAACGCCCTGAAAGCCGGGCGAACGGCTCACGCCTATCTGTTCAGCGGACCCCGTGGCGTGGGCAAAACCACCGTGGCCCGCCTTCTGGCCAAAGCCTTGAATTGTCAGGAAGGACCCACCCCTGTTCCCTGCAATCAATGCACCTCCTGTCGGGAAATCACCCAGGGCATAAGCCTGGATGTGCAGGAGATCGACGGGGCCTCCAATCGCGGTATTGACGATATCCGCGAATTACGGGAGAGCATCAAGTATCTGCCCTCTCAAAGCCGGCACAAAATTTATATCATAGACGAAGTTCATATGCTGACCGGCGAGGCCTTTAATGCCCTGCTCAAGACTTTAGAAGAACCTCCCCAGCATGCCCTGTTTATTTTCGCCACCACCGAACTGAACAAGGTCCCCATGACTATATATTCCCGCTGCCAGTCTTTCAGTTTCAGGCGAGTCTCACAGACCGTTCTCATCGACTACCTGAAGTCCCTGACCGGCCAGGAAAAGGTGGCGGTTGAATCAGGGGCCTTACACCTGATCGCCAGGCAATCGGAAGGGAGCGTCCGGGACGCCTTAAGTTTGCTGGACCAGATCCTCTCCTCCTCTTCCGACTCCATCACCGAAACCCAGGTGCAGGAGATCCTGGGGTTCGTTGACCGCCGTATCATCACCGAAGTCGGTTGGGCCATCCTGGAAAACCAGGGGAAAAGACTCCTGGAACTGATCGGAGAGGTCTATGAATTCGGGTATGATCTGAAACAGTTTTTGAGGGACTTGATCGACTCTATGCGAACCCTGCTTTTAATTAAAATGGGAAACGATCAGGGACCTCTTTTGGACACCCCTCCGGAGGAGTTGCCTGAGATCAAGGAAAAAATCAACACCGTTTCCGTTGATTTCCTGCAGGAAGGTCTCCATTACCTGATCCATTCCGAAGCGGAACTGCGCCGGGCGCCCCAGCCCCGTCTAACCCTGGAGATGGTTCTTCTCAAAGCGGCCAGACTGCGGGAATTCATTCCCATTGAAGCGGTCCTGGAAAAGCTGGATCGGATACAAGCCGGCGGTTTGGAGGTACAGAAACCCTCAACGGTCCAGGCGCAGAAGGCAACATCTTCCCCGCCCCCTCCCCTGGCCAAGGAAAAACCATCCGTTTATTCCTCCAAACCCCCTTTGAAAAAACCGGAGGGGAAAAAGGAGGAACAGGCGGATCTTCCCGACCATCCGCCCCGGACCGAAGCGGTTGTTCCACCTCTTAAGGAGGGTGAACCCTTTACCAAAGAAAGTTTTCTGGATTTTGTTCGTCAACACCACCTTCCCCTGGCTACGTATCTGTCGCACGGGAATTCCCGTTTTGTGGATGACAAAACTCTGGAATGGGATTTCCAGGACAACGCCTTCCAATTGCAGTTATTGGAAGGCAACAGCAACAAAAAGAAACTGGAGGCCCTGGCCCTTGAATTTTTTGGACGGGAAATCAAAATGCTTTTTATCGGTGGCGGGAAAGAAAACGGTAAAAACCGCAATAGTGAAAACCGAGGCCCGGGCCGGTCCCAGAGAATCTCCTTTAAAGACGCCCTGACCCAGCCCCAGATCAAGGACTTGATGGATATCTTTCAAGCCGAAATAGTGGACATCAAACAACCCCCGGAACGAAAATCCTAACCACACCTATGCGAAATTGTTAGAGATAAATTCTCAGGCTTTTTAGGTTAGAATCCAAAAGGGCAGGCTTTTCTTCTGATCGGTTTCATCCATTTCTCTAAAAACGCATTTTTTCAATCTTCATTCCCGCCCGCCGCAGGCGGTCGAAATCCCTTTCCAAGCGTTTGGTGGCTACGACTTTAACCTCGGTCTGGTAACTCTTAACCTCGTCAAAAGAACCGAACCCATAAAGCTTCTCCACTGTTTTCCCGCCCTCGGGGGTTTGGAACTTATAATCGGCTACACAGGCAAAACCCTTCTTTTCCAGACCCTCCTGTTTCAAAACCAGGTCCGGGTATTTGAGTATCACACGGACAGTCACCGGTACCCCGGCCCGGCTGAGGAGGATAAAATCCTGTAGTCGATAGGGAACCTTTTTAGTCGACCCTTCCGCCGGTCCATTGATATGAGCATTTTTAAAAGTAAAAAATTCCTCTTTCAGATCAATCCCGGCCCTTTTCAAACGGGTGTAATCCAATTGCAACCGGTTATTGGCTATCAGCAGACATTCCATGGGGTGACGGACCGCGTCCTCGGAGAATAAATAATTCTTTTTAATTTTGAAAGGATTACCGTCGTCCTTGCCGCTGTACTCCACAGACAATTCGTTGGTCTCGACGGATTTGCCGTTCCTCTTGACCGTTATGACATCACTGATAAACTTCGTTTTTAGGGAGATTTTTTTTCCGGCTTGGGCGTCTCGAATCAAATCCGCCAACATTTGAACCGCTTGGGTTTTGGGACCAGTCATAATGCCTCCTGATTTTCCATTCCGAAAAGTGATGGGGCTGAGGGTTAAACCCCGGGCAAGTCAAATACCTCCGGCAAGGCCGGGGGTTTACCTAAATGCAATTATTAATAATATCTTACCCTAATTTCATGTTATTGCAAATGGCGAGCCAACGAACGCTTCTTGCCATTTTTTTGTCAACACATAGAAATAAATAATAAAATAGTTATTTCCCACCACCCCGCTTTTATATCAATTCAGAGGAAGTCGAAGGGATTTTTTACAGGGTGTAAAAACAGTCGGGCGTCTGATAAAAAGCGGCTAATAGGTTTCAGCAGCCGGAAAGAAGGTCTTGTCCTAAAAAGCGGATAATCTGGTAGATCCCTTACCTATGCCCATAGGAAACAGTTTTCGTTCAGTCGGCCGGCCTCAAAGCCAATTGACTAAAACCGCTAACCCGCCATGGATCAGGGCGGCGATGAACAAGGCGATCCCGGTTTTTTTATGGACCCCGAAACGCACCTTGATCCACCGCAGCCCCGTGGTTAGTTGAAAAAGCAGAAGAAGGAGATTGAGGATCCCCAGGATAAGGATGATGGATATGCCCCAGATGGTCATCAGGCCTCCTATTTAATCGATATCTTCCACTTAGCCGGGCCTTTGCTGCCGTGCATATTACAATTGGCCTCGGCCGTTAATTCCAGAGGTTCATTGACCATAATTTTAAACTCGCGGGTAAAGACTTCTGCTTCCGGTCTTTTCGAGCCGGTGAATTCCCAACGGGTGACCTCTTTGTCATTTGCCTTCAGGGTAACCCAGTTGGTGTAGTGAAAGCGGTTATTACCACTATGGGTCACCGACAGTTTTACCGTCACCTCCGTACCCTTGGCCACCGCCTCAGGTGCGGTGATGGTGACCGCCGATTTGTCCGCCAGGGCGGGTTGAACTGTCACCAGCGTAAGAAGAAAAAGGAAAATCATTCCAACATATTTAAAATTTTTCACCTGACACCTCCGCTTTTTTTAAAAAGCGTTTTAGAATGGACCAACTTGGTCATTTGACCAAGAGCCCTTTTTTACATCATACGGCCCACCCGGCCGAACCCGAACAGTGCATTGGAAATCACACCAATGAGAATAAAGACCACAATACTGACTAAAATGGTTACAATAACATATCCCAGGGCCTTTTCCTTGGGGGTTTCCATCAGGATGGGCAATCCCACATAATAGAGATAAAGGCTATATAGGGACAGAAGCATAGCCAGCGGAGAAAGGGCCGGGATAACCATCAGAATGCCGGCTATCCAGGAAGGGGTCCAGGCAAAAACAGCTACCTTCATGGCATTGATCTGATTTTTTTGCGAGCCGAAATTGGGGGCCAGGGCGTCAATGATCAGGGCCACGACATAAAGTCCCACCAGGGATAAAATATAAGAAACGATAGCTTGGCTGATTCCCCACCCTATGGGCATACGGTAAGAAAAGGCAAACACGGAAATCCCCAACAGGGACATGCCGATAAATGTGGCAATGGGCGGGATAGCCGCCAGAATTACGGCATAAGAGGTATAGAGTTCTTTGATGGTGGTTTGTTCCCCCTTGATTTCCGTCCAGGTGTCCGTTGGTTTAAACATAATGTCTTTGGCCCTTTGGATGATGTTCATAACCGACCTCCTTGGAATTTGTTTTTAGTACCGCCATGTTACCGAAAGGAACCATGAAGGTCAAATAAAAAAAATGCCGATCCCCTGTACCACAGCCTTCATTTTTTTCTGGCAAATTATTTCCAGGTTGTATATTGTTGAAGTTTAAAGTTTTTAGGTGAAAGCCCATTAAGGGTAGGAGGAATTTATGAATTTGGATGAACGATATAAGGAAGTGGCCGAAACGATCAGCGGCCGAGGGGCCAACGACACCCTGGTGGATATAATAAAAGAACTGGTTAAAGAGGACCAAATTGATTTAATCCTGACTTTTAAAGGAAAGCGCTCCCAGAGCCTGGACCAGTTGAAGGAAAGCAGCGGTCTGCCCGAAGAGGTGATCCTGAAACAGACCGATGCCCTGGCCAAAAAAGGTGTTATATTTAACCAACCCAATTCCGCCGGTGTCAGGGTTTTTCGCCTTCTTCCTCTGGCCAATGTAGGGATCTTTGAATATAACTTTATGAAAAAGCTAACCCATTCGGAAGAGGAAAAACGCTTAGCCGCCCTCTTTACCAAGTTCTTTTCCGCCTGGCGGGACAATCCCCAAATTACCCCGGAGGTCCTGGGCCAGATCGCCCAAAAAATGCCGCCGCCGGACCGGACCGTGCCTATCCGCATCAACAAGGCCACTCAAAAATCGACGGTGATCGCGATCAATAAGGACCTGACCGGGGAAGTGGCCGACCGTATCCTCCTGACCCAGGACGTCAAAGACCTGATTGATAAATTTGATGAAATCGCCGTGGGCCATTGTTTCTGCCGCCAGCATCGGGATACCGAAAACCGCTCCTGTAAGCAGACCGAGCTACGCGAAACCTGTTTCACCTTCGGCAAATCAGCCCGCTTCACCACCGAAAACGGGTTCATGCGCATGATCGATAAAAAAGAGGCCCTGGAGATTCTGCAGAAATCAGAAGAGGACGGCTTGGTGCATAAGGCCTATCACCCCAATTTCGATATCAGCAAGGAAGAAACCAGTGTCTGCAATTGCTGCAAGGACTGCTGCGGGAATTCCTCCAGGATTGTGGTCAACGTTTCCAGTTATCTCTCCAAAGTGGATCCTGATCTTTGCACCGGTTGTGAGACCTGCGCCATACGCTGCCATACCGATGCCATAAAATTAGGGAACGATAACAAATCCCATGTGGACGAAAGCCGCTGTATCGGCTGCGGGGTTTGCGCCTATTTCTGTCCCTCCAACGCCATCCAACTGGTTCCAACCGCCCCCCGGACCGTCCGGATGGTGCAGACACGCCAGGGGTAATTTTTTTTTTATAAACCGTCTTCCAGCAAGGCCACTTTTCCCTAAAGGGGAGGCAATTATGTTGATTCCCTATACCTTGAGGCAGCGGTTTAAACAGGGCATCGAAAAGCGGTTGAACTGCTTTTGGATAGATTCATTGGTACCGGCGTAGTTACCTCGGGTGTTTTTCATCCCACCTCCATCCCCCGCCACATAGGTGGGGCCGCAGCCCTTCTGGGTCGATATGAAGAGGCCCGGGAGCATTATCAGGAAGCAATCAGGGTCTGTACGGGAATGAGGTTCCGCCCCGAGCTGGCCCTTTCCCGCCTTCAGTTGGCCGAACTGCTCCGGGAACATTACCCCCAAGAAAAATCCGAGGCTATCGCCCACCTCGACATCGCCATCGCCAACAGGGACAGCGAGTGGATTTCCTGGTCCGCTTAAGGCGTGACGGGGAATAAATGAGCGAACTACAAAGACAGTAAACTTCCTTGCCTGGAAGCTCCGGCCTTAATGGGAGCTTCAATTCCGGGATATGAAGATGCAGCCCTCCTTGGAACGCGCCCTTCGGCACAAGGAGATTCTGAAGGCGTAGAACCAATGATAATCACCAGAAATCTTTTGGATTACCCTTTTACGAAAATCTGTGTATAATTAAACACTATGAAACGGTTACAGCTTTATCTGGAAACCTCGGTCTGGAACTTTTATTTTGCCGACGATGCCCCGGAGAAAAAGCAAATTACTATAGCCTTTTTTGAGAAGGTTAAGCAGGGCGAATACGATATTTTTATCTCCGACGCCGTGATAACGGAGATAGAAAAGGCGACAGCAGAATCGGATGAAGACATACGATAAATCGTTAACGGAGGTCTGGGAGTGGAAAGAAAAGGTTTATGAAGAGACGAAGGCATTATCTCCCGAAGAATTTATTAATAAAATTAAAACAAATGCCGATGCTGTTCTCTTTAAAAATCAAATTAATCTAATGATTATATCTTTTCCGGATAAGCAGAAAAAAGTTGCTTAAAATTAAACTTGTGTCTTTACTTCAGGCATGAATTATCCCACCTCCATCCCCCTCCACATGGGCGGAGCTGCAGCCCTGCCGGAAAGATATGATGAGGCCCGTGAGCATTTCCAGGAAGCCATCCGGGTCTGCACCGAGATGAGATTCCGGCCGGAGCTGGCCCTTTCCCGACTGCAATTTACTGAACTGCTTTTAGAACATTACCCCCAAGAAAAATCCGAGGCCATGGCCCACCTCGACTTCGCCATCTCCGAATTCCGGGACATGAAAATGCAGCCCTCCCTGGAGCGCGCCCTCCGGCACAAGGAGATTCTCAAGGCGTAAGGATTGTATAACAGGTTTGTTAGGGATCACTCCATCCTTCTCAGTTCCCGCCTCAAGATTTTACCTATGGCGCTTTTAGGCAAGGAATCCAGAAACTGGATGACTTTGGGCCGCTTGAAAGACGGTAAATTTTCCTTGCAGAATTTCATCAACTCTTCTTCCCCCACAGCTCCCGGAGTTTTGAGGACGATAAAGGCCTTGACCGCCTCGCCGTAAACCGGATCGGGGATGCCGATGACCCCTGCTTCCAGGACCTCCGGATGCCTATGGAGGATGTTCTCGATTTCCTTGGGATAGACGTTTTCCCCACCGCGGATGATCAGGTCCTTCTTCCGGTCGGTCAGGTACAGGTAACCGTCCTCATCCGCATAGCCGATATCGCCGGTATGGAGCCAGCCGTCCCGCAGGGCCTCGGCGGTCTGCTCCGGTTTGTTCCAATAGCCTTTCATGACACAGGGGCCTTTGATGACAATCTCCCCCAGCTCCCCCGGCGGAACTTCCCGGCCTTGGTCATTGAAAATCTTGATGGTGTTGGCCTTCTGATAGCACTTGCCGACGGAGCCGTACTTGGGGGGGCGCCTTTCCGCTACGTTGCCGCAGTTGACGGTGGTGGCCTCGCTCAGACCGTAGCCTTCCCAGATATCGATGCCGTATCGTTCCTTCCAACTGCGGGCCACCTCCAGGGGCATGGGAGCAGAGCCGCAGATGCAGAACCTCAGGGAATTCAAGTCATAATTCAGGGCTGCCGGATGATTGAGCAGTTGAATATACATGGTGGGCACGCCCCGGAATTCGGTCACTTTATATTGTTCTATGGCCTTCATGGCCTCTTCCGTGTCCCAACGACTGAGGACCACCAGTTTGCCTCCGGTGAGGAATTCCAGATTGAGGGCGAAGACCCCGTAGCCATGGAATAAGGGCAGGGTAATCAGAGAAACCCGGTCGCGGGTCACCCCGAAAACTTCAGCCCTTTTCCCTTTTTGTTCTCCCTGCTTTTCCTGGACCGGGCCCATATTGGAAACCCCCCAGGAATCGAGCAGTACGGTCTCGTAATAGCCCGAGACATGGGTGTACCAGTTATAATGGGTCAACATCACCCCTTTGGGGTTTCCGGTGGTGCCGGCCGTATAAATGATAACCGCTGTATCCTCATTGTCCGTATGTTCAATAGTTAGGATTTCCGGCTGGTTCTGGATCAAGGTCTCTAAGGCCAGGGTATTTTCCGGGACTTTTTCTTCGATCAAAATAAGATGCTCCAGGGCTTCGGCCCCGCGGCGCGCCTCCTGAATGGCCTCCAGGTAATCCAGGCTGCTGATCAGGGCTTTCATTCCGGCATCCCGGTATAAATAGGCCAGGTCATGCACCCTGAGACCCGGATTGACCGGAACCAGTACCGCCCCTATTTTAAATATGGCGAAAAAGGCCTGTATGAGTTGGGAACAATTTAACAACTGGACCCCCACCCGGTCCCCTTTTTCAATCCCCAAACCCTTTAAAGCATTTCCCAGCCGGTTGGCCTTCCCATTCATGGCTGTATTGCTATGCCAATGCCCTTGGAAATTCATTAAATCGTATTCGCCGAATCTTTTAATATTGTCTTCCGCCAGTCTTCCGATATTCATATTCTTTTCCTCTCAATGACTTTTTTCAATTCCTTACGGAAACCCTCTGATTTTCTCTTTTATTCAAGTACCGTTTTCTATGGAAAGAATCCCGTTTTTTCTTTATCATGGTATATAGCACATTCTGAAAACAGAAACAAAAACCCTTTTGCAAAGGAATTTCAGACTATGAGCACCAGCCCTTTCCCTCTCGAAATCATGGACCTTAAGGAACTCCTTAACAAATGCTGGATGACCCATGACGCCATGTGGTTTTACAACTGTCTGCGGGAATTCGGGATCGAAAACGCCAACAAGATCAACCAGGCCTCCATCAGATCCCTTGGTCCCATTGAGATCAAACGCTATCAGAAGGTCCTGAAAGTCGACCGGTTTGATAGTTTTGAGGGGTTGGTCCTTTTTTTTCAAAGGGTCATGGCCATCGTTTCAGGGAAATTTATGAAATACCATTTTACCTTCCCTGAAAAAAACCAGATCCATGCCGAGTGGGAATCCTGTTTCGCCTATGAGGGCATGAAAAAATTAGGGGTGGCCGACCGCTATCAATGCGGCATCATGCTTCGTATCGAAGTTTGGTTCGACACCCTGGGAATTCAATATGAAGTGAACCCCAAAGTGACCGGCTGCATGATGCACAGCGAAGGTCGCTGTTTCCGGGATTACCGGTTTTTCTTTGAAAAATAAATTATCGTAGGAGGAATAGGTCGATGGGGGCAGTCACTTTTTTCTATATTCTAAATGCCACAATGTTATTGTTGCATGAAATGGAATCAGCCTATGAAAAAGAATGGGAGATTCTAAAATTACCGGGACATATTTCCGGTTTTCTCCTCCTTCATGTCCCTATCCTACTCCTCCTTCTTTATGGGGCAGTGGAAATGGAAAAACAGTCTCAAATCGGAATGGTTTTGGGGATCATCAGCGGTATTGGCGGATTAATTCCCTTTCTGGCTCATAAAATCCTGGTGAAAAGAAAAGACCAGTTTAATCTTGTTCTCTCCAATATCATTATTTATGGTAATATTCTTACCGGAATTGCCGTTTTGGTTTTATCCATTCGCTGTTTCCTCTGACAACCATTTGAATTCTTATGAATTTCTTGGCG
>JBFMBU010000220.1:0-4435 GCA_040755035.1 Thermodesulfobacteriota bacterium
GATGTCCGCAGCAGCTCCCCGGTCCGGCGCAACCGGTGGCCATCCCTGGAGCGGAGCCACAGCAGGCCGTGTCTCCCGGGCCGGGCATCCCCTGCCGGCTGGAACCGGTGAGGGAAGAAGGTGCCGACAACAGGCGTTTGACGTTGGTCCCACCACAGGCCGTACAGGAAGCGAGCTGATTGGAACCGGTCATCAGGGTTTCCGTAACTTTTCCACAATCCAGACAAAGATAATCATATAAGGGCATGAAAATACTCCTTTTCCCCTTTAGTGGGCCTCTTGACCCCGATAGTCCTTAATGGCCTTTTCCAGGGTTTTTACCGCCAGCCTGATGCAGTGCTGTTTTTGATCCGGGATCTCCACCAGTTCCCTGAAGACATCTCCATCCTTGACCTGCAGGGCGCTGTCCAGGTCTTTTCCCCTGACCAGATCGGCCAGGGCCATGGCGGCCGAAATGGCCCCGGGACACCCCAGGACATCGAATTTGACGTCCTGAATTTTTCCCTGATCGATTTTGAGATAGGTTTTCATGGTATCGCCGCAAGGCCCGGTCATTTCGGTAACCTGATCGGCGTTTTTCAGCGGTCCCTGATTGGGTTTGGTCAGATAATAATCAATGGCCTTTTTCCCGTAGCCGGAGCCGGCCAGCATTTCCCGGATACTCGACAGATTATTTTGATTAGTGTTCTCTTGTTCCATCTCTGATTCCTTGTTTAATGCATACAGCCATGTCCGCCGTCATGTCCGGCGCAGGTCATATTGGCTGCAAATTCCGGTAATTTTCCGGATTTCAGCAGTTCCAGGTTTTCACTTACATTACCCTCCACGGCCCGGAAGACCCGGATGCCTTCATTCTGCAATTTCATAAGCGCTCCGGCCCCGATACCGCCGACCACCACCATATCCACGGGAGTTCCCCCCAGGGCACGGATGGGTTGGCATTGGCCGTGCTCATGATGAGCGTCGGAATTGGTTACGGCCTCTAAAGCGCCGCTGTCAACATCCAATACCATAAAATGAGGGGCTGAGCCGAAATGGCTGTAAACCGGGCTCTCTAACCCCTGATTGTCTTCAACAGGAAAAGCGATTCTCATTTAAATTCCCTCCCTTATAAATCTCTTAGGATTGGCTTCTGGGGGGAATATAGGTCTTTTTGATTGTTCTGTCAAGGGCTTGCCCGTTCGGATTGAACCAATCACCATAGATGCAGGATCACCCGGTCCTCCACCTTTTCCCCGCGGACCTTTTCCATGTGTCTCAGCACGGCAAATTCCCGCTCCAAATCCCTGGGAGTAATACTCAAATTCCGGCAGAGAACCTCCGGGCTGACCCCGTCATTTTCCTTTAAAAAGGAGAGTATCCTGGCCTGAAGGTCATTCAATTGCCCCGTGCCGCCCATCTGTTCCAGCCGTTTGGCTGAATGGACGGCCCAGGGATCGCAGGCCTTCAAGGGGGAGAGGGCGTCCATATAGCAATCTTCGCATAAGGTCCGTCCGTGCCTTTCCCTTTCTTCGCCGGACTCGATTTCCTGATGACATTTCTGGCAAAGCATTCCCTTTTTATCCTCCAATGAATAGGTTTGTATCCTGGATAACCGTATCATAAAATATCCTGCCTGAAAACTGAAAAAACCGTTGGTCAAGGTGGGTATTCCCACTTGACAAATCTTCTCGATTGCACTATGATTAAACGGAAAAAAGGGGGTATCATGAAAGCTATCCATTTAACCGTCGATTCAAAAAATCGGATCACCTTAACCAAACTGATACCGGAGGCCAATATTTCCGCGGTAAAAGCCTATACCCGGGATCACCGGATTATTCTTGAACCCTTGGTTGAAATTCCCGCCCAGGAGGTTTGGTTATTTAATAATAAAACCGCTTTAAAGAAAGTCCAAAAGGGTCTTTCCCAAAAGGGAACGATAAAACGGGAATCTTTTTCCAAATATGTCGAATAACTTCCTGCCATGCCTCGATTAATCCTAACTCCTCAAGCCGATGAAGACCTTAAGGAATTGGAAAATAACCCGGAAAAGGGAAAAGTGTTGAAAGCGGTCAGAAAAACATTAGGGTTGATGGAAATGAATTTAAAACACCCCTCTCTTCAAACACATGCCTTTACCTCTCTTAAAGGCCCGGCCGGTGAGAAGGTATTCGAGGCCTATGCGCAACAGAAGACACCCTCTGCCTACCGGATTTTCTGGTATTATGGACCGGACAGGGATCAGCTAACCATTGCGGCCATTACCCCTTATCCCTAACCCGGACCGGCCTGAACCAAAATGGGAAATCCAAAAATTCCTCATTCGGTCCGGGTTAGATTCCTTAGAAAGGTTAATCCATGAAAATCATGCGTTTTGTGTTTAATGATGAGATGAAATACGGCGTAGTCAACGAAGACCAGATCCGCATCATCGAAGGCTGGCCTAACGGTCCTTATACCCTTTTGGAGGGATCCATCCCCCTCACATCGGTCAAACCCCTGGCCCCGCTCATGCCCGGGAAGGTCGTGGCCGTGGGTTTGAACTATGCCAGCCATGTGGCTGAAATGAAAGTCGACCGCCCGGCCCCGACGGCCCCCCTTTTTTTCCTGAAACCCTCCACCTCGGTTATCGGCCCGGAGGAAGGCATTTTTTATCCCGGGGGCTGCCGGGACCTGCATTTCGAAGGGGAGCTGGCGGTGATCATTAAGCAGCGGGCCTGGAAAGTCCCCCAAGAGATGGCCCACGACTATATCCTGGGCTATTCCTGTCTCAACGACGTCACTGCCCGGGACTGGCAGCGTTCCGACGGCCAGTGGACCAGGGGCAAGTCCTATGATACCTTTTGTCCCCTGGGACCGGTGATTGCTATGGATATCCCGAACCCCAATGCCCTGAAGATTGAGACCCGCCTCAATGGGGAGGTCCGCCAGTCAGCCACCACCGCCGACCTTTTGTTCAAGGTGGAGTACTTAGTCAGCTACATCTCCAGTCATATGACCCTGCTGCCGGGAGATGTCATCGCTACCGGCACCCCGGATGGCGTCGGCCCCATGCAGGTCGGGGACCGGGTGGAGGTGGAAATTGAAGGGATCGGGGTCCTGGCCAACCGGGTGGTCCGGGAGGAAGGATGATATTTAAAAGCCAAACCCGGTTTTTCTCATAAAAGGTAAAAAAAAGTTGACATTGCTGTTTTTCTAAGATAAAAAATTCACTTAATTTAGTAATCTCTCCAAGTATCTGTTCTTTTTTATATAGGCGCGTTTTCCTCGAGGAGAAAGCCTCTTGTCTCCGGCGCCCGATATTACTTCTTTTTTGTGACGATTGATCAGTCATAGGTACAAGGGTAAGGTTTAAGAAACGACAACATATCCTGTGGAAGTAATTAGAAAAATCATTTCCTAATCTTTTCATTTTCAAATTTGCAGTTAACCTTCTTTTTCAGTAAAAGTCAGCCGTTCCCTTAGGGGCTATAATCGGAGTGTGTATCCCTTTTCCGGAAGGGATGGGGTAAACCTCGAGACTGATGGATTGAAACGAAGGAAAACCTGGTGCCGGTTGAGCGAACCTTTTGCCTCGGGAGCTTGACCCTTGTCCCGGGGTGTCGCTTCGTTTTTCGTCAGGGGAGCGGCCAATAAACGGCGAAAGGAGGTGAGAGGCCACAAAAAAAATTTCTTTAAAGGAAATCTCAGGGAACGTAAAAAAGTCTTAACCCGAACCACAAGAAATGAGAGGAGAAAAAAGGGATGATAAAAAAATTTGGCTTTGTATGGCTGATTACCATTTTTACTCTGGCCTTTTCTCTTCCGGCCTTCGCCTACACCGTGGAAGGGGCCAAGGGGGAACGTTTCTCCATGACCGGATACGTAGACTTTGATATAGGTTACCGCTTCACCAGTAAAGAGTATAACACGGCGGTCAGCACCTCTTTCGGCAAAGGCGTGGACCGGACCCAGTTTATCGCCATTCTGCCCAGCAGCGCCCTGATCGGAAGTTTCACTGTCGGAGATATCAGCGCCAACTGGGCCATCGCCACCTCCAGCGCTACCCTGAGCAGCAACCTGCAGGCTTACGGCACCACAGGCACGAATCAGAAAGACAACGATATCATCGACATCTTTTACGGCACCTACAAGTTCGGCAACAGCCATATCCTGGCCGGGAAGATCGGATCGAACTGGACCACTTATTGCACCTCCCAGGCCTTCGGCTATAACGGCGGCACCGGCTCACACACCAACAGCATCGCCTTCGGGGCCATGTATGACGGTAAGTACCCGGCTATCCGTTTCGGGCAAACGATCAATAAGATGTTCTCTTATCACATCGCCCTGATCACCACCGGGACCTATATTGCGGACACAGCCACCACTTCTTATCCTCCTTTTGCGGCGCCCAAAGATTCCACCCTCTCCTATTCCCAGTTCCCGACCATCGCCGGGAAGTTCACCCTCA
>JBFMBU010000221.1:0-31142 GCA_040755035.1 Thermodesulfobacteriota bacterium
TCCTGGACGATCAAAGAGGCGCCGATGGCCCCCATGGAAAAAAAGTGATCCGGAATAATCAACTCGCCTTTCTCCAGTTCCAAGACCTGGGAAAAGGCCCGCCGAACCCCCTGGTTGGCGGCCACCCCGCCCTGAAAAGAAACCGGCTTGAGGATGTTCTTCCCTTTGGCGATGTTGCTTTTTAAATTCCTGGCCACGGCGAAACAAAGACCGGCGATGATATCGTAGTCCGGGGTGGCTTCCTGCTGGAGGTGAATCATATCCGTCTTGGCGAAGACCGTACACCGCCCGGCGATGCGGGGAGGGTTTTCGGATTTCAAGGCCAGTTGGCTGAAGTCTTCTATGGTCAGCCCCAGGCGGTGGGCCTGCTGATCCAGGAAAGACCCGGTTCCGGCGGCGCAAAGGGTATTCATGGCGAAATCCTCTATGACCAGCCGTCCCCCTTCTTCCGGGGCCAGAAGGATCAGTTTGGAATCCTCCCCGCCCATTTCAATAATGGTCCGGACCTGGGGGTGAAAGCGTTCCACGGCCCGGGCCTGGGCGATGATTTCATTGATAAAAGGAACCGACAGCAATTCGGCTACAATTTTTCCGGCGGTCCCGGTCAGGGCCAGGGAGCGGATCCGGTCTACAGGGAATTCCCTGAAAAATTCCTGAAAAACCTCCAGAGCGGTTTCCAGGGGCTGACCCTTGGTGCGGCGATAATCCTCTTTCAGAATATTTCCGTCCTTGTCCATGATAACCGTGTTGACGCTGACTGAACCGATATCCATTCCCAGATGTAACAACTTCATTTATTTCCTCCAAAACAACCCATTGATACTATAAGCTCCGATAAAAGTCCTGCCGGTCGAAGACTTCCACCTTTATTTTTTCACCCCGGATCAGGCCCCGCAACAGAGAGGCCGTTTTTTCTTCGGAAAGGCCCAAGGTTTGGGCGATATCCTGAGCGGTGCAGGGACGGCGGGCTACCAGTTCCAAGATCTTGGATTCCATCATTTTGCCGGCCGGCTGGGATTTGTCTCTGGCCGGGCCGGCAATAATTTCCGCCCGGGGTCCCAGGATTTTTTGAATGGCCTGCAGTTGTCGGTCCGGCAAAGGGCAGGCATACCCTTCAACCGGAGGACGGACCACGGTATTCAACTGGACCTTTTCCGGATTAATTTTATTGATATAATGCCCGATCCTTTCCATCTGGGCCGGGTCGTCGTTCATTCCCTTGAGGAGCAAAACCTCCAACCAGATCTGCGGTCCGGGACTGTTCCCCAGGCGGGTCAATCCGTTGATCAAATTCTCAAAGGACAAAGAGGGATGAGGGCGGTTGATGGTTTGAAATCCCGCCTCGTCCGAGGCATCGAGGGAGGGGAGCACGAGGTCAGCTTTGAGCACCCTTTCCAGGACCTCGTCCTTGAAGAGTAAAGAGCCGTTGGTGAGCAAAGCAACGGGAACCGAGGTCCTTTTTTTAATTTCTTCAATAATCAATCCCAGTTGCGGGTGTAAGCTGGGTTCCCCTGATCCGGTTATGGTGATAAAATCCAAGGCCGGGGGAGGGCCGGAAAGGGTTTGGTCTAATTCCTGGAGGATCTCCCGGGGTTGTAATTCGGCGACAGGTTCAACGGTCTTTTTGTCGGTTTTGCCCAATTCACAGTAAACACAATCAAAAGTGCAGGTTTTAAAAGGGATGATATCCACCCCCAGGGAAAATCCCAACCGGCGGGAGGGAACCGGTCCAAAAATGATTTTCATGACATCCTGCCCAGAGTTTGCCCTGGCCTCTTACTCTCCATAGATTACAGCTTGATCGATCCTTTGGTTTCCGGCAAAATGTAACCTTTTGCCGCGACCTTGTCAATTGAAAGTTGAACCCATAGGGGACCTGATTCGTTTCCATCCGGAAATTGGATTTTACGGATTAGGACAAAATAGTTGCGATATTGGTTCGAATCCCGGTCTGAAAAAATTCCTGGACGGTTGGGGGCGTTAAAAGACCCGGCCAACGGAAGAGGACCTGAAAAATTACTATTTGCAATCAATCCCTTTCTTTTGTTATAATTTATCCACATTTGGTCCGGAAAATTCCCGTTTGGGAATAACTTCTATCCAATTTGCGTAGAATCCTTTTCGTAAGCTACTACTTTGTTGCCCCGGAGGAGAAACCATGCCGCCCGTTAAACTCTATACGTTAAGTACTTGCAGTCATTGTAAAAATACCAAACAATATTTGAATAACCTTGGGGTGCGTTATGACTTCATCGATGTCGACCTGCTCCAGGGGCAGGAGCGGGCCGATATGATCGAAGAAGTGAAGCGCTATAATCCCGCCGTTTCCTTTCCCACCATCCTCATCGGCGAGCGGCACATCGTCGGATTCAAAGAGAATGAAATCCGGGAGGCCCTCGGATTATGAACGAGCAGGAACTCTATGAACAGTTGAAAAAAGTCCAGGAACCCAAGGGTTATTTTTTTAATAAAGACCAGGATCGGGTCAGCGATCTGCTTTCGGCCCTGCTGCTTAATAAAGGGCGCTATGGATACATGTGCTGTCCCTGCCGCTTGGCCTCGGGAGACCGAAAGCAGGATCAGGACATCCTTTGCCCCTGCCAATACCGCACCCAGGATGTGGCCGAATATGGCAGTTGTTATTGTAATCTTTATGTGACGCAGGCCTGGAATGACTCCCCAGCCCCTCACCCCTACGTGCCGGAAAGAAGGCCGTTGGAGAAGTTGTCTTATTAATCCTTTCTTGCTTTGGGAAAAACCGGGGGAACCGTTCCATTTAGGTTTTTTCCTGAAAATATATCCACGCAACCGGGAGAAAGACCGGATGAAAAACAAGCATTCCGGCCCCTCTTTACAAATATTCTCCTCATGATTAGTATTAAACACAGGTCATTTTTATAAGACCTTTCCTTTGTTGACTTAGTCGCTTACGAATAGACTTCTAGGCGAATTGGATAGAATTTATTTTAAAAAGAGAATGTAACCCGGACCGGGACAGGTATTTTTTTGATTTCCAATTTTGCTTCCGGCCGGTCCGGATCGGGTCAATGAAACTAAAGGAATAAGCTTCTATCCTGAGGAAAAAACGATCAAACAGGAGGGCGAGCCATGTATTCGAGCACGGTCATGGATCATTTTAAGAACCCACGCAATGTCGGTGAGATCGAAAACGCCGATGGCGTGGGGGAAGTAGGTAATCCTTTATGCGGCGACATGATGAGCATCTATCTCAAGATTGAAGAGGATACCATCAAGGACATCAAGTTTAAAACCTTCGGCTGCGGGGCGGCCATTGCCGTTTCCAGCATGCTGACCGAGATGGCCAAGGGGAAAACATTGGCCGAAGCCAAGAAGATCACCAATAAATCGGTGGCCGAAGCCCTGGAGGGATTGCCGAAGAACAAACTCCACTGCTCCAATTTGGGGGCCGACGCCCTGCACCTGGCCATTCAGGATTATGAAGACAAAAAGGCCGGCATTGTTCGTCCGAAACCCAAAAGGGAAGAGAAACACGAACATGACCACGGGGCGGAAGAAGGAGGGCATTGTCATTGTCCCTATTGTAATATCGAGGTTTCGGACGAAGACCTGTTTTGTGTCGGTTGCGGCAAGATGCTCAAAAAGCTTCATTAGGGTTTTTGGACCGGCCTCTCTTAAATTATCTTTTTAAGAGGGGGGGCTTCTCGGGGCAGGTCAGAGCGCTCGGCTTACCCGAGCTTTTGAAAAGGCATCCATCCGGATGCCCTATGCCGACTTCAGTAGCGGGTTGAGGGGGAAGCCGGCCTCCGCGCCGAATCAAAAAGGTTTTTCGCCGGGCCGGTAATTTATTTAAATCTTAAGCAAGCCTTCTTTCCGCTAATAACTATCAAATATCTTTGGAAGGTGACCGATGAAAACGATTAATCTTGACTATCTATCCGCCAATCCTCTGCTTCCCGAAGTGCAAGAGGCCATGATCGCCGCCATACGCGCCAATTACGGAAACCCTTCCAGCCCTCATCAGGTCGGGGACAAAGCGGCTGAGGTTTTGGAAAAGGCCCGTGAATCTGTGGCCCGACTGATCAACGGTAAAACCCCGCAGGAAATTGTGTTCAATTCCGGCGGTACGGAGTCCATCAACCAGGCCATCAAGGGCGTGGCCCTGGCCCAGGCAAAAAAGGGGAAGCATATTGTCACTTCCAACATTGAACACAATGCCGTGCTGAGGTCCCTGCGGCGGCTGCGGATGATGGATTATCAGGTGAGCTCTGTCGGCGTGGACGAATTCGGCCGGGTCAATCCCGACGATGTCGCTCGAGCGATAAGAGAGGACACGGTTCTGGTTACCATCATGCACAGCAACAATGAAATCGGGACCCTGCAGCCGATTGAGGAGATCGGCCGGATCACCCGGGAGCGCAAGGTGACCTTCCATTGCGATGCCGTGACTTCGGTGGGGGTGGTCCCGGTGGATGTGCAAAAATTGGGAGTGGACCTGCTGAGCTTCTCCGCCAATCAGTTTTATGGGCCCTCCGGTGTGGGGGGCCTTTTTATCCGCTCCGGCACCGGCCTCTGGCCCCTGCTGGACGGAGGGGTGCAGGAGAACAATAAACGGGCCGGGACCGAGAATCTGATCGGCATCATCGGCCTGGGAGCAGCGGCCGATCTGGCCCTGCGGGAAATGGATTCCCGGATCAGCCATTGCCTGCGGCTGAAGAAGAAATTGATCCGGGACCTCCAGGAAAATATTCCGGAGATTTTTATTAACGGCCACCCCGAACATTCCCTTCCCAATCTGGTCTCGGTTTCCATCCGCTACATTGAGGGGGAGGGGATCGTTCTCATGCTCGATGAAGAACAGATACTGGTCTCCACCCGTTCGGCCTGCGCCGCCGGGGCCCTGCAGGCTTCCCATGTCCTCCTGGCGATCAACCGTGATTTTGCCGATGCCCAGGGGACGTTGGTGGTCACCTTCGGCAAAGAAATCGCCGAATCCGATCTGGAGCGGTTTGTCGGGACCTTGAAAAATGTGGTCCAGACCTTACGCGAGATGTCCCCCCTATATAAAAAAACGGGGTAGGGTTCAAGGTGTAAGGTTTAAGGCAAAGGAATCTGAATAAGGGATATATCCTAAACCCAGGGGGGGATATTTTTTTGGAACACTTTAGTGATTTTAAAAAATGTTTTTGCCACTGACCCACACAGACAAAACTGGACAAAAAATTGTTTCCCCGGCCTAACCAAAACAGCCCGGGCAAAACCAGCCGTCGCCTGGTGGCGAAGCTGGTTTGGAGTGCCCGGAGGGCCTGACAGTGAGGTGGCGGCAAGTCGCCGCCACCTCGTCCTGCCTTTGTCTGTGGCAAAAAAATCTATTACTTTTTGAAACAGAAAACAGCCCCGCTGAGGCACAAGGGGCATAAAGAATATTTTTTTACAGAAAGGAAGCAATACAATGACTACGGTGAACGTAAAAGGCATGTCCTGCCAGCATTGTGTCATGGCCGTGACCAAGGCCTTGAAGGAAATCGACGGACTCCAGGACATAGCGGTTGACCTGGAAAAAGGCCAGGCTGCCTACCGGGAAATAAAACCGGTTGACAAGCAGGTAATTAAAGATAAAATTAAAAAAGCGGGTTATGAAGTGGTCGATTGATCCTATTTTCCATCCGGAAATGCATAATTTCCGGACTTAGCCTGCAGCCATCAGCACTCAGCTAATCCTGATGAATAAAGGATTTTGCTGAAGGCTTAAAGCTGATCGTTAACCGCCCCTTCCGAGAAAAGGGCTTTTCCGGAGGGATACTTTTTACCTGTTACTACCTGAGAGGAGAATGAAATCCATGAAAAAATATGTCTGTTCGGTATGCGGTTATGTCTATGATCCGGCCAACGGTGATCCGGATAGCGGGATCAAACCCGGAACCCCCTTTGAAGACCTGCCCGATGACTGGTCCTGCCCGGTTTGCGGGGCCTCCAAAGATAAATTTGAAGAGGAATAAAAGGCGGGAGCCGGATGGCCAAAAAGGAGGGATTTCCCTCTTCCGACGAGGAAGCCATTATCCTTCGGGGGGCGACGGAGAATACCAACGAAGGATTTGTGACCATAGACGAAGAGCATCGGGTGATCGTCTTTAATAAAGCGGCTGAACGAATTTTCGGATATACCCGGGAGGAGGTCATCGGAGAAGATCTGGGCTGGATTCTTTCTGAAGAGTGTGAAACCGGTCACAAACTGGCCGTTTCACGCTTTTTAAAAACCCGGGAGCCTAAACTGATCGGTCATCAGACCGAATTTATTTCCAAACGAAAGAATGGCGAGAGTTTCCCGCTCTCCATTTCTTTTTCCGTTTCGGAGATTGAAGGCAAATATTTTTTTACCGGCATCATACAAGACTTAACCGAAACCAAGGCCCTGCAGGAACAGATCATTCAAAACGAACGGTTGGCGGCCTTGGGGCAACTGGTAGCCGAGATCACCCACGAAATCAAAAATCCCCTGATCATGATCGGAGGATTTGCCAGACAGCTTTCCCGGGTCATTCAAGAGGAAAAGAGCCTCTCCAAGCTAAAAATCATCAGCGACGAAGTCCAGAGGTTGGAAAAGCTGATCCTGGAGCTGAAGGAGGTTTACCGGCCGCAAGCCCTGGTCCTCAAGGAAGTAGACGTCAACACCCTTCTGGCTGAAGTGTTTTCACTTTCCCACGAGGATTGCAAAAGCGGACGCATCGACCTTCGTTTGGAAATTTCTCCGGAATCGTTATGGGTTTCCGGGGACCCGGAAAAACTGAAGCAGGTTTTTTTAAATCTGGTAAAAAATGGAATGGAGGCCATGGAAAACGGGGGGCGGTTGATCATCTCCTCCAAAGCCGCTCAGAATCAGGCGCTGATTTCCATTGTCGATAACGGACCCGGGATCAACTCCGAAAACCTGGAGAAATTGTTCACCCCCTTTTTCACTACCAAAAAGCGGGGAACGGGATTGGGCCTCAGTGTTTCCAAGCGGATTGTTGAAGAGCACCCCGGGGGCCGCCTGGAGCTGAAAAGTGAAGAAGGGAAAGGGACCAGCATCCACATCAGCCTTCCTTTGATAAGAACTGCAGAGGAAGGGGCGGCCTGAGGGATTAATAGCCGACTCATTATGGATATGAAACTGAAAAGCTTGTCCACCGAAGGATCATGGGGGTCTTTTCTGGAGATTGTCCAAAGGATGACTTGTCGCCCAATCCCGGCCAGTCCAGCAAAGTTTGATCAGAGGCAGGGCATACACCTTAGCTTGTTTCCAGCAATGGTGAAGGCCTGCTTATGATTTAGTTAAATAATTTGCCCGGCAAAGAATCTTCCAGATTTGGGGTGGACAATCTCCAGAAAAGACCCCCATGATCCTCTTATGTCTATATTATTTTGAGACCATTAATAATAGAAAGGAGTCCGAGTATCATTATGAAACCGGTGGAAATCGTCAAAGATATTTATTGGGTGGGGGTCATTGATTGGAACTTACGGGACTTCCACGGCTATGCCATCCCGGAGGGAACCACCTACAATGCCTTTCTGATAATGGATGACAAGATCACCCTGATCGACACGGTCAAAAAAGAATTCGCCGACCAGCTTCTGGATAATGTCGCCCAGATCGTCGACCCTAAAAAAATCGATTATGTGATCAGCAACCATACCGAGATGGACCATTCCGGCGGACTGCCGAGGGTGATGCATAAAATCGGTGAAGACAAACCCCTCTATTGTTCCAAAGTGGGTCAAAAAAACCTTTCCCTCCATTTCAGGGAGCCGTGGAACTACCGGGCCGTGGAAAACGGGGGGGTCTTGAATCTGGGAAAGCGGACCCTGACTTTTTTGGAGACCCGTATGCTCCATTGGCCGGACAGCATGTTTTCCTATGTCAAGGAAGAAGCGCTTTTATTTTCCAGCGACGCCTTCGGCCAGCATTTGGCCTCCATGGAGCGCTTCGATGATCAGGTGGGGGAGGCGATTATGCCCCAGGCAAAAAAATATTTCGCCAATATCCTGCTTCTCTATGCGCCTTTGGTCCTGCAATTAGTGGAGAAGGTAACTCAAATGGGCCTGTCCTTGAAGACCGTCTGTCCCGATCACGGGATCCTCTGGCGTCAGGACCCGTCCAAAATCATCCGGGCCTATGTGGAATGGAGCCGGCAGGAACCGAAAAAGAAGGCCGTGGTGATTTATGACACCATGTGGCACAGCACCGAGAAATTAGCCGAGGCCGTGGTGGAGGGATTATTCCAAACCGGTGTAGCGGCCCGGCCCATGCATCTGCGGGCCTGCCATCGGAGCGACATCATGACCGAAATCCTGGATGCCGGGGCGGTGGTGGTCGGCTCTCCCACTTTGAATAACGGTCTTTTCCCTACGGTCAGTGATTTTTTGACCTATATGAAAGGACTTAAACCGGCCAATAAAATCGCCGCCGCCTTCGGCTCTTACGGTTGGAGCGGGGAAGCCGTCAAACTGATCAACCAGGAACTGGAGGCTATGAAGTTTACCCTGGTCGATCCGGGCTTGAAAATCCAATTCGTTCCCGACGCCAAAGCCGTTGCCGCCGCCCTGGAATTGGGTAGGAAGGTCGGTCAGGCGCTGCAGAGCGAATAACCATGGGGCCTGATCCTTCCTGGGTGGTGATTGTCAACCCGGCCAGCGCCAATGGCCGCACCGGAAGGGATTG
This sequence comes from Thermodesulfobacteriota bacterium, assembly GCA_040755035.1. Classification (GTDB taxonomy): domain Bacteria; phylum Desulfobacterota; class RBG-13-43-22; order RBG-13-43-22; family RBG-13-43-22; genus RBG-13-43-22. The sequence continues at coordinate 8,681 of JBFMBU010000221.1, forward strand.
GAAAAGGCACGAATCCCTGTTACGCAGCCTTCTCCCCCCCTTCGAAGTATGGCCGACCACTTACCCCGGCCATGCCCGTGAACTGGCCCAACAGGCCGTGGACCGGGGTTTTTCCGTCATAGCCGTTCACGGTGGAGACGGCACCTTTAATGAAGTCGTCAATGGTTTTTTCCCTCTTTCTGCCAAAGGGACCTCTTTGGCTTTTCTGCCCTATGGGACCGGCGCCGACCTGGTCCGTACCCTGGGGATTTCTCATGTTTTACCGGAGGCCGCTCGACAGGCCCGGGGTGGGACCATAAAACCGGTTGACCTCGGGTCTGTTGAATTTATCGATCTCGAGGGGCGGCCGGCCCGGAGATATTTTGTCAATGTCACTGATGTGGGTTTCGGCGGAGACCTGGTCCGCTATGTGAACAGCCATTCTAAAAGACTGGGAGGCAAACTGAGTTTTTTTAAAGGGCTCCTGGTCACCCTATTTCGCTATATGAACAAGCAGGTTCGAATCACCATGGAGGAGGGAGAGGGTTTTGAACAGCGGGCCAGCTCCATCGTTGTGGCCAACGGGCAATATTTCGGCGGCGGCATGTGGGTGGCGCCGGAGGCCCGTTTGGATGACGGTCTGTTTGAGCTGGTCGTTATCGGGGATGTGACCAAAAGAGAGGTTTTGAGCAATGTCGGTCTCTTATACCGCGGGACCATTGCCACCCACCCCAAGGTAAAAACCTTCAAGACCAAATCCATCCACATGACCTCCGCGGAGGAGGTCATGATCGATCTGGACGGGGAACTGGTGGGCCGCCTTCCGGCCTGTTTTCACATCCTGCCCGGCGCCCTGTCTGTTATCCGCTAAAACCATGGCCGTCTCTCCGGAAAAACAACTGGCCTTACAGCAGACCCTTGAAAAACTGGGCCTTCGCCCCGAGGAGGTGGAAGAGCGTTTTATCCGCTCCCAGGGAGCCGGAGGACAGAAGGTCAACAAAACCTCCAGCGCGGTTTTTCTGAGGCATTTGCCCAGCGGGCTGACGGTCAAGATGCAAAAGGAACGTTCCCAGGCCCTGAACCGCTTTCTGGCCTGGCGGCTCCTGGCTGAAAAAATCGAAGCCCTTCGCTCCGGCGCCTTTCCCGGACAAAAGGAGGCGGAAAAAATCCGCAAACAAAAGGACCGCCGCTCGAGAAAGAGAAAAAGTAAAGCATGATGTTTTTTACTTTTTGAACCCTTACCTTTTTTTATCAACCAGCCGCTTTTTGAATATGTTCAAAGATAGCCTTAATAATTTGAGGCCAGGCCTCCCTGGGCAAACCATGCCCCATCCTGTCAATAATTAACAACTTCGCCCCGGGAATCGCTTCAGCCGTATCTTTTCCGCCCTCCCAGGGCACCAAGGGGTCTTCCGATCCGTGGATGATAAGGGTCGGGGCGGTGATCGACTTCAATTTGGGTTTTCGATTGCCGTCGGCTAAAATTGCCGCCATTTGGCGCACCATCCCTTGAGGATAGAAGGCCCTGTCATACTCCAGTTCAGCCCTCCTCTGCATATCTGCTTCATCAAAGGTCATCGAACCCCAGAGGATTCGCAGCCTGTTTAAAACACTTTTTAGGTGATCTTCTCTTTTTTCAGGGACAGGGGCCATAAGGACTTCCATGGCCGTTGGTTTGGCTTGGGGAAGGCCGGGGTTACCTGTAGAACCCATAATGGAAATCAAACTGAGAACCCTGGAGGGGTGTTTGTACCCGATTATCTGGGTGATGGCTGCGCCCATGGAGGCCCCACAGATGTGGGCTTTTTGAATCGCTAAAACGTCCAGTAACCCAACGGCGTCATCTGCCATGTCTTCAAGACTGTACGGGGCTTTGGATTTCTTTTCTTCTATTGAAGCCGTTAAGAGATTCGTAAGATCAGGAATTCCGGCTCCTTCAAATTTTGTAGAAAGTCCCACATCCCGATTATCGAAACGGATAACAAAAAGATCATTATCCGCCAATCTTTGACAAAAATCCTCATTCCAGGAAACCAATTGTCGACCTACTCCCATAATGAGTAAGAGTGGTCTTGAAGTTCTATTTCCAAAGGTATCAAATTCTATCTCGATTCCGTTTGCCTTTACACGGGGCATTCTCGGTCCTCCTTTATTTTTCTGATCGATTCTATTCTCGAAAGGGGTTCCAATGTAATAAAAATTGCATAATATGTAAAATTAGAGCTTGACAATACAATAAATTCCTTTTAATGTAAATAAAAATTTGTTTTATGTAAGTTATTTTTTCTTCAAAAAAAGAAGATGTGCTTCCTGGAAGGGGGTGACTCCGATACAAAATTCATTTTCCATTCGAGAAATCAAGGATATTGAGGAAATTGAGACGATTCCCTTACCCGAACGGATTAAAGAGCAAAGTACCTTTGACCTGTTGGAAAAAGGGGCACAAATTAATCCAGAGGCCATAGCGATAAGCTTTTTACCCAGTGGAGAATTATTCGATCGACCGGTTCAAATACCCTATTCCCGATTCATCTCTAACATTAGAAAAACAGCGAATATGCTTCATGATATGGGAGTCGGTCCGACCGATGTCGTTACCTACCTCCTCCCCAGTATTCCAGAAACCCATTATGTCTTATGGGGTGCGGAAACCGCCGGTATTGCCAACCCGGTTAATCCCATGCTGGAGGCCCCGGTAATCGCCGATATTTGCAGGGCGGCAGGGACAAAGATTCTGGTCGCCTTGGGGGAAACCCCGGGTTTTGATATCTGGACGAAGGTTGAAACGATACGCAAAAATAATCCACAGTTAAAAGTCATTATTCGAGTGAATGGAACAACGGATGAACAGGAGGGGATTTTTGGTTATGAAGAAACCGTAGGGAAATTTAACGGTCAAAGGCTTCATTTTGACCGAATAATCCATTCCGAGGATATTGCCTCCATTTATCACACCGGCGGAACAACCGGACGGCCGAAACTGGCCCTCCGGAGTCATGGGAATGAACTGGCCCTAAATTGGGGCCTGTCTTCTGTGATCGGTCTTAACCCCGGAGAAGGTGTTATGGTCGGTCTTCCTTTGTTTCATTGCAACGGCACTTGTATCACCGGTTTGTTGCCTTTTTCACTGGGTGGGCAGGTGGTGATCCTTTCCCCGAACGGATACAGGGACCCGAATATCATCAAGAATTTTTACCGGATTGTAGAAAAATTCAAACCGGTGTTTTTCTCCTGTGTGCCGACGGTACTTTCCATGCTCTTGGACACCCCGGTCGGTTCAGCGGACATATCCTCCCTTAGGCATTTGATTTGCGGTGCAGCCCCTTTAAGTGTTGAATTATTCCGTCGTTTTGAAGCCCACTCAAAAATGAAGATCCTGGAGGGCTACGGCCTGACGGAGTCAACCTGTGCTTCGGCGGTCAATCCTAAGGATGGGGAACGACGAATCGGCAGCGTCGGTCTCAGAGTCCCCTATCAAAAAATTAAAGTGGCTGTCCTGGATCAGGAGGGTCAATACCAACGAGACGCCCTGCCGGGAGAAATAGGATCGGTTTGTATTTATGGGCCAACAGTTTTCCAGGGATATATAGAAAAAGAGCACAACCAGGGTATCTGGATCGATGGAGATTGGTTTAATACCGGGGACCTCGGCCGGATGGACGAAGAGGGCTACCTGTGGCTGACAGGGCGGAAAAAAGAACTCATCATCCGTGGCGGCCACAATATTGATCCGGCTTCGATTGAAGAGCCGTTATACAAGTTGGAAGGGATTAAGATGGCGGCGGCGGTCGGTCAGCCCGACCCCCATGCCGGAGAGGTCCCGGTAGTTTACGTGGAGGCCCGCCAGGATGTCTCCTTTTCCGAAGGCGATATTTTGAACTGGGCCAGAACCCATATCGGAGAAAGGGCGGCCGTTCCCAAAGCCGTCTATCTTTTAGATCACATTCCGCTGACCGCCGTGGGAAAAATCTTCAAACCGGCCTTGAAATGGGATGCGATCCGAAGGGTCTATGAAAACGAACTCAATAAAATAAAAGATTGGACGACCTCAGTTAAGGTGTTGGTTGGCGAAGACAAAACACGGGGAACTTCGGTTTCTATAAAAATTAAACTAGCCGTAGGGGTTCCCGCTGAAAAAGTTCAACGAGTTGTCCGGGAAATATTATCCCGCTATACGGTCCATTATCATTTATTGATAGAGGATGATACATCAGAATTATCGGGAAGGAAGGTATAGTATATCCGTTTCCATAAAAGAAAGGGAGGTTTTGGGTTAAGAAAATCCCGTCCGATTCGGGACTCCAAAATAATTTATAAAACAGGAGGGTGTTATGAAAAAGAATTGGACTTTGGTCACTTTTTTGTTTTTATCATTATTTTTAGGACAAGGTGTTTTGATCAAGGGGATAACCTTTGCAGCGGCAAAAGAAATCAAATTTGCCTGTATTTACCCGTTTTCCGGCCCGGCAGCTTCCTGGGGAATAAATGATTATAGGGCTTATATGATTGGGTCTGAGATTATCAATGAAGCAGGCGGATTTACCGTCCAGGGGCAGAAATATTTTTGGAAAATCGTCTCTTATGACAGTAAATTTACACCGGAGGGTACCGTTGCCGGGGTCGAATGGGCCATTAACACCGAAAAAGTAAATTTCCTGTCGACCATGGGTGGCGGACAAACATTAGCTGTTATCCCCAAAACGGAGCCGGCGAAGATCCTGAACATATCTGTGGCTAATCCAACACCTAATCTGCCTCCCAGCAAATCTCCCTTAACCTTTTTCGGTGCCGCACAAATATCTGATACAACGTGGATACCTTTGATTCAATGGGTTAAGAAAAAGCATGGCCTAAAAACAATGGCGGTTTTGCAACCCGACTATGTTGTGGGGAAGGTCGCGGCCAGCACTACTGTAGAGGCGGCTAAACGGGCGGGAGTTGACTTAGTGGCCCAAGAAATGGTTTCGCTTACTGCCAGTGATTTTTATCCGACATTAACCAAAATACTTACCAAAAACCCGGATATGATCATGACCGGGATTAACTCTTCAAGATCGGCGTCATTAATTTTGAAACAGGCCAGAGAGTTGGGATACAAAGGAATTGTGTTCCTCCCTTGGGGGCCGAGTGTTAAAGATGTACTTGAAATAGCCGGTCCCCAGGCAGAGGGAGTTTATGCTAACGGACTCATTTACTGGGATACACCCTGGCTGCAGGAAGTAAAAAAGAGATATTCCGCCAAATGGGATATCAATGAAGCCGATATAGGGGTTATTGGTTTTGCCGGAACCCTGAGAGCTCTTACCGAGGCCATTGTCAAAGCCGACAGCTTCGATACCACTAAGGTGGCTGCTAAGTTTCAGGATGAAAAATGGGATGCCTACGCTCCCAAGGATTCCGGGTGGTGGGGAGCAAAAAAAGTGGGCATTAAAAGACTGGCCTTTAATTCAACCGTTCAGATTTTCAAGTTTGAAGGTGGGAAGGCTAAACTCCTTGATAGACTAACCGTCACGGTAGATGAATAGAATAGCAAGGATTCAAAATTAAAGGGTAGATTTAAGACTGCGTTCATATTCCTTTTGTCCGAACATAGACAGGTAAACAGCGATGAGTCAAGGCCAACTTTTTGTCCAAGTCATTCTGAACGGTATCATGAGCGGCATGATTCTCATGCTGGTCGTTTTGGGATTGACACTGGTGTTTGGCATTCTCCACATTGTAAATTTTGCCCATGGAGAGATTTACATGCTGGGGGCCTATGTTTTCTGGCTGCTTTTTGGGAAAAACATCATCTCAATTCCAGGGCCACCGGTTATTCACTACATTCTTGCCTTGATTGTGACCATGATCATCATTGCGGCTTTCGGAGTACTCATCGAAAGACTCTTTTTTAAATCCTTTCGGGGGAACCTATTGCCTAGTATGATTATCTCCTTAGGGATTATCCTGATTTTACAGGCCGGTGCTCTTATTGTTTTTGGTATACAGGAACGGTCTGTAAAATCAGTCTTTTCTGGAACTCTAAATCTCGGGGGGACCTATCTTTCGGCTGAAAGGGTAGCGGTTATTATGGCCGGGGTGACTTTATTTGTCGCTGTTTACCTGTTTATCCAGAGAACTTTTACTGGGAGGGCCATGAAAGCGGTAGCGCAGGATGCGGATGCCGCCGCACTCCAGGGAATCAATATTGACCGGATATGCAGTCTGGGGATGGCTATCGGGTGTGCTCTGGCTGCGGCCGCGGGTGCGCTGCTGGCCCCCATTTTTACCATAAATCCTTATATTGGTGGAGAACCGTTACTCCTTGGGTTTGCGGCTATCATTGTTGGTGGGTTAGGAAGCATTCCCGGTTCTATCGTCGGGTCGCTACTGATCGGTTTGGTCCAGAGTTTCGGATCGACCTTTTTAGATTCTGAAGCAGCCATGATAATTGTTTTCGGCCTTTTGGTTGTTATGCTGGTATTGAAACCAACGGGATTGTGGGGACATGAACACTAAAAACAGGAAACTGGAATTAGTTTTCATAATGATTTTGGGACTGCTTGTTTTTATTGCGCCCCTTTTTTATTCTGATCTCTATTTCCTTTCGCTAATGATAAAGATGGCGCTGGCTTGTCTCATTACTCTTGGTCTGCGTTTAATTTTTCTCACCGGTCAACTCAATATGGGACATGCCGCCTTCATGGGTCTCGGTGCTTATGTTTCCGCCTTAACCTCTCTGAATCTGGGCCTTCCGGTTTGGATGGCCATGTTACTGGGGGGATCCGTTTCTGCCTTGATTGCCGCGCCGATAGGATTTGTAACTTTACGTATCAAGGGGGCCTATTTTGCTATTGTCAGTATGGGGCTGGGTGAGATCATCCGTCTCATATATACCCGGTGGGAAGGTTTATTTGGAGGGGCTTCCGGGGTGTTTGGTATCCCGGCTCCGATCATCCCGATTTCCGGAGCTCCATTCTCTGGGAAAATACACTATTATTACCTCATCTTTTTCCTTTTGTTTTTAGTATTTTTGGCCGTCCGACGAATTGAGACTTCAAGATTAGGATTGTTATTTAAGGCGATTTCCCTCAATGATGATCTTACCCGCTCCGTTGGTGTAAATATCATGAACGTTAAAGTAATTTCTTTTTGTTTGGGGTCGTTTATCGCCGGGATTGGTGGGGCCTATTACGCCCATTATCTATTATTCATCTCTCCTAACGATTTTTCCTTTTGGACTTCTGCCAATTATATTCTTTATATAGTCGTGGGGGGGGTTGGGAATTTTTACGGCGCATTGCTTGGGCCGGTATTTCTAATAGGCTTAGGTGACCTGTTGATTTCTCTGAGGGAATATGTTCCTTTGGTTTTTGGTATTGTCCTGATTGCCATCATGAAATTTCGACCCGGGGGCCTGACGGAACTGTCTGCCCAAATATGGAACAAAATCTCCCGATAAAAAATCAACCGGGTCTTGGCCAATAAAAATTGAAATTGAAAATGAACGTTAACGGATAGATACCATGTCCCTTTTGAAAGTATCAGGCCTGACGAAGAGTTTTGGCGGGTTAAAGGCTGTTAATAGTGTTAACTTACAGGTTGACCCCGGTGAAATCGTCGGACTGATTGGTCCTAACGGTGCAGGTAAGACAACGGTATTACGGCTATTGACCGGTTTTTTCAAACCTGAGAAAGGACAGATATTATTCAACGGCCAGGAAATTGCCGGCTTGCCACCGGATCGCGCAGCCAAGCTTGGGATTATCAGAACCTTTCAGGAAACAACCGTATATCCCCAATTGCCGGTATTTTTAAACATAACCATAGGTACTTATCTTCAAACAAAAATCGGAGTTATAGAATCTTTGTTGAATACGAAAAATTACCGTGAAAAGGAGACAGAGGGTAACCATTCGGTTGATGAAATTATTAAACTCTTGCGGTTAACCGGTGTTGTCCAAGAACCGGCCATGAATCTTCCGCATGGATATCAACGACGATTGGGGATAGCCATAGCCTTGGCCTGTGGACCGAAACTTCTGTTATTGGACGAACCTTTTTCTGGTATGAACCCGGAGGAAGTCAGACTTTTAATAGAAGACTTGAAGATAATCCATAAACAGGGGGTAGCCTTGATTTTGGTGGAGCATCAAATGAAAGCGGTTATGAACCTTTGCGATCGGGTTGTGGTCTTGAATTTTGGAGAGAAGATAGCGGAAGGGACTCCTGAGGAGGTGGTAAACAACGAAAAAGTTGTCGAGGCCTATTTGGGGGGAATGCATAATGCTGGAAATTAATCATGTAACGGTGTGTCATGGCAAAAAAGAAGCCGTCAGCGATATTACCCTGCATGTTCAAAAAGGAAGTATTGTCACTCTCTTGGGGGCCAATGGCGCAGGGAAGACCTCGTTGCTTCAAGCGGTCTCTGGACTAAACAAGATCACCTCGGGGAGTATTGTATTCGAGCAGAATGACCTTACCAATCAACCCGCACATCATATTGTTGAAAAAGGGATAGGACATTGTCCTGAAGGAAGGCATGTTTTCCCGGAAATGACCGTAAAAGAGAACCTATTTATGGGGGCCTACCTCCGAACGGCCCGGAAGGGCCTATCACGATCCCTTCAAATGGTTTATCATTATTTCCCTGTCCTTGAAAAGCGATCAAGACAAATGGCTGGGACTCTAAGTGGCGGAGAACAACAAATGGTAGCCATGGGCCGGGCTCTGATGTCCCAACCCAAATTACTTATTTTGGATGAACCTTCCTTGGGATTGGCCCCCCGCCTGGTCCAGGAAATCGCCCAAATCATTAAACGATTAAACCGGGAAGAAAAAACCACCATCCTGCTCGTTGAACAAAACACGTTATTGGCACTGAATATCGCTGAAAAAGGTTATGTGTTGGAAACAGGCCGCATCGTGCTCGAAAATAGATGTGCAGAATTGATCGGAAACGATCATGTAAGAAGAAGTTACCTGGGGATGTAGTCAGAGGATTTTATAACCAATCTTTCAAGAGAAGCGAAGTATATTTCTTAAACGCCTCGGGGGTATGTCTTATACTTGAAATGCCTCCTTTTCGGAACAGTGGCTTGGTAGAGTGAAGGAGCGTTAATTCGAACGGGCAGCTTGCTTTAAAAAATTAATGTAAGGAGGGAACATGAAAATTCGGAAGAGAGTAATCATTGGAGGGTTTGCCATTTGTTTATTAGTATTTGCCTCCACTGCAAGTGCATTGGAAGGAAAGCTCACTGTGGCTCCTACCTGTTGGGGATCCGGTGTATTGGATCCCCACCAAATAACGACCGGATGCGAAATTGTTACCACGGGTTTGGTTATGTTCAACGGCTTGTTGCAACGGGGGCAAAAAGGAACCATCGAACCCGTTTTGGCTACGGACTGGAAAATGAGTAAGGATGGGTTGAGCTATACATTTACTCTCCGAAACGATGTGAAATTTCATAATGGTGATTCCTTTACGGCAGAAGATGTCAAGTTCAGTTTTGACCGGATTCTAAGTGATGAAGTTAAGAGTATCCGAAAACCAACCATCGCCATGTATCTGTCCCGTACCGAAGTCGTCAATCCCTATCAGGTCAAGATCTATTTGAAAAAACCCTTCCCATCTATTGAAGAACGGGTGGGCGATTATATGCTGATTATGCCAAAAAAATATTATGAAAAGGTCGGGAAAAAGGGGTTCGAAGAAGCCCCGGTCGGCACCGGACCGTGGAAGTTTGTCAAGCGAGAACAAAATGATGCCTTGTACTTTACCGCCAATGAGTCCTATTTTAAAGAAGGACCCTATATAAAGGACTTGGTGTACCGTAACATCCCGGAGGAAGCGACTAAATGGGCGGCCCTAAAGAACGGTGAAATCGATGCGGCCTATTTTACAGCTTTGCCGTATCTCAGCGAAGCCAAAGCCTCTAAGGAATTTAAAATCATAACCATACCCAATACCGCCACATTCTCTCTTTGGCCCAGACTGGACAAGCCGGTTGATAAATTGGATGCAGAGACCAAACCGCTGGCAGATGCAAGGGTGCGGCGCGCCATTACCATGGCCATCGACCGAAAAACCCTGATCGCTTCGACTCTGTATGGATACGGTGCGGTAATGAAATATATGGTCTGTCCGAACGAGAGAGGTTATCGTGCCTCCGACCAACCCATTCCTTACGATCCTAAAGGGGCCAAAAGATTGTTGGCTCAGGCCGGATATCCCAATGGATTTACTACCCGTATCAATACCACGAATAATGACATTGCCAAATTGCAGGCACAATTCATCCAGGCTCAGTTAGCTGAAGTTGGAATTCGGGTGACTCTGGAAGTCATGGACTTGGGGACTTTGTATAAACGGGGGTTTGGGACCTTTGATTTAAGCGGATTTTCAACCGGAGGCTGGTACACGGGGACCCATTTTGAACCGTGGGGTTGGAAAGGTCTGGTAGATCCTTTTAAGGGACCAGCCTGGGATGATCTGCAAATCCTTTATACGGAAGTGGTAAGTGCCTATAAGATCGCCGACCGGCAACGTATCGCCGACAAGATTCGGGATATCTATATCAAGGAAATTCCTGTTATTCCATTGGCTGTTTTGCACTGGCCCTGGGTCATTCGGGCCAAAATAGTTGAGTGGCCTTATTTGCCGGCCTATGACCTGATTTCATCCAGTCACTTGGTAAAACTGAAAAAATAATCGGAAAATAAGCGCTCAGGGAGCAAAAGGTGCAAAGGTACCTGATCAAGAGACTGTTTCATTCCATTATTACCTTATTTTTTGTGAGCATTCTGGTTTTCGTTCTCGTCCGGTTAAGCGGGGACCCAACTTATATTTTGCTAAGTCAAGATGCTCCCCCCGAAGCCAGGGAGGCGTTCCGCCGGGATTGGGGATTGGATAAACCGATTCTGTACCAGTATGGTATATGGCTTATCAAGGGAGTGCAAGGGGATTTCGGGGAATCTATACTTCGGAAAAAACCTGCCTTGGCCCTGGTCATGAATCATCTATGGAACACACTGCAACTGGTTCTGGTGGCGGTGACTTTTGCCGTGGTTTTGGGGGTAGTGGTCGGAGTTACATCGGCGGTGAACCCGGGGGGGCCGGTTGACTGGATAGGCCGATATTTCAGCTTGCTGGGACAGTCGGCCCCAACGTTTTGGGTGGGAATCATGTTGATGCTGTTATTGGCTGCAAACTGGAACCTTCTGCCGACCTCGGGAAAGGGAGGGTTTGAAACCTTTTTAATGCCGGCATTCACTCTGGGATGGTTTAGTGCTGCCGCGGTGTTGCGAATCAGCAAATCCTCCATGTTGGATGTTATGGGGAGCGAGTATATAAAAACGGTGAGGGCCATGGGACTCCCTAAATCACTTGTGGTTCTCAAATACGCCCTTAAAAATGCCGCTATTCCCGTTGTTACCATGATTTCACTTCAATTTATTGCCCTGTTGGGATCCAGTGTTATCGTTGAGACGGTTTTCGCCTGGCCGGGAATCGGAAGACTGGCCGTGGAAGCCATTTTCGCCAGGGACTTTCCATTAATTCAGACCCTGACGCTTGTTTTCGCTACGGTATTTATTATAATCAACCTCATGGTGGACATACTGTATGGGTATATCGATCCAAGAATCCGATACTCTTGAGGACTAAGAAGGCTCTAAAGGATAGATCCCCGAAACAGGATGCATTGAAATGGTTATTCATAATAAAGTCAAATCGGTGTCGGATCACCGATATCAAGCCTGTCAAATGCTGAAAGCGGCTTTTCGAGGTGTCCCTTTGGGAGCAGCCCTTATCCTGACGGCAGTGGTTTGTTTGGGGCTTTTCGGTAGCCTGTTAGCACCCCATCCTCCTACAGCGATGAATACGCAAGCGATGTTAATAGGGCCATTCTCACACAGCAGTAAAGGGTTTCACCTGTTGGGGACCGATCAGCTCGGCCGGGATATTCTGAGTCGTATTATGGCGGGGTCTCATGTTTCGCTGATTATCGGTTTGAGCGCGGTATTCATGGCCGGATCCATCGGGACGATTTTGGGAATATTGGCAGGCTATTTCGGCTCTTGGGTGGATTCTCTAATTATGCGTATCACCGACACCATGTTTGCTCTCCCCGTTCTCGTATTAGCGCTCGTTCTTGCGGCCATAATCGGCCCGGGCTTTTCAAATATGGTGCTGATTCTGGGACTGGTGGGCTGGACGGGATATGCCAGGTTGATCAGGGGGGAAACCCTACGGATTAAAGACGGGCAGTTTGTCAAGTACGCTAAAATAGCAGGAACCCGGCCCCTAAGGATACTCTTACGCCATATTCTTCCCAATGTGATGAACTCGGTGATCGTAATGGCAACCCTTCAATTAGGAATTATGATCATCGCCGAGGCTTCCCTGACGTTTTTAGGTTTAGGCGTCCAACCACCCACTCCTGCCTGGGGATCCATGGTCAACGAAGGGAGGATGTTTTTAAGCACCGCCTGGTGGATTTCGGCCTTCCCGGGATTGGCAATTTTATTGACCGTGATGAGTGTCAATATTTTAGGCGACTGGATCCGGATAAAGCTGGATCCCAAATTTCGGCAGACATGATCTTTTGATTATACAATTTATTATTTGCTCGATAATAGTGCAAAAGTACTGATTTAAATAATGAACAACCATACTCTTTTAAAAATCAAAAATCTGAGAACCCATTTTTTTACCCGCCGGGGTGTGGTGAGGGCGGTGGATGGTGTGAGTTTTTCTGTAGGAGTTGGAGAAGTTTTAGGAATTGTCGGGGAATCGGGGTCGGGAAAGAGTATAACCTGTCTGTCGATTCTTCGGCTTTTGCCCCAACCGGCCGGACGGATTATTGAAGGGGAGATTTTTCTAAACGGTGAAGACCTCTTGAAAAAAAGTGAAATTGAAATGAGACGATTCCGGGGTCGCCAGATTGCGATGATTCCCCAAGATCCGATGAGTTCGCTGAATCCGGTGTTCACTATCGGGGACCAGATGGCGGCCCCTTTGAAATACCATTTAGGTCTATCCGGCAACCAGGTGGCTGAAAAAGTGAAGTCACTATTAACCAAGGTGAATATCCCTTCTCCCGTACAGAGGAGTAAACAGTATCCCCACCAGATGAGTGGGGGAATGCGCCAACGGATCCTGGGAGGTATCGGAATATCCTGTGATCCAAAGTTATTGATTGCTGATGAACCGACAACCGCTTTAGACGTTATTTCTCAGGATCAGTTCATACGCCTTCTAAAAGATATACAGGTGGAAAGGCGTTTGTCTATGATCTGGGTTACACACGACATGAGTATTGTCGCCAAAGCTTGTGACCGGGTGGTGGTGATGTATGCCGGGAAAATTGTGGAGATGGCGGCGGTGGAAACCTTGTTCCAACAACCCGCCCACCCCTATACCATCGGATTGATGCGCTCAATTCCCGAATTAAACGACAGCGAGCAGGAATTGTTTTCAATTCCGGGCCAACCCCCGGATCTTTTACATCAATCATCCGGTTGCCGGTTTGCACCGCGCTGTCCGGAAGTTAATGACATTTGCCTCGAAAAATATCCCCCCGAGGTAGCGATAAGCGAAAGACATACTGTGCATTGTTGGCAAAAGGTCAATCATGGCCGTTGATGACTTAGTAAAAGTCCGGAACCTTAAAAAATATTTCCCGGTCACCGAGGGACTGCTGTTGATGAAGCAAACCGCAACGGTAAAGGCCGTAGATGGGATCAGCTTTGGAATTATGAAGGGAGAAACTCTGGGGCTGGTCGGGGAATCCGGTTGCGGGAAAACCACCTTAGCCAATATGATTCTGTTGCTGGAAAGGGCGACGGAAGGCAATATCCAATTTGAATCCAAGGAAATTTCAGGATTGAAAGGGAATGATCTTCGGGAATATAAAGCCAAGGTCCAGGCGGTATTTCAGGATCCGTACAGTTCCTTAAACCCGAGATTGAGAATCCGAAATATTCTGAAGGAACCGATGATCGCAAATGGAAGGTTGACAACAGCCCAAAAAACCCAACGAATCGCCGAGGTGTTAAATCTTGTCGGTTTACAGGAACGGGATGCCGGTCTTTATCCCCATGAATTTAGCGGAGGACAGCGGCAACGAATTGCCATCGCCCGAGCACTCTGTTCCGATCCGGAACTTATCATTCTGGACGAACCCGTTTCCGCTTTGGATGTTTCCATCCGTTCTCAGATAATGAATTTATTGAAACGCTTACAACGAGATCTTAATCTGACATACCTTTTAATTGCCCATGACTTGGGCGTTGTTAAACATATGAGCGATTGGGTGGCTGTTATGTACCTGGGGAAAATAGTAGAATTGGCAAAGGAGGAATTACTTTACTCTCATCCTTTGCACCCGTATACTAAGGCCTTAATCTCTTCGGCGGTTATTATCCGTTCCGACGGTATGAAAGAAAAGAATAAGTTGAGGGGTGATATTCCAAGTCCTCTTGCTATTCCGATCGGTTGCCGTCTTCATACCCGCTGTCCTGAAGCTATGAATTTATGTTTTCAGGAAGAGCCGAATTTCAAAGAGTTGGAATCAAATCATTGGGTTTCTTGCCATCATTATTAGTTTCTTCTGTTAGGAAAATGAAAATATTTTAATGATTAGGGATATTGAGATTTCGTTATGAAATTCAGAGAGTTAAAAAAACTTCTTAAGGTAATTTTATGGACATAGAGAAATTTATTGGGAAAAAAATCAGGGAAATTCGAAAATCTAAGCCGATGACCATTTCTCAATTAAGTTTGGTTACCAAGCTTTCCGAAGCCCAACTGTCAAGAATCGAAACAGGGAAATCCTCGGCACCGGTTTCCACCTTAGACGTAATTGCCAAGGCGTTAGGTACAAAAGTCGGTTTTCTGTTTGAAATGGAAGCCGTAAAGGAGGATCCTAAAATCGTATTGACCAGAAGGGATCAACGAATATCTACCCGGAAGGGAATGAAGGAGTTCGGCTATAATTATGAAGCCCTGGTAGGTAAAAAACATAATAAACTGATGGATCCCTATCTGCTCCAAATAGATAAGAAAGAAATGGACAAATCCGTCGTATTCAATCATACGGGTGAAGAATTTATTTATATTCTAAAAGGAAAAATGCTTTTCATCTATGACGATCAAAAATATTATGTGGAAGAAGGGGATTCCATTTATTTCGATGCCTCAGTAAATCACATTTCAAGAACTATTGGAGACAGCAATTGCGA
Source organism: Thermodesulfobacteriota bacterium (assembly GCA_040755035.1). Lineage (GTDB taxonomy): Bacteria > Desulfobacterota > RBG-13-43-22 > RBG-13-43-22 > RBG-13-43-22 > RBG-13-43-22. Next base: position 23,882 of record JBFMBU010000221.1, read on the forward strand.
AGTACTCATTGTGCTTTGTTCTCCATAAGAAATTAAACCAAAGGAAAAGAAGACAATGCCAAACGTTACAGCAAACGGGATACAGGTTGAGTATGAAACCTTCGGAGAGACTCAAGGGAAACCTCTACTGTTAATTAAAGGCATCCAGCAGCAACTGATTACCTGGCCGGAAGATTTCTGTTCTATGCTGGCCAAGGCCGGGCATTTTGTCATTCGATTCGACCATCGGGATGTGGGTCTGTCGACGAAGTTTGAAAATGAAAAAACCCCGGAGTTGGCTGAGATCGTCGCTGCCTTTACTCGAGGAGAGAAAATCAAATCGCCCTATACCCTGGATGACATGGCAGCGGATACCGTCGGACTGCTTGAGGCCCTGGGTATTGAAAAAGCCCATGTCTGCGGCATGTCCATGGGAGGGGCCATCGCCCAAGTCCTGACTCTGAATTATCCATCGAGAGTTTTAAGTTTAACCCTGATGATGACCGGTACCGGAAACCCGGATGTGCCGGGAACTAAGCCGGAGGCTCTGGCCGCGATCCTGGCCCCCCAACCTGATCAAAGGGAGGCCTATATAGAACATCATCTGAAAACCTTTCGGATACTCAGCAGCCCCAAGTTCACCTTTAACGAAGAAAAGCATCGCCAACTGGCCGGAAAGCTCTTTGACCGAAGTTACTACCCGGTGGGCATGAACCGCCATTTCCTGGCCGTATTATCCCAGGAAAACCGGAAACCTGCCTTAAAAAATCTGAAAATACCGGCCTTGGTTATTCATGGTGCCGATGACCCCCTGGTTCCGGTCGAAGCAGGGAGGGACGCCGCTGAGGCCATACCCGACTCTGAGTTATTAATTATTGAGGGCATGGGGCATGACTTGCCCTTTGAGGTCTGGCCTACTATCGTCGAAGCCATAACAAATAATACGAACAAGGGACAATGAAACTTCCTGAAAGGATTCCTATTCCCCTCCTCTTCGCTTCCGGCCGGTTTGAAACAGCCTGGAAAGGACTTTGACCAGGCGGTGGATTTCGTAATAAACCGGGAACCCTAAATGCTCCAAAGTCAGACGGGTGTTTTCGTAGCCTTCCCCATATCCGAAGACCCAGAAGAGGATGGGTTTGCCCACACCGGGGCCGGTGACATCGGATAGCATTTCGGCCAGTTTGGTGGTCTTACTTCCGGCCGGAGGGAACATGTGGACCACGATAGCGTCTACGGCCGGATCTTGATGGAGCGCGGCAATCCCGGCTTTATAGGCCTTGCGTTGCCCCATCTGCTCCATGGTGGGATAAAAATCCACCGGGTTTTTTATGGGCATCCAGGGGGGAGAAATTTCCTCCAGGCTCTTCTGGCTGGAAGGGGACAGTTCGGCCAGGGCCAATCCCTCTTTTTCCAGATGATCGGCGGTGACGATGCCGGCCGCCCCGCTGTAGGTTAAAACCGCTATGCGCGGTTTTCCGTTTGACCCGGCTGAGACGGGGAAGCCCTTTTCCAGGCAGCGGGCCATATCCACCAGTTCAAAAAAGTCTTCGGCCTGAAAGACCCCGGCTTGCTCCAAGGCCGCTCGGGCCACCTTGAAGTCTCCGGCTAAGGAACCGGTGTGGCTGGCCGAGGCCCTGGCCCCGGAAGGACTCTGGCCGCCCTTGAGGACCACGATCGGTTTTTTTGACGAGCGGGCCAGTTCAACGAACTTTCTGCCCTTGGGAATGGATTCCAGATACATGGCCACGACCTTGGTGGTCGGGTCCTTCAAAAAATATTCCAGGAGCTCGGTTTCTTCCACATCACATTTATTGCCGATAGAGCAGGCCTTGGCCAGCCCCAGGCTTTTATTGGCCATCAGCGTGGTAATGAATCCTCCGGATAAGAGCCCGCTCTGGACGATCAGGGAAACGCCTCCGGGATAGAGGATGCCTTCCCAGGATTCGGGTTGGATAAAGGAAAAAATATATCTCCTGGCCGGATCAATAAGTCCCATGCAATTCGGTCCCCAGAGGCGCAAGCCCCCTTTACGGGCGACGGCCAGGCACTGATCCTGGAGGGCCTTGCCTTCCGGGCCGATTTCTGAAAAACCGCTGCTCTCGATGATAGCCCCGGGAAGACCGCGGGAAACGCATTGTTCCAGGACCGCAGGAACGGCCCGGGCCGGTACGAAGACCAAGGCCAGATCCAAGGGGTCCGGCACTTCCAGGATCGAGGGATAACATTTCTTGCCAAAAAGCTCGTCATATTTGGGATTGACCGGATAAATGGCCCCGTCATAGCCGAGGATCAGATTGTTGACCAGGTTCCTTCCGCCTCCAAAGCGGTCGGGTGTGGCCCCGATCACGGCCACCCCTTTGGGTTCAAAGAAAAAATTCATGTCCGCCTTTCCTTAAATGTATTAGTTCGGAATTCGTAGTTATTAATGATTTCAAGATTTCTCCCTTCGGTCGAAATGACAACTAAGGGATTTTTACACTTTTTGCGAGACCATCTTATGAGTCGGTTAATATGAGTTCGAAGTTTGGATCCGAATGGCAGTCGGTAGAAATACTCTGAGCTCTGAACTCTGAACCCCGAACTTAAAAACGGTTTATCTTATTTCTTGCCGGAGGGCATCCAGCCAATCGAAACCCCCTTATCATTTAGGAGTTGACACCCGATTCAGGTGCGTTATTCTATGGAAGCGCAGCCGGGGTGTCAAGCAATTTCCCGGAAGCGATTCCTCAAGCCCTATGGAGGAGAAATTTATGCCCAGACCGATGAAAAAAAGATCACAGAAGGCCGGTCTTCCCCCCGGGACCCCGGTCCACATCGGGGAGAAACCAGCGGGAAAGACCCGGATTACCCTCTGCGCCTACAACGACCAGCACTGGGAGGAAAGGGAACTGGTCCGGGCCGGAGATTGCCCCCGGTTTAAAGAAAACTCTATGGTAACCTGGATCAATGTCAGCGGTCTGCACCAGGTTGAGGTGCTGGAGGAACTCAACCAATGCTTCGGGCTCCATCCTCTGGTCCTGGAAGATATCCTCAATACCGACCAAAGACCCAAAATGGAGGATTACGACGACTATCTTTTTATCGTCCTGAAAACCCTTTTTTTCGCCGGAAACCGCAGGGATGAAGTCGGCAGTGAACAGATCAGCCTGATCCTGGGGAAGCATTTTGTGCTTTCTTTTCAAGAAAAAGAGAACACCCTTCTGGAACCGATCCGGGAAAGACTGCGCGGCGGCAAGGGGCGCATCCGCAAAATGGGGGCCGATTATCTGGTCCACGCCATTTTGGATGCCGTAGTCGATCACTATTTTATAGTCCTGGAGTCTCTGGGGGAAACGTTGGAGTCCCTGGAGGAGGAACTGGTGACCCGACCCCGCTCAGCCACACTGCAGGCCATTCATTCGTTGAAAAGGGAAATGATTTTTATTCGCAAGGCCCTCTGGCCGCTGAGGGAAGTGGTCGGCGGTCTGGCCCGGGGAGAATCGGCTTTGGTTCAGGAATCGACGGTGGTTTATTTAAGGGATATCTACGATCACACCATTCAGGTCATCGACAACATCGAGACCTTTCGGGACATGCTTTCGGGGATGACCGATATCTACCTCTCCAGCGTCAGTAACCGCATGAACGAGGTGATGAAGGTCCTGACCATCATCGCCACCATCTTTATCCCTCTGACGTTCATTGCCGGGGTATATGGAATGAATTTTAAATTCATGCCTGAATTGGATCGGATGTGGGGTTATCCGGCCGTGTTGGGTTTGATGTTGGCCGTAGCGGTTATCATGCTGATGTATTTTCGGAAAAAAAGGTGGATTTGAAATCGATCCTTTTCAGAGGGTTCAGCCTCAATCAAAGCGGAATCTGTTTTCCCCGAACAGCTTGAGGCAGGCCTCCACCGCGGCCGCATCATAGAGGGTCCCTTTATGCTTGCCGATCTCTTCCAGGGCGGCCTCGATGCCGTGGGCGGGCCGGTAGGGCCGGTGGGAGGCAATGGCTTCCACCACATCGGCCACGGCCAGGATACGGGCTTCCAGAAGCATTTCCTCCCCTTTCAGCCCCTGAGGATAGCCGGAGCCGTTGATGCGTTCATGGTGTTGATAAACGGTCAGGGCCACCGGCCAGGGGAAATCAATATCCTTGAGGATGTCATAACTGATCTGAGGATGGGTCTTGATCAGGGAGAATTCAATTTCATTCAGTTTGGTGGGTTTGCTGAGGATTTCGGCCGGAACGGAGATCTTTCCCAGGTCGTGGACGATGCCGGCCATGCGGATGCCGTCGATCTGCTCGGTCGGCAGTGCCAGTTCCTTGGCCATGGCCTGGGCCAGGTCAGCCACCCGCCGTTGATGACCGGCGGTGTAGGGGTCCCTGGTTTCCACCGTGGCAGCCATGGCCAGGATGATCCCGTTCATGGCCTTTCTCAGGTTCAACAGGGTCTGGTGGCTTTGTTCTTCGGCCTTCTTCCGGGTGGTGATGTCGGTCAGTATCCCCCGGATCCCGATAAATTTATCCTTATCGATCATCAACCGGTTGGAAGAACGGACCCAGCGGGTTTCCCCTGATTTATTAAAAAGGCGGACTTCAATGTTTTCAAAGGCAACGTGGGTTACATAGGCTTTTTGGAGAATAGCCGTAACATTCGTATAATCCTCCGGTTCGATAAACTTGAGAAAGGTCTGTCCGACAACCTCCTCAGGCTTATAGCCGAACATACGCTCCACCGCCGGACTGATATATTGCACCTTGCCCTCTTTATCCAACAAATAAAGGACATCATTGATATTTTCCACCAGATCGCGGTAACGTTCCTCCGACTCCCGCAATTGTTCCTCGGTCTTTCTGCGCTCGGTAATATCCTCCCCCGAGCTGAGGGTGCCCAGGACACGGCCGGTATCGTCCCGGATCAGGGAGTTGCGCCAGGAAATGAGTCTTTCCCCCCCGCTTTTGGTCAGGACCGGGTTTTCAAAAAATTCCGTCGGAGTAACTTCCTCGTTCATCAATTGATAAAAAACCTTTTTTACCCTTTCCCGAATTTCCGGCGGAAGAAACCAATCGAACCAGTTGCGGCCGATGATCTCCTCCCGCTGGTATTCCAGGATTTGACATCCCTTGTGGTTGATGAGCGAGACGTTCCCCTCGCGGTTGATGACCACGATGGCCACACCGGCGATCTCCAAGTAGCGGGCGGCCCGTTCTTTTTCTTGTTCGAGTTCGAGTTCCATGCGGCGGCGACGCTGCCGTTGCTCCGCTTCCCGCAGTTCCCTTTCCACGGCCGGAACCAAACGATTCAGTTTGGCCTTCATGATATAATCCTGGGCCCCGGCTTTCATGGCCTCCACGGCCAGTTCTTCACCGATCATCCCCGAGACCAGGATAAAGGGGATGTCGATCCCGCTGGCCAGAAAAAGCTTTAAGGCATTGAGTCCGCTGAAGCGGGGAAGATGGTAATCGCTGAGAATGATGTCCCAGGTCCCTTCCCGCAGGGCCTGTCCCATGGCCTCAGGGGTTTCCACCCGCAGGGAATGGACGGCAAATCCCCCTTTTTCCAGTTCCCTGAGGAGTAAGAGATAATCATCTTCCGAGTCTTCAATAACCAGTACCCGCAATGGTCTTGTCATAGAGTTTGCCTTTCCCCCGGTCCGGGCCCTTTGGTCCCCAGGGTGAAATAAAAAACCGCTCCTTGTTCTATAGCCCCTTCCCCCCAGATGCGTCCGCCGTGACGATGGACGACGCGCTGGACGATGGCCAATCCGATTCCGCTCCCTTCAAATTCTTCCTGGCTGTGCAGGCGTTGAAAAGTGTCGAAAAGTTTTCCGGCGTACTCCGTATCAAATCCGGCCCCGTCATCTTTGACAAAATAGACCCGGGTGCCTTTTCCTTCCTCCACCCCGAATTCAATCCGGGCCTGGGTATGGCGGGAGGTGAATTTCCAGGCATTGGCCAGCAGGTTTTTTAGGACTACCTCCAACAGGCGTTCATCCCCCAGGGCCATAATATCCGGGGCGATTAGCCACTGCACCTTTCGCTCCGGCCGGCTTTCCTGCAATTCGGCGGCAGCGGCCGCCGCCAGGCGGGAAAGGTTGACCCTGGTCAGGGTCAGTTCCCCCCGGGTTACCCGGGAAAGCTTGAGCAGGTCCTCGATCAAGAGTTTCATTTTGGCCGTGGCCCCGACCATGCGATCCAGATATTTTCGACCCCTTTCATCAATCAGGGAGGTGTAATCTTCCCAGAGGGCGCGGCTGAAACCGTCAATGGAACGTAAAGGGGCCTGCAGGTCATGAGAAACGGAATAGGAAAAAGATTCCAATTCCTTATTGGCGGCCTCCAACTGGGCCGTACGTTCTATGACCCTTTGCTCCAGTTCGGCATTCAAGCGGAAGATTTCCTCTTCGGCCTTTTTACGTTCGGTGATATCCCAGTGCTGAACCACGGCATTGGTGATCTTCCCCCGGCCGTCGCGGATCGGGAAGATGGTGACATCCAGAAATATGGAATCCGCTTTTTTAAGGGCCAGGTTTTTAAGCCGGGCGTTATCATAGCGGACCTCAAACCTTACCGTCTCTCCCTCTTCGAAAACACGGCGGACCTGGGGCAGGAGGTCATTGGATTCGAGAACCGTGTCCCGTAATATATTATAGTTTCCCATGACGTCTTCGTCCGAAACCTGCAGCAGATCCCGACAGGCCTGGTTCTGGCGGATCAGCGTGCCTTGGGCGTCGGAGATCCACATAGGCGAAGGACTTTGCTCAATGATGCTGTTGAGAAAAGCCTCTGAGGTCCGCAGGGCTTCCTCGGCCTTTTTCCGTTCGGTGATATCCCGGACGATACTTTGATAGTATTTTTTACCGCCGATCTCCACTGCCCGCAGACTGGTTTCCACCGGAAACTGGGAACCGTCCTTGCGTTGATGGATCGTTTCCAAGATGACCCCGTCCCAAAGATCGCCGCCCCGGGTGTTTTGGCGGCGGACGATGGACTGGGCCCCGGGGGGATTCAGGTCGGGCTCGCGCATCTCCTGTAATTCCTCGATGGTATAGCCATAGGCCTTCAGTGCCCGGTCGTTGGCTTCCAGGATCTGCCCACCCTGATCCAAGAGCAGGAAGATATCGTTGACCTGGCGGTGCAGGGATAAAATCCTCTCGGAGAGGACCTGGCGTTCTTTCTCCACCTCCAGTTGTTTTTTTAAGAGGAGATTGTCGCGCTGACGCCATTGCAGCCCCAGGCCCAAGGCGGCGGAAAGGAAGGCGATGAGGATGGTCAGGGCCGCCGTTTGCGTTTG
>JBFMBU010000222.1:0-10420 GCA_040755035.1 Thermodesulfobacteriota bacterium
ACACACCTATAGTGTTACTAAATCCTTTATTCCGGCGGACCGGCCTTCTTCACCCCGGCAGAAACCATCCCTGAAAACTGTTTAAAGTTCTCTCTGAACCGTCCGGCCAGTTCCCGGGCCTTGGCATCGTAGGCCCGCGGTTTGGTCCAGGTGGAGCGGGGATTCAGAATTTGTTCCGGCACCCCAGGGCAGGATTGAGGGACTCTGAGGTTGAAAACAGGATCGGTGTTCAAGGGGAGGCCGTCCAACCCTCCTTGCAGGGCCTGGCGAATCATAGCCCGGGTGTAGGCGATTTTAATCCGTTCTCCCACCCCGTAAGGCCCTCCGGACATCCCGGTATTGACCAGCCAGCAGTTTACCTTATGTTTTGAAATCCTTTCCCCCAGCAGTCCGGCATAAACAGCCGGCGGGAGGGCCATAAAAGGGGCACCGAAGCAGGTGCTGAAGGTGGCCTGGGGCTCCTTTCCCAAACCCTTTTCCGTTCCGGCCACCTTGGCCGTATAGCCGGAAAGAAACTGATACATGGCTTGTTCCGGAGTCAAACAGGCGATGGGCGGTAACACACCAAAGGCGTCATAGGTCAGCATAATGATGTTTTTAGGATGTCCGGCCGTACCGCTTCGGACGGCCCGGGCGATATGGCTGATGGGATAGGCGGCCCGGGTGTTTTCCGTCAGAGACCCGTCATTCAAATCGATCCGACGGGTCTCGGTGTCAATGGCCACATTTTCCAGTACGGTCCCGAACCTCCGGGTACAGTCGTATATCTCCGGCTCGGCCGAGGGAGAAAGGCGAATGACTTTGGCATAACATCCCCCCTCGAAATTAAAAATCCCTTTGTCGCTCCATCCGTGTTCGTCGTCCCCGATCAGAAGCCTTTCGGCGTCGGCCGAAAGGGTGGTCTTGCCGGTTCCGGAGAGACCGAAAAAAATGGCCGCATCCCCTTGTTCCCCCACATTGGCCGAACAATGCATGGACAGAACCTTCTCCTGGGGATAGAGATAGTTTAAAACGGTAAAGACCGATTTTTTGATTTCCCCGGCATAACTGGTGCCGCCGATCAGGATCAACCGTTTGCCGAAGTTGACGATAATAAAAGACTCGGAATTGGTTCCGTCCAGCTCCGGCAGGGCGTGAAACTTGGGGACATTGATGATGGTGAATTTGGGGACATGTCGGGCGATCTTGGCCGGGTCCTTGAACTGGACGAACATGTTCCTGGAAAATAAATTATGCCAGGCGCTTTCGGTGATGATCCGGATCGGCACCTGGTATTTGGGATCGGCACCGGCGAAGCAGTCCTGAACGAAGATATCCTTGCCCTGAAGATAGGCCAGGAGGCGGAAATAAAGGACCTCGAATTTTTCCGGATCCATGGGGACGTTGACCGGACTCCACCAGATTTTTTCCTCACTTGATTTTTCCCGCACGATGCGTTTGTCATTGGGTGAGCGGCCGGTGTGGTGTCCGGTGCGCACCACAATCGGTCCCAGGTGGGCCATGACCCCCTCCCGGCGACGGACGATCTCTTCATAAAGCACGGGAGTGGGGGAGTTCCAGAAAATAGTCCCCACATTCTTTATTCCGTGGTGTTCCAGCCCATATTGGGGCTGTGGATTTCTCATATTCATGATCGTTCCCTTTCCGGTTTCAGGATATATTAACCGACTCATAATAGTATGGACATGAAACTGATAAGCTTGTCCCCCGGAGGATCATGGAGGTCTTTTCTGGAGATTGTCCACCCCAAACCTGGAAGCTTCTTTGCCGGGCAAATTGTTTAACTAAATCAGAAGCAGGCCTTCACCATTGCTGGAAACAGGCTAAGGTGTATGCCCTGCCTCGAATCAAGCTTTGCTGGACTGGCCGGGAGGTCGATAGACCGACCTCAAAGAAAACCCCCCTGCGGGGGCCGGGATTGGGCGACAAATCACCCTTTGGACAATCTCCAGAAAAGACCTCCATGATCCTCTTATGTCTATATTATTTTGAGACCATTTATAAATCATTTTCATATCTTTTTATTAAGAATAGAATTCTACGCAAAGCGGATAGATTTTATTCTCCAACAGGTAGTAAACCCGGACCGAATGAGGAATTTTCGTAAATCCAATTCTGGTTCCGGCTGGTCCGGGTTGGGTGATTGAAATAGAAAATGCACCACAGAGACCCGAGGGTCGCGGAGGAGGCTTTCTTGCCCTTTCTGTTGAGAGGACAGAAAGGGCAAGGAAACGTCTTTTAATGATAATGATGAGGTTTTATTCTATCCAACTATTGACAATTCCGACAGAATATGGAAGGATACCTTTCAGGCCGGCGTAGCTCAGGGGTAGAGCAGCTGATTCGTAATCAGCAGGTCGCGGGTTCAAATCCCATCGCCGGCTCCAGCCTTCCACCCCCGAGGCTTTCTTTCCGTCTTCTCATCTATTTTTTCTTAAGACTAAATCCCTCTTACTGGCCCAACCCCTGAACGGAAGAGGATACCGTCCCCTTCTCTAAGGCATTTTCCTTGGCGTAGAAATGGATGGTTGCACTGACGACATTGCTCATATATCCTCTGGAATCTTTAACGAACATTTTAAAGGTCCAATAACCAATGGTAGTGCTGGGGTTGGTATCAAAATAGAACCGTTTGCTACCGGAAGTGCCTGTGATTCCATTGGCGCTTGCCGAATAGACATGATCAAACCTGGCCGTACCATAGTACTCTTCCAAATGCAAGGTTTCAATATCCCCATCCGGATCATTCCAACTGATGTTAAAATAAAGTCTTTCTCCCCGACGCAAGGTAGGATTTTCGTAGCTTACGTTTATTCCCGGGGCACTATAAAAAGATCCGCCGCCGCCGTCGCTGCCGCCGCTGCATCCAATCCCGGCTGCCAAAAGAAGCGCTATCCCTAATACGACCCATTTCAATTTACCCATACCCTTTCCTCCTTTTGGTTGAATGTTGAAGCAATATTCTCAGTTTATTAGATACCCTTTTATTAGTCCATATCATAGAATATTTATCTCTGACAAGGAAATAAAAAATCAGCTTTCTTCCCTTTTTCAGAATAGATCCTATCCAGTTTGCGTAGAATTCTATTCGGGAGGTTACTATATCATTGGGGTTGAAATTTCTAATAAAAAAAAGTAGATTAACTTCATGGAACTGAAATCCATCCGCAATCTGGGGCGGTTCCGGCACATTATCTGGGTCCTGCTCAAATACGGTTTTGACGATGTCATCCACCGGCTTGATCTGCCCGGTTCCTTCCTTCTGAAAAAGATCAGCCGGGTCAAGGAGACCCTGACTGTCAATGAACGGATCCGTATGGTCTTTCAGGAACTGGGGCCGACCTTTATCAAGTTCGGTCAAATCCTGAGCATGCGTCCCGACCTGATTCCCGGTCTTCTGGTGCTGGAGTTAAAAAAATTGCAGGATCAGGTACCCCCGGCCCCGAAAGAGGCGGTTAAAGCCCTGGCCGAAAAAGCCCTGGGACAGCCGCTGGAAGCCGTCTTCACCGATTTCGATTGGACCCCTCTGGGCTCGGCCTCTCTGGCCCAGGTCCACCGCGCCCGTCTAATCAAGGAAAACCGGATGGTAGCCGTCAAAATACAACGGCCCGACATCCGGCCCCTGATCCGGGCCGACCTGGACATACTCTCCACCATCGCTTCGCGTTTGAATGAACTGCGCACCTATCAATTATACGATTTCCCCGGATTAGTGGAAGAACTGCGTTTCAGCCTGACCCATGAACTGGATTTTTCCCGTGAAGCCCGGAACATGAAAATTTTCAGCAAGACCCTTTCCTATCCGGAGCTGATGTATATCCCCGAAGTCTTTGAGGCCTATACCACCCCTTATGTTTTGACCATGGAGCTGGTGGAAGGGACCCGGGTGGACCGGTTGGGGGATTCCCTCTACCAGCGGGAACAGTTGGCCCGAAACGGGGCCAAGATCATGCTGGACCAGATGCTCCGTCAGGGTTTTTTCCATGCCGATCCCCACCAGGGCAACCTCCTGGTTATGGAAGACGGCCGTTTATGCTTTCTGGACTGGGGTATGACCGGCCGCATCACCCGAGATTTGCGACATCGTCTGATAGATTTTTTGCAGGCCCTAATTCAGAAGGACAGCGATACTATTCTCCGCCTGGTTCCCCATCTGGCGGCCGACGTCCCTTCCGACCTGAACTACAACCGCCTGGAGAGGGACCTCCTGGACCTGATTGACGCCTATTATGATCTTTCCCTCAAGGAAATTCAGATCGGGGACCTGGTCCTGGCCATGATGAACCTTCTTAACGAACACCGGCTGCGCATCCGTTCTGATTTTGCCCTCTTAAGCCGGGCCATCCTGGCCCTGGAAGGGCTGGGCAAGGAACTGGTCCCTGATTTCAGCCTGGAAAAAGAAGCCCGGCGTCTGATCGCCGAATTGGTCAAGGAACGGTGGGCCGTCAAAACCCTTTCCGAAGACCTGCGCTCCCAGGGTCTGAATCTCCTGGAGCTGGTTCGGGACTTTCCGGCCAGACTGCAGAAACTTTTCCGCAAAGTGGACCGAGGCGATTTGACCTTCACCTTTAAGCATACCGGGCTGTCGGCCTTGAACAATACCCTGGAACGGATCAGCAACCGGGTCACCTTTGGAATCATCATCGCCGCCCTGATCGTTGGCTCCTCTATGATTATCACCACCGGGGTCGAACCCCTCCTGTTCGGCTTTCCGGCCCTGGGGGTGGTGGGTTATCTGGTATCGGGAATTTTGGGGCTGTGGCTGATTATTACTATATTGCGTAAGAACCGTTATTGAGGGAAGGAGGGCTACGGGTTTCCAAATAACGTATCTCGGGGTTCGTATCTCGTATCTCGCAGAATCACTTGAAACCTTGAACCCTCGGCTCCTTCTGAGGTTTGTATGGATTTTCACAGGCTGGAAGTATTCATAAAAGTTTATGAATTAAAAAGCTTCTCCCGTGCTGGTGAAGCCCTTCTGCTTTCTCAGCCGACCATCAGCGAACACATCCGGGTTTTGGAAGAAGAACTTGGCCTGGCCCTTTTCGACCGTCAGGGAAAAGAGGTCCTGCCCACCCCGGCAGGGAAACTTCTTTTTCATTATGCTATTCAAATTAAAAATCTGGGGGAGGAAACCTACCGGGCACTGAAACAATTCCGGGACAAAGGCAGCGGTGAACTCTTAGTCGGTGGGAGCAACATCCCCGGCCAGTATCTCCTGCCCCCCCTTCTGGGCCGCTTTAAAGAACGGTTTCCCCGTATCCAAATCAGCCTGCTTATCGGGGACAGCCGTTTTGTCCGGGATAAACTTCTGGATGGGATCATTGAGCTGGGGTTGGTGGGGACCTCCATGGACCACCGTCAGATTTCCTGTGAGTTTTGGGCCGTAGATCATATGGTTTGCGTGGCCCCGCCCGGAGATCGATCATCCATCCCGGGCCTGCTTTCGCCTGAAGATCTCCTCCATTCCCCTTTTATCTTCAGGGAGAAAGGGTCCGGGACCCGAACAGCCATCGAACAGGCTTTGAAAAAAATCCACCTGGATATCCGGCAAATGCGTCCGGTGGCGGAAATGGGCAGCAACGAGGCCATCCGCCAGGCCGTGAAATCCGGGGTCGGTATTTCCATACTTTCCCGCAGGGCCGTGTCCGAAGATTTGGAACGGGGACAGGTCAGGGAGATCAAAATTAAAAGGTTTCCCCTCCGGAGGGATTTTTACCTTATCACGTTAAAGCAGAGGACCCTTTCTCCCCTGGCCCGGGAATTTAAGGAATTTATTATAAATAGATCAGATTAGTCAGGATGTTCTGAAAGAAAAGGAGATGATACCATGACCGTTCTCGAAAAGATCAAATTGCTGGAAAAATATATTGCCGTTGATTTATCCAACATTGATCCGGTGCTGGAATTGGCCATTGAGAAACTATTGAAGCGAGAAATCTCCCGGATGGACGAATTAAAACAGAGATTGTTATTTCAGGAAACGGTTTTTGAAGAAAAATATGGTTTGAATTCCGAAGACTTTTATAGCCGTTTTGAAAAAGGGTTGATGGGGGACGACTTGGATTTTTTGGAATGGTCGGCCACAGTTGATATGATTGCCAATCTTGAAAAAAGGATCTCACTCCTCCAGCAGGCACCTTTAGAATGAATGAAAATATTTCTAATCTTTTTAACCGAATCGAAACCCGGCTGATTGAAAGTTTTGTCATAATCGACTATCAAATCATCCGACGTGAAATCTCTCCTGATGATGGGAAATTGAGGATCAAGTCCTCTTTAGCCGGAAACGGCTTGTTCGAATGCTTCCTTTATGTCAAAGAATCAGGTGGTTTCTTATCTCCTATTAGGTACAGTTTTCATTGGCAGGATGCAGCGGGAAAGCTGGTCAGGCGATGGGATAATTCACCTCATCACCTGGAGTTGGTTTTTGCCCCGAATCATCTTCACCTGGGGGTCGATCAAGTTGAAGGTTTTTCCGGAAACCCGGATATCTTTCGGTTCATAGAGGAATTGGAAATTGCCTTAACCGGGAAATAAAATTCATCCTGGAACAGAAAGGACTTTTTTTATGACCGATGGAAAATCGATCAATTTAGTCAACGGCGCCCGGGCCGCCGGCTGAGCCTCCAAGCTGGGTCCGGGCGACCTGCAGGACATATTGGCCGACCTGCCTCTGGAAACCGACCCCAATCTTTTGGTCGGTCGGGAGACCTCCGACGACGCCGGGGTCTATAAGCTGAGGGATGATCTGGCACTGATCCAGACCCTTGATTTTTTCACCCCCATTGTCAATGACCCTTTCCAATTCGGTCAGATCGCCGCCGTCAATGCCCTGAGCGACGTCTATGCCATGGGCGGTCGTCCTCTGACGGCCATGAACATCGTTTGTTTCCCTAAAGACACCCTGGACAAATCCATCCTCAAAGAAATCTTAAAAGGGGGATTGGAAAAAATTCATGAAGCCGGGGCCTTATTGGTGGGCGGTCACAGCGTGGATGATGTGGAATTAAAATACGGTCTTTCCGTAACCGGCATTGTCCATCCCGACCGGGTCATGACCAATGCCGGGGCCAGGCCGGGGGACCATTTGATCCTGACCAAACCCATCGGCACCGGCATCATTGCCACGGCCCTGAAAGGAAAGGCGGCTTCCAGGGAAGCCGAAGAGACCATGATCCGGATCATGACCGAATCCAACCGCATCGCCGCCGAGGTCTTGCAGGAGGTTGGTGCCCACGGTTGCACGGATATTACCGGTTTCGGATTATTGGGACACGCCCTGGAAATGGCCACCGCTTCCCATTGTGCCATGACCATACGGGCCTCCCAGGTCCCCGTCATCCCCTTTGCCCGGGAATATGCCCAAATGGGTCTGGTCCCCGGTGGCACCCACGCCAATCGTAATTATTGCCGTCATTCCCTGGAGGTCGATCCGGAGATCCCGGCCTTTCTGCTCGACATCCTCTCCGACGCTCAAACCTCCGGCGGGCTGCTGATCGCCGTCCCCGCCGATCGGTCCCGGCTCATGCTGGAAAAACTACTGAACCGAGGACTAAAAGACGCAGCCCTGATCGGTGAAATATCCGGACAACACCCGGTAATCATTTCTGTTTCGCCCTAATTCGCCCAGATTTATCTTAACGATCCTGCTGTCAGGCCCAAAGCGGGCATGACTCTTTAATATCTCAACCCTAAGGAATGAAAAAGGAGGTAAATTCATTGAGTATGCTCAGGCCTAAAATAATTCTGTCTTTAATTCTGATCTTAGTCCTGCTTTCGGGCGCCGGTTTGACTATCCATCTGATCAAAAGCTCCAACCGGTCTACAAACCGGGTTTCCTTCCGGGAGGTGAGCAATAACCCAATCCCAAAAATCGACCTCAAGCCCGGTTCCGACCCAATTTACAAAACCACCTGCGGCGGGTGTCATTTCCCCTATCCCCCGGGATTGCTTCCCGGCGCTTCCTGGAAAATAATAATCGACCGTTTGCCCGATCATTTCGGAGACCAGGTCACTTTCGACCCCAAATCCAAAGAAACACTGATCAGATATTTGATGGAAAACGGGGCCGACCGGTCTTCGGCTAAAAAACCGGTAAAAATCATGAACAGCCTGAATGGTCGATCCGTTCTGCGTATCACTGAAATTCCCTACATCCGGAAAAAACATCGGGGGATAAAACCGGAAATCTTCAACCGAACGGCTATCGGGTCTTTTTCGAACTGTATCGCCTGTCACAAGACAGCCGAACAGGGGAATTTTGACGATGATCAAGTCGTCATCCCCCAATAATTTTTTGTTTTCCGGAAACCATAATCAACTTCCTCGCAGCAAGCTGCGCGTTATGGAACGACCTAAATGCTGTTTTTTTAACTTTCACAGCTTGATGATCTTTTACCGTTACCAACTTGATCCGATTGGGTTTTCCCTGCAAGCAGCCCGGATTTAAAGGGTATGTATTTGTCGACGGGGAGTTGTGGAAAGCGTTTTGCCGTGTCCCATTAGGGAAGGGGGACAAAGTCATCATCCAAAAAGCCCAAGGATTGACCTTGACGGTTGACTTAGTAAACCCTGGGGAGTAATATTTACACTATAAATTAGCCCATACCCCGGCAGACTGACCGGGGATTTTTTTCTGCGGATTCAAATGGACATCAAACAAAAAGCCGCTCTTTTCGCCGCCTCCTCGGCCTCCCTTCTGGCCGCCGGTAAATTCGGCATCGGCCTCTTTTCCGGCTCCCTGGCCGTGGTTTCCTCCGGATTGGACAGCCTGCTGGATGTCTTCATGTCGGCCATGAATTTTCTGGCCATCCGAAAAGCCTCCCAGCCCCCGGATGAAACCCATGACTACGGACACGCCAAAGCGGAGAATCTGGCCGCCGTGGCCCAATCCCTGGTTATCATTTTTTCCGGAGCGATTATTCTTTACAAGGCCGGGGAAAAATACTGGACCGGGGCGATCATTCAATATACTTCCCTGGACCTGGGGATTATGGGGCTTTCCCTGATCTTCAGTTTGATCATTTCGACCGTCCTCAGGAGAATCGGCCGCAAGACCGATTCCAACGCCCTTAAGGCCGACGCCCTGCATTATACCAGCGATCTCTATTCCAACTCGGCCGCCATCCTGGCCATCGGTTTGACTTTTTACACCGGGATAACGGCTTTTGACCTCCTCTTTTCCGTGGTCATCGGTATCATTATTATTATTTCCGCTCTTTCCATCCTGAAAAAAGGCAGCCTGGGATTGATGGACACCCGTATTCCGGCAGTGACGGAAAACACCCTGATGGAAATCCTTAAACAGCAACCCTATCCTTTTGCCGGGTTCCATAAACTGCGGACCCGTATCTCCGGGAGCCGTATCTTCGGGGACCTGCATGTCCTTTTCTGCCGCAAGCTTAAAATCGACGAGGCCCATGACCGGACCCGGGAATTGGAATCGGAAATCCAGGGCCGAATTCCTTCCCTGGACATCGTCATTCATATCGAACCCTGCGAAGAACCTTGTGGAGACTCTGAAGAAAACTGCACGATTAGAAAATCGGCGAGTGCATAGGAACCTGTCGGCCTAATTCTTAATAAATTTCTTTAAGGTAACGGTAATCGAAGGGAAATCGGCCAAAATTTGTTTGTCGTTGGTGACTAAAGGAACCCTGAGGTTTTCAGCCAAGGCTACAAATTCACAGTCATAGGCGGAGCAGGAGGAAGAAATAGTCAGAGACAAAACCTGAGAAGAAGAGACGGTAAACTCCCGGTCTTTCAGGTGGATTTCAGCGCTTTCTATAATCTGAAGCGCGGTTTCCAGAGATAATTTCTTCCGTCGCAGATACCCTGCTAAAATATTTCTCATTTCCGATCTCCAAAGAAGCGGAGCGCACCATTCCTTATCCTTTCGCAGGGCCTGTTCCGCCACTTCGGTGAAATCACCGGGAATCCATAGATAAGCTATGACGTTGGTATCGACGACGATCATGGTCGTCCTGCCCTCTTCAAGACATTTACTTCTTTTTCCGTTAACCGTCCGGAAACCTTTTTCCTCAATTGCCCAGCCTTTTCAATCAGCGAATCCACATCAACCGCTCCTTTTCCACTGATATATTCAAGACAATGGATAATTTCGCTATTTAAGCTCCGGCGGTGAAATTTGGCCTTTTTTTTGATCTCCCGGTAAAGATCATCCGGGATATTTTTTACAGTGAGGGTTGCCATACCTGTCTCCCCTTAATGATAATTGGAACCATTTTGGAACCATAACACATTTATTTTCAACCGTCAAAGGTTATAAATCCACGGTAAATTTGTTCTAAATAAAATATCATTAATAGGACAGGGCGCAAGCGTTTTTTGTTAAGCGCAAATAATCGCAAACCAAGCGGGGATTACGAGTCAGTTGCCGCATTTTCTGGGCGACAGA
>JBFMBU010000223.1:0-2858 GCA_040755035.1 Thermodesulfobacteriota bacterium
TACCGGCTCAAGGCCGCTGAAGATCTGGGGGCTGATCTGGCGATAGCGGCCGGGGACCTGACCCCGGATTTTCTCCGCAGCTTCAACAACGGCCGACTGGCCGATCAGGTGATTGTCGCCGTCGGGGCCGAACAGGCCCAGCATCAGGCCCTGACCCTGGTGGAACGGGGAGGGACCATTATGTTTTTCGCCCCCACCGATCAGGGGGTGACTATCCCTTTGTCCATCAACGATCTTTTTTTCCGAAACGATATCACCCTGACCACTTCTTATGCCGGCAGCCCGGCCGACCACTGGCGGGCCTTGCAGATGATCGAGGCCGGGGCCTTGAACATCGGTCGGATGATCACCCATCGCTTCGGCTTGGCGGATACGGTCAAGGGATTTCAATTAGTGGCCGAAGCTAAGGATTCCATCAAAGTGATCATCGAGCCACAAAGATAATAATTTTCAAGAATTGAAAGGAAAGCAACATGCCTGACATCGAAGACATTAAAGAAGGAAAAAGATATTGCCCGGACATCCCCCAGCAAACCGAGGGTTTTTTTCTTAAAGGGTCCAACGCCCTGGATTGGGGGATGAAAAACCGGCTGGCCCGCATCTTCAATCCCAAATCAGGCCGCACCGTAATGCTGGCCGTGGACCACGGCTATTTCCAGGGACCCACTACCGGTCTGGAAAGAATGGACCTGACCATCCTGCCCATCGCCCCCTATGCCGATACCCTGATGCTCACCCGGGGGATTTTACGCAGCCTAATTCCCCCTTTCCTTTCCCAGTCCATCGTCCTCAGGGTCTCGGGAGGGACCAGCATCCTCAAAGAGCTCAGCAATGAAGAAATCGCCGTGGATATAGAGGACGCCATCCGTCTCAATGTCTGCGCCATGGCCGTCCAGGTCTTCATCGGCGGGGAGTTCGAGCGCCAATCCATTATTAATATGACTAAGATGGTTGACCAGGGCACCCGCTACGGCATTCCCACCCTGGCCGTGACCGCCGTGGGCAAGGATATGGATCGGGATGCCCGTTACTTTCGGTTAGCCACCCGGATCTGCGCCGAACTGGGCGCCCATTATATCAAAACTTACTACATTGAAAAAGGCTTCGAAACGGTTACGGCCTCCTGTCCGGTGCCGATCGTCATGGCCGGGGGAAAGAAGATCCCCGAATTGGAGGCCTTGACTATGGCTTACCGCGCCGTGCAGGAAGGGGCCGCCGGTGTGGACATGGGCCGAAATATCTTTCAATCCGATGCCCCCGCGGCCATGATCCAGGCCGTCCGGGCCGTTGTCCATGACCAGGCCACTCCACCGGAGGCCTTTGATCTGTATCGAAGTCTTTGCTCAAAGTGAAAAAGCACGTTTGCCTTTTTCCTGAATCGTGGCTCGTATCTCCTGAATCGTATCTCGCCACTCGCCTGCTGAATGGCGCTTTACGCCGTGCTCCATGCCCTACGCCTATCATGTTTTTTTACCGGCTATGAGCTGTATCCCTGCCTCTTACCTCAAAAGAGAACGAAAGTATCCTCCCCAATGGAAATCGAAGGGAACAAAGTGGAATTCCAATTCACATTTTTAGCAATGTAGGAAAATGGTAATTATTAAATATAAGAAATTCAACTAATTATAATTTTTAAAAAGGCGGTACAAAGCTTGCATATTATCTAAGCAGGTCATCATTACTTACTAAAGGCAAGGAAAACGGATATGCTTAAATTCTTGATTTTGATTATATTAAATTCCGCCCTGATGTTTAGAGAGGCCATGGCCTGGACCGGAGAAAAAATAATCCCCCCCCGCTTACCGGGTCTGAGTATTTCTGAACCGGTTTCCCTACTGCTGTTGGGGGTAACCTTAGTGAGTCTTTGGCTTATTGGGAGGAAAATCGATCAGAAAATTATGGTGACTATTCGAAGGAAAAACCATCGTACTTGATATTGATCCCTTGCTTTACCAAAGGGCTTTAAAAGAAAAAAAGCCCATCGAAATCATCGACGGGCTTTTCATCTTTCTCAATTCTCACTTTTAAATCAAGGAAAGGACCGGTTGACTTAAAATCCTATTTCTTCACTCACGAAGCGCTCATTCCGCTCTCAGATCCGACTCCTTATGTTTTCCTGATCCCTTCAGAATCGCCTTCTATTTCATTCTCCCTTTTCTTACCTGATCTTTGATCCTCTGAATATGCCCCCGGCCCAGCCCTTTCACCTCACAGCCCAACTCGAAATATCGTTTTATGGCCTCGTCCTTTAAGATGCCGAAACAATCGATCACGGCAATGGGATGGCCGGCCGTTCGGATCACATGGTCGGGATCAAGTCTCAGATAAGCTTCATGCCGGACGGCAAAGACCAGGGCCTCGATATCGGACAAGGCCTGATCGATGTCCTTTTGAACCTTCAGGTCCTTCAACCTTTTCTGATTCCGGAAAAAAACCGATTTCCCCTGGACCGGATACTCCTCCTGGTTCTCAAACTCGAACCAGCGGTCCACATAAGGATCATGGACCCGGGGTTCGGCCCCCATCTCAGCCAGCCTGCGGATCAGGACCTCCGAACCGCTATAGCGGGTATCCCCCACATCCTCCCGGTAAGAGGCCCCCAGAATCAGCACCTCGGCGCTGGCAATGGGGACGCTCATATTCCGCAAAGCATCGCGCACTAATTGGGCGGCATGGAGGGCCCGGGTATCGTTGATATCAATGGCCAGGGGGGTGATCCTGAAGGTGTCGTCTTCAAATCCGAGAATATGCCGGTTGGCCCAGACGCCAAGGCCGCCGTCTTTAGGCAGGCAGTAACCGCCGATACCGGGACCGGGAAAGATCAAATTGGAATGGGTGGGACGGACCTTGATGGCCTC
>JBFMBU010000224.1:0-3812 GCA_040755035.1 Thermodesulfobacteriota bacterium
CGACCTCCCGGCCAGTCCAGCAAAGTTTGATTCGAGGCAGGGCATACACCCCCGGCTTCCGGCAGGAAGCCTCCTTTTTGGATCGGCGAAGCCGATCGGCCTGTTTCCAGCACTGGTGAAGGCCTGCCCCGCAGGGCGGGATTAAATAATTTGCCCGGCAAAGAAGCTTCCAGGTTTGGGGTGGACAATCTCCAGAAAAGACCCCCATGATCCTCCGGTGTACAGGCTTATCAGTTTCATGTCCATCCTATTATGAGTCGGTTAATAATATAAACATGGAAGTTATAAATAGCAATCCATACGGAAAAAAAGCCCGGAACAGCCATAAGAAATAAGGATTATTTCCCTTAAGCAGAGAACCCCTTGAACCGAGCCGAAAAACGTATCATCACCCTGACGACGGGCTCCCACGCCCTGGTCCACCTTTTTGAGGGGGTCCTGCCCCCTTTGATCCCCTTGCTTATACTGGAATTCGGCAGCGATTATTTTCACCTGGGCCTGGTGGTAACGGTTTTTTCTTATGCCTTCGGTCTTGGTGCCCTCCCGGCAGGATATCTGGCCGATAAAATCGGCCCCCGACGATTAATCACCCTTTTCCTTTTCGGAGCCGGGATCCTGGCCCTGGGGGTCGGGGCGATGACTTCCCTGATCCACTACGGCCTTCTTATGGCGGGAATCGGCCTCTTCTGCAGCACCTATCATCCCTCTTCCAATACCCTGATTTCCCTGGGCATCCGTGAAAAGGGCCGGGCCTTCGGCATCCACGGCATAGCCGGGAGCCTGGGGGTTGCCGTTGTCCCGCTGCTTTCGGCCTGGATCGGAACCGCCTGGGGGTGGAGAGTGCCTCATCTGTTCTACGGGCTTATCGGTATTGTGGCCGGCGTTTATTCCCTTACCATACCCAGATACCAGGAAAGGAAAAAAGAGGAAGCCCCATCTACCAGGGGCAGTGTCCCCCGGCCCCTTTCCTATTTCAACCTGGCTGTCTTTTTTCTTTCCGCCATGGCTCTGGGATTGACCTATAAAGGCATCATGACCTTCCTGCCCGCCTATATGGGAGAGAGGATTCAAATCGGAGGACTGATTCTGAACAAGGTGGCCCTGGGAGGGACGGTGGCCACCATGGCCCTTTTGTCCGGCGCCCTGGGTCAATACATCGCCGGTCGTTGTCTGGACCGCATCCAGGCCGAAAGGCTTTATCTGGGATCGGTCCTCCTGGGAACCGGTTTTGTGTTGCTGATGGCCTTATCGGATAATATCCTATTATTGCTCTCGGCGGTCTTTTACGCCTTTTTCTATTTTTCTACCCAGCCGATTCAAAATTATCTGCTGTCCACCTATCTCCCGGCCAACCGCCATGGTCTGGGTTACGGCATCCATTTTTTCATCACCTTTGGAATCGGTTCCACGGCCGCTGCGGTTTCCGGTTATCTGGCGGATCATTACGGTTTGTCTTCGGTATTCCAGGCCATGACTTTCTGCTTCCTTTTTTCCGCGGTCATGGTTTTCACCCTTTTAATGAGAATAAATAAAAGGCCCTTCTGAACAAGCGGAAAAAAATGAAGACAGAAAAAATCTTAGAGGTTTCTTGTTACCGATTCCTTGGGCGGACGGGTAAACAGGGCTATAAAAACGCCGACCGTCAATAAGGCCGCGGAGAGAACCAGCGGAGAAAAATAGCTTCCGCTGAACTCATATAATAGGCCGGCCAGGGTTGGACTTCCGGCGCTGATCAGGGTGACCAGCGGCGAGGTCCAACCGATAATGCGGGAATAGTGGGTACGACCGAAGTAGGCACTGATCAGGTTAGGCGTTAATACGACCATGCCCCCGAACCCGATACCGGTCAGGGTGGAGTAAAGATAGATCGTAAAAAGATTCCGGGCCAGGATCAGGGCCAGGAGGCCCAAAGCCATAGCCGCCATAAAAAAGGCGGCCAAAACCCTCCCTTCGATGCGCATTCCTAAAAATCCACTGGACAAACGGCCGATGATGCTCATGCCGATCATCAGTCCCAGGGCCGAGGCGGACTGAAAAGGGGAAAAGTTCAAATCCTGAAGATAGGCCACCTGATGAGTGGTCAGCATGGCTGAAACAAAAAGTACGATGGAAAAAAGAAGGAGGATCAACCACAGAACCGGCGTATGCAGGGCCTCTTTAACCGTCCAATCCGTCGAAGTCTGGAAAATCTTTTGGCCTGAAGTAGGGGGCCCTTCCCCTAAGGATTGGGATTGAACCGGTTCACCATCCGGAAACTGCCCCAGGTCTTCCGGACGGCTCCGGATTAACCATCCACCCAAAATAACCGTCATAAAAAAATGCAATCCGGCCAGAAAGGCCCAGGTCCAGCGCCAGCCCATCCCGGAAATAAGGCGGCTGATAAGGGGAGGAAGGATGAACCCGCCGATCCCTCCGGAGGCGAAAAGCAAACCCATGGCCAACGATCTTTTTCGGATGAACCAATGATTGATGGCCGAAGTGATGGGAATGAATTCCCCGAAAGCAATAGCCAGCCCCCCCATGATCCCGAAGAAAAAATAGGCCTGCCAGAGAGTCTGCACCCGGGACATTCCCAAAAGCCCCAGAACGGCCATCAAACCGGAAAAGACGATGGCCCTTCGGGCCCCCAGCTTGGCCACGGTTATCCCGGCCAGTGGTCCTAAAAAGCCACCGATCATGAAGAAGAGGCCGTAGGGACCGGACAGAGCCGATCGGCTCCAGTGGAAGGTCCGGTTCATTACCGGGAGGAAAACACCGTAGGCATAGGTGATATCACCGCAGAGGGCGGCATAGACGATCATGAGCCCGATCAAGGTTTTCCACCCGTAAAAGGCCGGGGGGATCACTTGCTCGGCGGAAATATCCTCTCGGCCCGGATCTTTGACGGAGGGATCTTCTGGCTCTTCTTCTGAAAAGGTGGAAGGGGTCAAATTATCTTTCTGCAGGCTTATCCCTTAAGAGTGGATCCATCGGAAGGGCGTTTTTTATAATAGCGTTCTTTTTCACTGAAGATACAACCGCAATAGGGCTGCCGGTAAAGGCCGATTTCCCTGGATTTATCGACTCCTTCCTGCCAGCCGCTGCGGAAATCCTGATAGAAAAAAGGAAGGCCCTGCTGCTTCCCAATGCGCTCCCCGACCTCCTTGATCCAGTCGTGCTTTTGATAGCGGCTGTAAAGCAGCGTGGAAGTAAAGGCGTCGCACCCTTGGTCCTTGGCCCTCAGGGCTGCGGCCTCCAGCCGGATCTCATAACAGGACCGGCAGCGTTCCTCCCCCCAGGGCCGGGTCTGATCCAGAAAAAGTTCCAGGTCAAAACGTTCATCAAAAATAATCGGGAGGTCGCTTAGTTTAGCATAATCCTTCAGGGTCTCCCGCCTTTTTTGATATTCCCGAAAGGGATGGATATTGGGATTATAAAAATAACCACTGACCTGGATACCCTGATTACGCAGGGTTTGCAGAGGGAAAATGGTGCAGGGCCCGCAGCAGACGTGGAGAAGGATTTTCATGGAAATGATAATGAAGAAATTTCTTTTTATTTTTTCTCAGGTAAAGAATAAGGGAGGAAAAAGTCAAGGTCAAGAAGAAAAATTTGAAGGCCATCGCCGTCCATGGGGATCAAAGAGTAATAGGGGACGTTCGTGCAGAAGTTGCTTGACAATTAATGATCAATGGGTTAATAAAGATCATGCCCAGATCAGCCAGATTAGACTCCCCGGGAGTTTTGCACCATGTAATGGGGCGGGGAATTGACAAGACAACTATTTTTAGAACCGATGAAGATCGGAAAGATTTTGTTTCCCGATTGGCTGA
>JBFMBU010000225.1:0-12800 GCA_040755035.1 Thermodesulfobacteriota bacterium
ACAGGGATATTCGTCGCATTGGCCGCAAAATTCAACTCCCTTCCGAGCCGCACAGGGGGCCATATAGCAGAGGTTCCGGCAGTAATAACTCCTTTTTTCCGAACGGCAGCCCTCGCATTCCAAATCCTCTGCTTTTGTATGAAACCGCTCGACTAAGGATTTGAGTAGCTGTGGATCTTCCTTGGTCCCAATAAAAAGTGAACAGGAAGGACAAAACAAACCACAGACGGCACTAAGTCTTTTTTTCTCTTGCAGGTCAAAGTTTTTCATGGGTATGGTCCTTTTACCGTTGCCTAAAATTTCTTGAAAAAGTTTTCTAATACAGCATATTTCTTATCACCAAATCCCCCCTACCCCCCATTTTAAAGGGGGGAAAGGGGGGATTTGAGTTACTCGAAAAGTATTTTTAATATTTTTTTGCATCATTTGGGTTTCTATCGGTTAAAGACCGGTTTACGTTTTTCGGTGAAGGCCTTCAATCCCTCCTTACCTTCCGGGTGGGCGGCACAGGAGCTTATGGCCCTTCGTTCCCGTTCCATTTGCGTTTCGAAAGACGTATCAAAGGCATCGGTGATCAGCTTCTTGGACCAGGCAAAGGAGGTTAAGGATTTCCGGGTCAATTCCCGGGCCATGACCCGGGCGGCCTCCAAGACCTCCTCGTCTTTAACGATTTTGGTCACCAATCCCCAGGATAAAGCCTGTACCGCGGAAATAGGCGAATCAAAGGCCATGATTTCCATGGCCCGGGCCGCTCCCACCAAGCGGGGCAGGGTGAAAGAACCGCCGCCGTCGATAGACAATCCGTTGGAGGTATAAGCCTGCCGCAGCAATGCCGATTCGGCCATAACCCGGAAATCACAGGCCAGGGCCAGGGAAAAACCCCCTCCGGCGGCAATACCGTTAATGGCAGCGATGACTGGTTTGGCCATGCGGCGGATCTCCAGAATGGCCTGATGAAAACGGGCGGCCAGTTCGTGAAAAGCGGCCGGGGGGCCTTGCGGGAAATTCACTACCCATTTCAGGTCCCCACCGGCGCAGAAGGCCTTTCCGGCACCGGTGATGACCAGGGCCCGGATAGTCGGATCCGCGGCCAAGGTGATAAGCTGGTCGGACAAACTCCCGATCATCTCCAGATTGAAGGAATTGAAGGCCTCAGGGCGGTTTAAAAAAATCGTGGCTATGTTTTCCTGGCTTTCAATAGTGATTAAAGGGGGCATGGAATTTCCTTTCTTAGATTTTTTCGGCTTTAACGACAAATTCCGACGGGATCTCCTGGCCGGGTATTAAGGGGGCTTGTTTACTAAGGTCGAATTCCGGTACTAAGGTCGGCCTGGAAAAACCGGAAGAGGAAAGTAGCTCCGATATTTCATCCCCTTTGACCCAACGGCGCAAGGTGCGGATTTCTTCCCGCTTTCCTGATTCATATTCAAAGGTCTGAAGACGTTCCTCGATATGGTTGTCAATCATATGGCGGAAATCGTAGAGGAGGATATTTCGATTTCCAATCCTGAAGCGGCCTTTATCGATCCATTTTCCGGCCGTTTCCGGGTGGAGCAGCGGACCGGGATAGAACAAATGCAGGACGATCGTTGAAGGGGGAAGCAGACTTTCCGCGATGTTCTTTAAAAAAACCGTTTGCTCTTTGGGGGTCAATAGGTAATTGAAGGTGTAAAAGGTGAGCAAGGCCAAACCGAATTCCGGAGCTAAGGGACCGTTTAAAAAATTATGGTTCAGCAGGATGCAGTCCCCTTCCGGAAATTGCTTTTTTATTTTACGGGAGGCCAGGCTCAGCATTTCATCGGAGATATCCACCCCGGTAACCTGATGGCCGGCGTTGAGCAGGGGCAAGAGAATGCGACCGCTGCCGCAGCCTATTTCCAGTATATGGGAACGGCAACTTTCAGCCAGGTCCAGGTAAAGGGGAATATCCTGGCTATACCCACCGACGTAGGCATCATAAAAAGCGGCAAAACGGGCATAGGTGTTTTTAGAGGTCATCATATCAAGCCCTTTTTTTTGCCCCTTAATCCAGAAGTCTAATTTCCGGCGGGGTCCATCGTCCGTTAATGACCTCCGCTTTCGGCCAGTAGAGGCGAAGAGAAAGCAGGAATGGACCCGAAGGTGAGGGAAGCCAGTTGGACTCCCTGTCCGCACCCGGACTGGGATTTTGTATATAAAGGTCCAGAGAGCCATCAGCGTTGTATCGCAGCGGGTCCCGGTCGCCCAGGGCATAGCGGTTCAGGGGGTTGGGGACATAAAAACCGTCCCGGCCATAAAGGGTAACGGACCAAAAGGCATTTACCGGCGGAAGGGTATTCTTTTCAAAATGGAGTAGATACCGGTTATTACCGTTTAAGGGTTTGCCCTCGCGGTCCATCGAACAACCCAAATATACCGCTTCTTCCAGGGGGAGTGCTCCCAGACCGCCCATGGCCACTATGGCCCTGGTCAGGTAATCGGTCCCATAACGTCCGACATTGGAATTAAAACGCCAGCCGTTGATTAATTTGGGAGGCTTATTCGCCTGTTCCAAGATCTGTTTCCGGGCATCGGCCAAGGCCCGTTCCAGGGACTGGGTCCCTTCCGGACCAAGGCGGGAAGGATCGAAGGGCTGACCGGGTATTAAGCCCAGGGTCCGGAGGTCGGCCGTCATCGGCCCATCCTCAGGATGAGGGGGATTGTCTTTCAGCAGACGGGCCATAGTGCTGAAAAAGGTCCTGCTGTCCATGGCGGCTACCATGGCCGGGGGGGGCGGACCGTGAACAGGGGTCTGGATGAGTTTTCGTTCATCGCCGGGAAGGGAAGGGGGTTCCTTCCCCCAGGCACTTAACGGTGTCAGTAAAAATCCTTTTTGAAGGGAGTGGACATTGGGATAGTCCGCGGACGTGTTGGTCTGAATGCGTCCGATGATCCACAAGGTATTGGTGGCGGCCTGAATTTTATTCAGACCCGAAGGCAAGGTTCCTTTCCACTGGGGGCCGATAAGGATAAAATGACCCGCTGCGGTCCCGGTGGTCCTTTTGCCCGGGACAGCGATAGTCTCGGTCCAGGCATCCATGATCTGGACCAGATAATATCTCTCCTTAGTATCCGGCAGGGATAGGATGATCGGTTCCTGCGACAGGTCGATCCAGGCGCTGGAATAAAGGGTGTCGGAGTTGGGCCGGATCACGGTCCGGGCCGTGGGAGGTGGAAAGGCCGGGGCATGCCCGAAGCGGTTGACCGGGGTCCTTTGCAAGGCGGTTTGCCGGGTCATTTCCACCAGGACCAGAGGGTAGCCATAGATGTAGGCTTTTATGCCGATTCCATAGATTTCCTCGGCCGATGGTCCGGCCCCTGCTTCCATTGGACCGGAAAAAAGGTGGCCTAAGATCAACCAGATGAGATACAAGTGAATCCGTTTAATCTTCATAAAAGGATCCTTTCTTTTTTTCGGGTCCAGCCCGCTTTGAATACCCTTCTCGTGTTTCCCCTTTCCAGAGGAAAACCTTTCTTGATCAAGAGGGCAATAGCAGATGAGCGGTGCAGGTCTATGGATACTTTTATTAAATGAGATCAGGGAATGAATCAAGAAAAAAAGTCTATCCGGGTAGGATTTGAAAAGGGGTGGGTAAAAATTCTGTTACCCACCCCCTCTTTCAGGTCAAAAGCTGGTCAATCGTTTCTACAACAGAGAATCGAAACCGGAAAAATTATTTTGCCTTTCCTGCCTTCCAGGCATTGATGAGTTTGTCATAATCAACCGTTTCCCCCTTGGGTTTTTCATTGGCCAATTTGGCCTTGGGGGCTACGTCACCCGCTCGTCCCAGATAGGTCTTTTCGTTAACACATTTGTTCAGTTTGGGACCTTTATTCCCTTGAACACCTGATCGTTCAATCCTTTCCATCACATCGTCCATCTCCTTGGCCAGATTATCCATGGCCTTATCCACGCTGATGGCCCCGGAAGAGGCTTCTCCGATATTTTGCCACCAGAGTTGGGCCAGTTTGGGATAGTCCGGCACGTTGGTGCCGGTCGGTGTGTTCAGAACACGGGCCGGACTGCGGTAATATTCGACCAGGCCTCCCAGTTTCGGGGCCCGTTCGGTGTAGGATTTATGACGGATATCGCTGTCACGGACGAAGGTCAGACCGACATGGGACTTTTTAAGCGAAGTGGTTTTACAAACACAGAACTGGGCATAAAGCCAGGCGGCCTTGATGCGATCGACGGGTGTCTGTTTAAAGAAGGTCCAGGACCCGCAATCCTGATACCCCAGTTTCATCCCTTCTTTCCAGTAGGCCCCATGGGGGGAGGGGGCCAGACGCCATTTAGGCGTCCCGTCTTTGTTGACCGTCGGGCCGGGAGCGACCATACCCGGGACAAAGGCCGTGTACCAGAAGATCTGCTGGGCCACATTGCCTTTTTCCAGATAGGGCAGGTAAGTGTAGAAATCCAGACCTCGGGCACCGGGAGGGGCGTATTTGTCCAGCCATTCTATGTATTTGCGAAGGGCGTATTTAGCCGCCGGGCCGTTGGCGGCGCCGCCGCGGCAAACACTGGCCCCAAAGGGACGCCCGTTTTTATCTACCCCAATGCCCCATTCGTCAACCGGTAAACCGTTGGGGATCCCTTTGTCACCGGCCCCGGCCATGACCAACCAGGCATCGGTGAAACGCCAGCCCAGATCCGCGGCTTTTTTCCCATAGTCGTTGTGCCCATAAACCTTGACCCCATCGACTTCCTTGATGTCGTTGGTAAAAAATTCCGCGATATCTTCATAGGCTGACCAGTTGACCGGCACCCCCAACTCATAGCCATACTTTTTTTTGAACTTCTCTTTGAAATCGGGACGCTTGAACCAGTCATAACGGAACCAGTAGAGATTGGTGAACTGCTGATCGGGGAGCTGCCAGAACTTTTTATCCGGACCGGTGGTGAAGGATATCCCCATAAAATCCTTCACATCCAGGGTCGGCAGCGTTACCCCCTTGCCTTCTCCTTTGGTGAAATCCTCCAGACAGATAGCATGCCCGGAGCGCCAGTGGGTGCCGATGAGATCGGAGTCATTGACCCAGCCGTCATAAAGGTTCTTCCCTGTTTGCCATTGGGTCTGGAGCTTTTCAATGACGTCCCCTTCCTGAATGAGATCATGATTGACCTTTATCCCGGTTATTTCATAGAAGGCCTTGGCTAATGTCTTGGATTCATATTCGTGGGTCGGGATGGTCTCGGAAACGACTTTGATCTCCATGCCTTTAAAGGGCTTGGCGGCATTGATAAACCACTCCATCTCTTTAAGCTGCTGGGCTTTGGTCAGGGTAGAGGGTTGGAATTCTTTCTCCACCCATTTTTTGGCAGAGTCCATGTCGGCCAGCGCCGAAGCGGAAAGGAAGGCGAATAATACCGCCACCGCTCCCAGCAGGAGCAATATGTTGGTCTTCTTCATACTCATCAGATCTCCTCCTTTTGCTTATTTTTGGGGGCCTCCATAATCGGTATTTTTTACCCTGGGAATCTGTTAGGGGCTGAAGGCCGACTACCCCGAACCGTTTACATCCCCGGTTGTCCCTTATCTTCTTATTTTCTCTTCCCCTCCTTTCGGCCTTCAAAAGGGTTAAGGTCACGATTTCCCGGTCCCGATCGCGACGTGAAGGCCTTGAGCGTCGTCCGATACAGAACTTGTTTTTTTGGGTTTAGCCGAAAATCATCAATAACAATATCCAACCAACGGCCACTGGAAAAACAATCCAAAGACTCAAATCGGTCAATCCGAGCCAGACGAGGTGAAGGAAAATCGCTGTGATGACCCCGATAAAGAGTCGGTCCCCGGGGGTGGTAAGCATCGGCAAGAAACCCCGGCGGGCGGTGGAAGGTGACAAAGTTTGCCAGAGGGTCATGGCCATGAGGATCAAAAAGATGGCAATAAAGAAAATTGCCGTGGGCAGGGTCCAGGCCATCCATTCCAGAGTCATGGTCGTTCTCCTTTAGACCCGTCCCAGGGCGAAACCCTTGGCCATATGGTTGCGCACGAACCAGATCACCAAGGCCCCGGGAACAATGGTCAGAACCCCGGCGGCGGCCATGAGACCCCAATCCAGACCAGTGGCGCTGATGGTCCGGGTCATAACGGATTGTATGGGTTTGGCGTTGGTGACGGTCAGGGTTCTTGCAAATAACAGCTCTACCCAACTGAACATAAAACAGAAAAAAGCCGTGACTCCGATCCCGGCCCGGATCAGGGGGATGAAGACGGTGATAAAGAAGCGGGGCAGGCTGTAGCCGTCGATAAAAGCGGTTTCGTCGATTTCGCGGGGAATACCGGACATGAACCCCTCGAGTATCCAGACGGCCAGTGGCACATTGAACAGGCAATGGGCCAGGGCCACGGCGATATGGGTATCCAGCAGTCCAATGGTTGAATAGAGTTCAAAAAAGGGTACGAGAAAAACCGCGCTGGGGGCCATGCGGTTGGTGAGCAGCCAGAAAAAAATCTGTTTGTCCCCGACGAACTGATAACGCGAAAAGGCATAGGCCGCCGGCAGGGCCACAGCAAGGGAGATCAGGGTGTTGATGGTGACGTAGAGGATGGAATTGATATAGCCGGAGTACCAGGAGGAATCCGTAAAAATTTTTATATAATTTCTCATGGTCGGATCCACCGGGTAGAGGGTTAACTGGCCGAGAATGTCGGCGTTGCTCCGGAGCGACATGTTGATCATCCAGTAGATCGGAAGGAAGAGAAAAATAAAATAAAGGCTTAAAGCGACAACCCTGGATTTCGCTTTCATCTTCGGTTTCCTTTCCCCACATTCTGGAGCACCTGATAGAAGACAAAACACAAGGAGAGGACGATTAGAAAGTAGATGAGGGAGAAGGCCCCGGCGATTCCCAGATCGAACTGGCCGGTGGCCAGTTTCACCAGATATATGGAAAGGAAGGTGGTCGAATTGCCGGGGCCGCCTCCGGTGAGGACAAAGGGTTCGGCGTAGATTAAAAAGCTGTCCATAAAGCGCAGCAGCAGGGCGATAGTCAACACCCCGCGCATCTTGGGGAGCTGTATGAAACGGAAGGTGGCCCAGGCTGAGGCCCCGTCGATTTTGGCGGCCTGGTAATAGACTTCGGGTATGGCCCTCAGTCCGGCATAGGCCAACAAGGCTACCAGAGGAGTCCAATGCCAGACCTCCATCAGCATGACCGTGACCCAGGCATCAAAAGGCCGGCGGGTGTGATCGAAGGCCAGGCCCAGGTTGTTGATGGCGGCGCCGAACATGCCGATGTCCGGACGGACAAAGATCATCCAGATGGTCCCGATCGTATTCCAGGGAATAAGCAAAGGCAGGGCCAGGGTAACCAGGCTGAAAGAAACCCCCCAGCCTTTCTTGGGCATGGTCAAAGCGATAAGGATGCCCAGCGGCATCTCGATCAATAAAACAAGGGCGGAAAAAAGGAATTGACGCCATAAAGCGTCGTGGAGTCGAAAGTCGTGCAGGATCTTTTCATACCATTCCGTGCCGACAAAAAGGCGTTGTCCGGGGCCGAATATGTCCTGAACCGAATAATTAACTACAGTCATCAAAGGGATGATGGCGCTGAAGCAAACAAAAACCAGGACCGGTGTTACCAGAAACCAGGCCTTATTATCATGCCACTTATTCACAAGTCCGCCCCGTTTTCTCTTCCGGATTTTACCAGCCTTCCGTCGCAAAACAGCCTGACCTTTCCCGGAGGAAAAAGGACCCAGGCCCGGCCTTCCGGGGCCGCTTCCCCTTCAGGCAGCATGGCCTGCAGGGTCTTGCCGGCCAGTTTCAGAGTGGCAATCTTATGGCTCCCCTGATCTTCGACCAAAACCACCTGGACCGGAAGGCCGTTTTCCTCCGCCCGAGAGGTCACTTTGAGATATATAGGTCGAATCCCCAGCTCCAGCTTTCCCGAGGCTTTTTCCCCCAGGGCCGCCGTTTCCCTGTCCAGCGTAATGCCGGCACCGTCAACCCTGGCCCTGTTTCCCTCAATCGTGCAGGGCAGAAAGTTCATTCCCGGACTGCCGATAAAATAGCCGACGAAGGCATGCTCCGGGTTTTCAAAGAGATCTTCCGGTGTGCCGATTTGAACGATTTCACCCTCAAACATGACCATGACCCGGTCGGCGAAGGTCAGGGCCTCCACTTGATCGTGGGTGACATAAAGCAAGGTGAGTTTGAGTTGTTCATGGATCTCCTTCAGCTTTCTTCGGAGCTGCCACTTCAGATCGGGATCAATCACCGTCAACGGTTCATCGAAAAGAATGGCGGCTACATCACTCCTGACCAATCCCCGCCCCAGGGAGATCTTTTGCTTGGCGTCGGCATTCAGACCGGAGGCTTTCTTTTTGAGGTAGGGGATCAAATCGAGGACGTCGGCTATTTCCTGGACCCGCCGATTGACCTCTTTTTTGTCAAAACCCCTGTTGCGTAAGGGAAAGGCCAGATTGTCAAAAACCGTCAGGGTGTCATACAGGACCGGAAATTGAAAAACCTGAGCGATGTTCCTTTTTTCCGGCGGTAAGGCGGTTACGTCCGAACCGTCATAAAAAACCTTTCCCCGGCTAGGGGTAACCAGGCCGGAAATGATGTTCAGCAAAGTGGTTTTACCGCAGCCCGAAGGTCCCAATAAGGCGTAGGCCCCGCCGTCTTCCCAGACATTATGGATCCGTTTCAGGGCGTAATCCGCATCTTCTTTGGGATTTTTCTGATAGCTGTGTCTGATTTCTTTGAGTTCGATGCGTGCCAAAAAGGTCTCCTATTCGGCTTTTTGAGGGATGGTCCCCCGGGTGGGGGAGGCGACCAGAGCCCCGGCCCGGTCATAAACAAATAGACAACAGGGATTGACATAAACCTTGATCTCGCTTCCGATCTGGTGCGGGAAAATGCCGTCTTCCTGAACCACCAGCCGGCAGCCCTCGTAATCGACATGGATGAAAGTCTCTGATCCGTTGATTTCGGCCAGTTCCACCCGGGCCCGGATTACAGCATCCTCCGGGGACACCCGTTTTAAAAAGAGATGATGGGAACGAAGGCCGAAGGTATAATTTCCCGGCGCCAGGGACTTCAAGTGATCCATCAATGGGATTTGAAGCCCTTTTCCCAAATGAGCGTTAAGCCCCTGAACCGTTCCATCTAAAAAGTTAATGGGGGGATCGCTGAAGACCTCGGCCACTTTGAGGGAGGCCGGGTGGTGATAGACCGTGGGGGTAGGACCGGTCTGCAGGATGCGTCCTTCATCTATGACAATGATTTGGCCTCCCAGCAACAGGGCCTCTGTCGGTTCCGTTGTGGTATAAACGACAATGGCTTGCCGCTGCTTGAATATCTCCTGCAGCTCCAGGCGAAGCTCTTCCCGCAGCTTATAATCCAGATTCACCAGGGGTTCATCGAGCAAGAGCAACTCCGCTTCCTTGACCAGGGAGCGTGCTATCGCTGTGCGTTGCTGCTGGCCGCCGGAAAGCTCTGCCGGGAGGCGGTCAAGCAGCTCTTCGATATGCAGCATGGCTGCTGTGCTGCGGACCTTACGGTCAATCTCGCTCTTTTTAAGGCCGCTCATTTTAAGGGGGGAAGCGATGTTTCGGTAAACGGTCAGGGAGGGATAATTGATGAATTGCTGGTAGACCATGGCCACGCTTCGTTTGCGGACAAACAGGCCGGTTACGTCTTTTCCGTTCATCAGGATACGGCCGGAAGTAGGGCGGTCGAGCCCGGCCATCAAACGCAGGAGTGAGGTTTTCCCGGACAAGGTCCGGCCCAGGACCACATGGGTGGTGCCCGGATCAAGACCCAGGTTTATCCGATCAAGGTGGGTTTCACCGCCCACCTTGCGGGTGACGGAATCAAAGATAAGGCTCAAAGAAAGTGTCTCCTGATCCTTCTGGAATTACAGTAAAAAACATGCAAACTCCTAGACCTTGAAACAAAAAAAGCCCTGATAGAAACGACCACTTCCTTAGAGTGTTCATTGCCTACCAGGGCTTGCTCTTTTTTCTCTTGCCCTAGAACAATAGTTAATCCTATTTAATTTAAAGAATTATAGAAAAACGGTTTTTCCCTGTCAAGGATTTTTTAGCCTTTCTCCCTTGCTCAATGCTCACAATAAATATCTTCTTGTTTTTTTTAAACTAATTTAGTAGGTTTATTAAAAAGCTTTCAACCCAGAGGGCCTTTCGCGAAAGAACAACATCGGTAACTATATTCTGATTTTTTTCCAGCTCATTTTTTTCCTTTAAAATTAGGTCGTTCAGACCTCTATATAGCAACACGCCTCATTTCAGAGATTATTTAAGCAGACAAGCGACGATCGGGTGTTTTTCTGACCCATGAGCCGAGAAGGGAGCACGAATGGATTTTCTGATGGTTTTAGAAAAGAAGCCTTTAATTGCCGCTTTTCGGGATATCAAAAGTCTTTGTATGCAAAATGTTAAACTGGCCGATATCCTATTTATCCTTGGGGGGACTATTTTCGATCTTTCTCTCATTGTCGCCCAGGCCAAAAAATACCAGAAACTGGTCCTGGTCGATATTGATTTGGTCAAGGGCATCGGGAAGGATGCCGCCGGAATCCAGTTCTTAGCCCAGCAGAGCCGGATCGACGGGATCATCACCACACGCAGCAACTTGATTAAAAGCGCGCAAAAGGAAGGACTGATTGCTATTCAGAGGGTTTTTGTTCTGGACTCGGAATCCCTGGTCGGGGGGTTGGGAGCGGTGGAGAAATCAGGGCCTGATGCCGTGGAGATCCTTCCGGCTTTGATTCTCCCCAAAGTCATGAACAGGATCAAGAGGATAACTTCGATCCCGGTCATTGCCGGGGGATTGGTGACCGAAAAGAAAGAAGTGAACGAAATCCTGAGTTGTGGGGCCATCGGTGTTTCCACCACCGCCCTCAATCTTATCAACGCTTGAATGGAGGCAAAAAGGAAGAGGAAAGGTCAAAGATTTTTTCAGGCAATTGGTCGAAAATGTTTTCCCGCAGAGCTGAGAAGGTTCGTTCCCTAAGCCTCTCATTGTATGAGCAAATTTGGAAGCCATAAAGAGATTTGGGGGAAAAACAGAAATAGAAACAAATAAATAAATAATCCAAGGATAAAAGGATAAATCCCTTTATAGTCCTCCGCTGAATAAGCTCAGAGTTTTATGTCATAATAGCTTTGCATTCCTTAATAACACGGTGGCCCGGGAGAGATTCAGTGTCTGGGAAATTTGACACAAGGTAAGATGCTTCAGCTCCCGGGTGAAGGAGCATTAAACCTGCAAGGCCCTTTCCAAAGAACGGTTGTAAAAAGAGGTTTTTTTATTCTGTGTCATAAATGTTCACCTAATGAAATTTATTATATCCCTATCCCCGAAGGCCTTTCTTGTCAAATAAAAAATCAGAAACATAGTTTCGGTTTGACAAAAGGGTGAAGATAAGAATATAATAGGTTTAAAAGGTACCGAGATCGGTTTAAAAGGGAAGACGGTTGAAGGCCGTCGCGGTCCCGCCGCTGTAGCCGGGGACGAAATCCGCTTGAGCCACTGTTTTGTTTTAAGGGGACGGGAAGGCGTGGAAAGTAGATGGATCCGGGAGTCAGAAGACCTGCCTTGAAACTAAGAATCCCATAGCGCGATGGACTTGAAGGGATTCGACTTAATGGATCAAGTAAGCTGGGTGCCATCCTTAAGTTCAAACCTTGGACTTAAGGATTTTTTATTTTGGACCCCGGAATTCATTCCCCATCCCGCCTGACCCTGATCACCGGACCGGTGCGCAGCGGCAAGACCCGCCTGGCCCTGGAAATAGCCCGTTCTTTTCCCCCACCCCGTCTTTATCTGGCCACGGCTCAGGCCCTTGACGACGAAATGGCCGAACGGATCCACCGGCATCGGCAGGAAAGGGGGTCTGACTTCCAGACCATAGAGGAACCCCTCCAGATAAGCCATCGCCTCCAAGAATTCCAAGACCCATATTCGGTAATCGTCGTCGACTGCCTGACCCTGTGGTTGAGCAATGTTCTGGGGGCTGGAGGAGAAGGGCTGGAGTTCCAGGAAATTATGGGAGGATTGACCGGTGTCCTGAGAAACCGTTCTATCCCGCTGATCCTGATCAGCAATGAAGTGGGTTGGGGCATTGTTCCCGAAAACACCCTGGCACGTACTTTCCGCGATCTAAGCGGAAGGCTCAATCAGTCCATCGCCCAGATCGCCGACCGGGTGATCCTGATGGTGGCCGGCCTCCCCTTGGTGATGAAAGGGAATAGGGGATGAAATCCTTTTTCCTGGCCCTGCGTTTCCTGACTATCCTGCCCCTGGGGGGGAATCAAGACCTGACCGATTCTCGGGTTGCCTCCGCCGGGAAATACTATCCCCTGGTGGGCTTGATTATCGGTGCCCTGCTTTGGGCTTTCTATCGCGGGATCGGAGTGGTTTTTCCGGTACCTGTTGCCGTGGCATTGCTCCTGATCTTTTGGGTGCTCATCACCGGGGCCTTGCACTTAGACGGCCTGGCCGATTGTCTGGACGGTTTATATGGCGGGAACCGGCCGGAAGAACGGCTGCGGATCATGAAAGACGTTCATCTCGGAACCATGGGGATTGTGGGACTGGTCATTATTTTGGGAATGAAATTTCTGCTTTTTAAGGAATTGCTGCTTATCCCTTCCCAAGGGGTTTGGCTTTTTTTGGTCCCGTCCCTCAGCCGCTGGACCCCTATTTTTCTAAGCTGTTTTTTCCCTTATGCCCGTCCGGGGGGAGGTTTGGGGTCGGCCCTGGTCACGGGGACCGGGAAAAAGGAACTGTTTTGGGCCACCCTTCTG
>JBFMBU010000226.1:0-5164 GCA_040755035.1 Thermodesulfobacteriota bacterium
TTGCGAGTTTGACGGACCCAGGTCCAGAAAGGTGCTGATTACGTTTCTTTCTCCTTAGACGGCACTGCTTTGCCGGCCGCCTCCCAGCGTATCCTCAGGGAATATAATTTTTCTTTCTCGAAATAATTCTGGGAAACCTCATAATTATAGGCCGGATTCAAAACCAGGATAAACGTACAATCCGATCCCTTTTGGGCCACGCTGAAAGACATCAAGGCCTGATTCTGATCCTTGCGGAAGTCGACGGGCACCAATACTTTGTCGATGTGGTTGAAGGTGATGAATAGTTTGGAGTTCAGATCGTTTTTTTGGGCTGAAATTTGGGGGAAAATCCGCCGGTCCAGACCGATGGTCATCAGGATAGTAGAGTCCTCTTCCTTGATGACGATAGGTCCGAAAAAAATTGGATTTTTTCCTGAGGGAGGTTTGCTTTCTTTTTGGGAAGGCTTCCCCTGCGGTTGAAGCTCAAGGGCTTTTTCCCGGGTTGGGGATGATTCCTCTATCAGCCCTTTCATGGGAAAAATGAAAAAATTCTGAATGGCCCCTTTTTGAATCAATTGATTTCCCTGACGGGCGGCTTCCTCCCGGGTTGGGTACTGATTAATATAAACCGCATACCATTTTTTTTTGGTCTGGTCCTCCTTGGTGGTATAGCGGGCCTGAATACCGAGAGTTTTCAGCCGGTCCAATTCTTTTTGGGCGGCATCCAAGGTCGGGAAGGCGGCAGTCTGGAGCATAAAGCGGGTGGTTTCTTCAGCCTGAAGGTAATTAAAGCCTGTCGAAAAAGGAAGACAGCCAATGATTATGGCGGCCAAAACCGGGATGATCGGGAATCTCTGCAAGTTGGCTCCAAGAGGGATTTTAAAGAATGGATAAATTATATCTCATCATAAACTGTTATGCAATTTGAAATGACAGGAGCTCGGGACGGGGTCCCTGCCGGGATGGTCCCATTTAAAAAATAGCATTGACGAGGATTTGCTTTTACATATCGGGTCACGGGTACGGTCATGCCGTTCGTTCCATTCAGATTATCCGGGAACTCCTTCGTTTGAATTGTCAGGTCGTGGTCAAGACCCTGGCTCCGGCTTTTTTATTCAGGGAAGGATTAAACCCGACCCCGGAAATCATCCCCCGGGGCTTTGATGTGGGTTTGGTCCATACCGATAATATCCATTTTGATATAAAAAAAACAAAAACAGACCTGAAAGGTTTATTGGCCAAGGCCGAAGATTTGATTCAAAGGGAACAGCGTTTTTTTTCCGACCGGGAGATATCGGCTGTAGTGGCTGATATCCCCTTTCTCCCTGTGGCTGCGGCCGGGCGGTCGGGTCTCCCGGTAATGTCCGTTGGTAATTTTACCTGGGATTGGATCTATGCCGCTTATGGGGAAAAAGATCCGGAATGGATTCCGTTGATCGAAGCCATCCGGGGATACTACCGGGAAGGCGGCGGGCTGCTGCGGCTTCCTTTTCATGGGCCGATGGAGGTCTTTGAAAGGATCGAAGATATCCCCCTGGTGGCCCGAAAATCCCAAAGAAATCGGGCTGAACTGCGGCGGGCTCTCGACCTTCCCCGCGACCGCCGGATCGGGCTTGTCGCTTTCAGTCGCCTGGATCTGACCAAAAAGGCCTTGATGAAAATCAGTTCCCTTTCCGGGGAATTCCTGTTTTTGATCAGGGAACCCTTGGACTGGACAGCCGCGGGTTTCGAAAAGGTTGAGGACAGAGGAATCTCCTTCATTGATCTGGTCAACGTTTCCGACTTTGTCATCACCAAACCCGGCTATGGTATCGTCAGCGATTGTCTGGCCCAAAACACCCCCATGATCTATTGCGACCGGGGGGAGTTCCCCGAATACGCTGTTCTGGTAGAAGGGATTAGACGTTTTTTGCCCGCCTGTTATATGCCGCAGGAGGTTTTATATTCAGGGGATTGGAGACCCTACCTGGATCGTTTCAGCCAACCTTCGGAGAATTGCGCTACCCTAATCTATGATGGGGCTCAGGTGGCTGCCCGGCGGATCAAAGAGTGTATTGAAAAGGTTGGAAAATGAGGAAAGGAGAGGAAAGGAGCAGCAAAAGTTGTTATCCTGGAATTTCCATAGGGAGACCCGGCGGGGATTCGTTAGTGTCCATAAGGGAATTCGAATTTCCGGATGGAGACGAGTCAAAACTTAACCGATCTGATCAGGTCCTGAAAGGCTTCCCTCTGTTCTGCGGTCAATTCCCGGCGCAGCAGCTTTTTATTGACCCAGATCGGCAACCGATGGTGGAGGGCCAGAGCGATGGCGTCGCTGGGACGGGCATCGACGGTTTTTTCCGTTCCCTGGTGCTGATAGATAACAGCCGCCAAATAGGCCTGTTCCCGCAAATCATGAATTTCCACCCTCAGGAAGTCGATCTCTGTTCCGGCCAACAGATCAAGGTACAGGTCATGAGTCAGCGGACGCGGAGTTTGGATCATTTTTTTCTCTTTGGCCAGGGCCAGGAATTCGGCTTCGCCCACGATCATAATTAAGGAGGCATCAGCCTCCCTGGTTT
This sequence comes from Thermodesulfobacteriota bacterium, assembly GCA_040755035.1. GTDB lineage: Bacteria > Desulfobacterota > RBG-13-43-22 > RBG-13-43-22 > RBG-13-43-22 > RBG-13-43-22. The sequence continues at coordinate 2,544 of JBFMBU010000226.1, forward strand.
CTTTCAGGATAACGGTACGGGAAGTCTCCCGGTCGGCCTTGAGGAATACTTCCCGGATTAAGACGAAGTCTTTTTCGGCCATAGCACATTCCTATGGAAAAATTTTACATTGTTAGAAATATAATATTCCCCGTTCAGGTTTTCAAGGGGATTTTCGGAGGCTGAGGCATGTCATCAGGAATCAGACTTGAAGATTGTTTTAAAACCTACACCTATGATCAGGAGAAATCCCGGTCTCCTCAGGAAACCATTAGACTGGTAAGAGGCCGTTTAAAGGAGATAGGGCTGGATATCCTGAAGGAGACCATACGAATAGACAGCGGCCGACTGGATATCCCGATCTTTATCAGCCGTTGCGGAAGGGACGCGGTCCGGATTATCGGCACCCAGAAACAGATGGGCAAGGGCGGCACCCCGGAGCAGTCGGAGGCCAGCGCCCTGATGGAATTGGTGGAACGGTTCAGTTTTTTTTCCTATATCAAAGGTCGCCCTTTTATCCAGGAGAGATACCGAAATATCCAGGATCAGGCTATCCCCTTGGAATCCCTGGCCTTGTCCTTCCATGATGATTCCGGGGACCTGGTCAAACTCAAACCCTTGTTGGAAGAAATCCCCCTATCCTGGGTCATGGCCAATAATCTGACCCAAAAAAAGGATCAATGGGTCCCCATCGACTGGTTTTATCTGATCCATGAATATAACGGTCCTTCCGCAGGAAATACCTTTGAGGAAGCCATCCTCCAGGGTTTGTGCGAAGTGGTGGAACGGCATGTCTCCTCGGTCATCAGCCATGAATCCCTGCCGACGGCGGCTATCGATCCCGCATCCCTGTCCGATCCGGCGGCCAGGGAACTGTTGGAAAAATTCAACCGCCAGGGTATCAAGCTTTATCTCAAGGATTTTTCTCTGGATACAGGAATTCCTACAGTGGGCGCCCTGGCCTATGATCCTTCCACTTTTCCTGAAAAAAGTGAGATCGTTTTCACCGCCGGAACCACTCCCCATCCGGAAAAATCACTGATCCGGGCCGTTACTGAGATCGCCCAACTGGCCGGGGATTTTATCAGCCGCACCCGCTACCGGCCCACCCTGCCCAAGTACCAGCGCCTGGAAGAGGCCCAATATGTCATGATGAATCCCGAGATCATCCCCATTACCGCTCTGCCGGACCTTTCCCATCATAATATCCGGCGGGAGATCGAATCCTGTGTCGAGGCCCTGGCCAAGGTCGGTTTGGAGGTGCTGGTCGTCAATGTCACTCATCCTCAACTGAACCTGCCGGCCGTTTATACCATTATTCCCGGTGCCCATTTCCGCGATCGGACCCGGCATACCGGTGTTCTCTTTCATTTGGCCAAATTGATTTCCATGATGGAGGATCCCGAGGAAGCGACCCATTATTTGTCGAAGATAACCGGGCTGTTTCCGGACCGCTATGAGGTCCGGTTTTTTCTGGGATTCGCCCTGGAAAGAAACGACCAACCCCGGGAGGCCCTGGAACATTTCCAGAAGGCCCTGGAACTGAATCCGCGGGAAATCGATTTAAGCAGTATTTATTGCCATATCGGCGTTTGCCTGAAAGACATGGAGAACTATGAGGAGGCCCTCTCTTATTTGAATCAGGCTAAGACCTTCAATGCCGAACAGAAAGAGATTTACAATGTTTTGGGCTTTTGTTACTTTAAATTGAAGGAACATCAACTGGCCATTGAGGCCTTTGAACGGGCCATTGAAATCGATCCCGGTTCCGGAATCGACTATGCCAATATCGGTTCCAACCTGAGAGAGCTGGGATTTTACGCCGAAGCGGTCAAACTCTATCAGATGGCCTTGGAGCTGGATCCTTCCCTGGATTTCGCCAGAGACAATATTGAAAAATTGTCCCCTCTGCTGGGAAAAGAAAATGCTGAAAAGGAATTATCATGACCGAATTTGAAGAACTTCCTCCCAATTTCAAAAAGGCCCTGCTGACCAAAGTAAAAAATAATACGCCCTTCTGGTCCTTGATCGACATGGATCTGGTGGATGTTAAAAAAGGATGGGCCAGGGTCCGGCTTCCCTACGATAAAAAATTGGACCATGCCTACGGGTCGGCTCACGGTGCCGCGGTATTCGCCCCGGCTGACTCGGCCGTGGCCATGGCCCTCCAGGGTATGGTGGAAAAAGATGAAATATTCACCACAGTGGAGATGAAAATCAATTATCTGCGGCCTTTTTTTAAAGGGGAAATCATCGCCGAGGCTCGCATTACCCATAAAGGAGGGAACCTGGCCCTGGGAGAGGTCGATGTCAGGGACTCCCAGGGGAGATTAGTGGCCAAGGCCTTGGCTACGTATATGATTATGAAAAGGGAGAGATGACCTCGGATTTCTTTGATCCCATCCGGTCTACTCCTCGAGACCATTTTCGGGGGCGGGAGGGGTCTAATATTTCGAGTTGTCCATAAGGCTATTATGAGGTTCTAATCCGGCCCAAAGGCAAAGTTGGATTCTTCTATTAGTGGTCTCAAAATAATATAGACATAAGAGGATCATGGGGGTCTTTTCTGGAGATTGTCCAAAGGGTGATTTGTCGCCCAATCCCGGCCAGTCCAGCAAAGTTTGATTCGAGGCAGGGCATAC
>JBFMBU010000227.1:0-8153 GCA_040755035.1 Thermodesulfobacteriota bacterium
GTTTGGAAAGAAAACGCCGGGAGGGTCTCCGTGGTAACCTTGTCCGGAGACCTGATCGATAAAAACGGAATTATTTCCGGTGGCGGGGCCTCCGAACCGGAAAGCGGGATTCTTTTTCAGAAAAATTTGATTCATAAGTTGGAAGAGAAGGTAAGGGACTGGGAAGAAAAGCTGGCCCGGACCAGAGGGGAATTGGAACGTTTGATCCAGGCCAATGAGGTTAAGACTCTGGAAATCCGGTCTTTGGATGAAGAAAAACAGAGGATAGACCGTCAGGTTCTGGAATTGGAAAAACAATTGATCGGCCGGCAGGAAGAAAGCAAACCCCTCCAACGCCGCTTGCAAATGCTTGCTCTGGAGGAGGAAGAAAACCGAATTCAGGAAAGGGATGATCTGACCGAGGAACAGCAGTTGATTTCCCAGGAGAAAACCCTGAATCATGAAATCGAAGGCCTGCGCAATGATATCCGGCAACGGGAAGCGGCCGGCGGGGGCCTGGCTGCCGAACTGGAAAGGGAAAGGCAAATGCTGACCGAGGTCTATCGTCAGGTCTCCGCCTTAAAGGAAAAGGGAGGGCATATTGGACGGGAATGGGAAGCCATAAAAGCCGCCCTGAACGAGAAACAAACCCGAGAGGGCCGACTTGAGGAGAAAATCAGGACCGCAGAGGAACAACAATCCCAACTGAAACAAAAATCGGAGTCCAGCGCGGTCGCCATTCAGGCCCTTCAGACGGTGGTGGAGGAATTGGAATCTCAAATCGAGGCCGAGAATCAAAGCTGGGAAAAGTTGATAAAACAGAAGGAGGATGGCGAGTCGGCCTTGAAGAATATCCGAGGAGTCTTGTCCGAAGCGGAACAAATCGAGAATGAATTGAGAATGGACCTGGCCCAGATGGCTATGAAGATCGATCATATTGCCGAACAGGTCAGGGAACAAACCACCCTTCCGGCAGAGGAGTGGGTTTCCGGCTACCTCAAAGGCGACGAGGCGTTGGAGATTTTGAAGGAAAAGAAGCGGGAACTGCGGGAGAAACTGGAACAATTGGGAGAGGTCAACCTGACGGCCTTGGAGGAATATAACGCCTTCAAGGAACGCTATGATTTTTATCATTCACAGGAAGAAGACCTGGTCAAATCCATGGATTCCCTAAAAAGGGCCATTCACAAAATTAATTCCACTTCCAGGGAACTCTTTCTCTCCACTTTTAAGGTGATCCAGGAAAAGATGAACGAGGTCTTTCCCCTCTTATTCGGAGGCGGAACAGCCAAGTTATCCTTAACCGATGAAGAGGACCCTTTGGAAAGCGGGGTGGATATCATGGTTCATCCTCCCGGGAAACGGGTGACCAATATGACCCTGCTTTCAGGAGGAGAAAAGGCTTTGACCGCCTTGGCCCTCTTATTTGCCACCTATCTGGTTAAACCCAGCCCCTTTTGTCTTTTGGATGAAATTGACGCTTTTCTTGATGAAGCCAACGTGGAAAGGTTCAAGAGCCTGGTTCGTAATATCGTTCGTGACTCCCAGATCATCCTGATTACCCATAATCGGAGGATTATGGAGATGGCCGATACCCTTTATGGCGTGACCATGGAGCAACCCGGGGTTTCAAAGCTGGTTTCGGTCCAATTGGATACGATCCAGTGAAGGATACCGGTCCTTCCGACAATAGTCGGATGACCTTTAAGGGGGTAAGTCGCTCGAAAACAGTGAACCTATATTGTTATTTAGCGGCTCTGTGCCTGGCTTTTTGGGGCTATGCACCCTCCGTTATGGCCGGTGAGTCCATCTATAGTGTCCAGGCAGGGATTTTTTCCACATTAAAAAATGCCCAGCGATACTATCAGACATTAGAAAAGTCACTCCCGGCGAACCTTCAAGAGTATCTCCGCATCGAAAAAAAAGAAAAAAAGTTTGTAGTGAAAGTGGGGAGGTTTGATACACTGGAAAAGGCCGAGGAACGGATTGCGGCCCTCCGGCCTTTTTCCAAGGACGCTTTCATTTTAAAGGACCCATTGCTTCAAGGAAATATCCTGAAAATCAAACGGACTCCCCCCCTTACCCCCCCAAAGTCCGAAGCGGTCAAAATTCCACCCCAATCTCCTGACGATCAGGGGACTTTTCCGGAAAAGGCCGAAGAAAAACCAACGGCGGAAAAAATCAAATCCCTGCTGCTCAATAAAACAGCCATTACCGGTGTTCTTCAGGAAATTGTTTCCATAAGGTCCGACAGTATCGGTTTACCGCCAGGCCGGGAGATGGTACGGATCCGGATCCGTCTTGAAGAAACCGGGGCGATCGATACCTTCCCGAACATCCTCAAAGAAAAAGAGGGACAAATCCTGACCTTGTTTTCCGAAACCAATCAAAATTTTTTCATCCCTGGAAAGCGAATTAAAGGAACCGCTGAATATAAAGGAGACCATTTAAGCCGTATGTTCTGGATCCTGGACCCCAAACCGCTTTCACCCTGACCCTTCCTCCGCTTCCCCCTTTCAAAACATTTTGTTGCTTTTGTTTTACTATTAGGCGGTTACCATTCCACCCTCACCCTCCATCCTTGGTTACTCGGTCCTTTTCGTGGATATTTACAATTTTTCTATTTATTTCAAATAATTATATTTATTAAAGTTCCCTTCAAAAAAGACCGATAAGTCTAAAAACGGGGAAGAAGACGGGTTTTGCGGATCCTGTTAAGGTCATCATTGAACAAATAAAAAGAAACATCATAAAAGGAACAATGGAAGATGAAACAGGTAAAACTAAGTAATAAAATTATCGGTGGATTTCTGGTTATGGGCCTCTTGCTCCTGATCGGTGGGTTGGTAGGGTTTTTCGGTATCATCCGGGTGGATTCAAGTCGGCAAAAAGTCCACCTCACTCATTTGCCGGCCATGGAGGGCCTTTCTATTCTAAAAGAGTCCCAGGCTTCCATTGCCGCCCTGGAGAAGGGGGTCTTGACCCCGGAACTTTTCGGAAATGAAACGGAAAAAGCCCGTTTATTGAAAAGTCTGGAAGAGGCCTGGAAGCGATCGGAGAAGGGTTGGGATCTTTATACCTCCTCTGTTAGGGATCAGGAAGAGCAGGGCCCCGGGAAAGCGCTGTCCATTTCCTGGGAGACCTGGAAAAAAGCCCAAAATGAAGTAATCCAAATGATGAAAGAAGGGAACCGGGCAGAGGCCTTAGAACGGTCCAGGGGTCAGGTCCGATCCGGTTTTGGACAGGTCCAAGAAAAAATTCAAGCCCTTCAAAATTACCATCTAAAGCAAGGGGAGGCCATGGGAAGGGTTATGGATGGTCTGGTTCGTTGGCAAAAAGGAATGGCCATTGGGGGAATTATTTCAGGTCTGGTGATGGCCTTGGCTATGGGAATATTTTTCAGCCGATCCATTTCCAAAGCCATAAGCCGGATAGTTCAGAACCTTCTTGAAATTTCCAGCCAGTTTTCGGCTGCGGCCCAGCAGATCGCCTCTTCCAGCAATCGGTTGGCCGAAGGAACCTCACAACAGGCGGCGGCCGTCGAGGAAACCACTTCGGTAACCGAAGAGCTTACTTCAGCCAATCGGGCTCATGATAAATTCCTCCAGGATTTGAAAAAGACCACTGAACAAGTGGAAATAATCCGGAAAAATACCTTAAAAAATATTAAGGAAGCGGCCGGGGCTATGCTGGAAATCAAAAAATCGAGCGCTGACACCTCCAAGACCGTTAAAACTATAGAGGAGATCGCTTTTCAGACCAATCTCCTGGCCTTGAACGCCTCGGTGGAAGCAGCCCGGGCCGGTGAGGCTGGGGCAGGGTTTGCCGTAGTGGCTGACGAGGTAAGGAATTTGGCCATCCGTTCGGCTGAAGCGGCCAACAGCACCAGCACCCTTATCGAAAGGACCGTACAAGCCATTGCCCGGGGAGGGGACCTGGTGGAAAGCAGCACCTCAAAGTTCGAAGAATTCAGTGTCTTGGCGGATAAATATGTGGCCGCTATCAATCAAGCCTCAGAGGCTTCCCGTGATCAGGATCGGGCCTTTGAGCAGATCAATATCACGGTCCGGGAAATTAATCGGGTTGACCAGGATAATGCGGCCTGCGCCGAAGAGGCTGCGGCGGCAGCAGAGGAAATGAATACGCAGACCGAAGCCATGAAAAAGTATGTCGCCGAACTGGCGGCAGTCATCAATCCCGGCCGGGGAGAGATTTCGCCCTCTTTTACGGATCGGATGAAGGTTCCCGTGAAGCGCCTTTCCCCAACAAAACCAAACAGGGCCATGCAACCCGTTGCGATATGATGTCAACGGAAGAGAAAGGGAGTCAATGGAAATGAAAAAGGTCAAGCTGAGCAGTAAATTGATCGGGGGATTTCTCCTGATGGGGCTGATCATTATGATCGGAGGAGTATGGGGCCCGATAGGAATTTCCCGCTTGAGCAATCCGGTTAAGGAGGTTACGGAAGTTCAAATTCCGGCTTCCTACAGCCTGGGATTAATACAGGAGGCCCTGAAATCCATACGGCGTTTGGAGCAGGCCTTATTGATTCCGGAAAATTTCAGTGATGAACAGGAGAAGTCCCGTCTTTTAGACGAACTTGAAGGGGCCTGGAAAAAAGTGGATGAGAGGCGAAGGGCTTTTGAATCCCGATCCCTTTCCAACGAAGTGAGCACCCTTTGGAAGAAAACCGGACCCTCCTGGGAATCCTGGAGAAAAAACCATCTGGAAGTTGTTAGAAATTTGAATGAAGGGAACCGGGCCGGGGCCTTGACCCTTTCCAGCGGTCCGGGGCGGGAATCCTTTCACTATTGTGACAACCTGCTGCAAGAGATAGGGCAGGTTATGAAAAAGCAGGGGGAAGGCTTTCAACATTCCGGAACAGACCTGGTCGTTCAACTAAAAACGATGGTCCTTGTCGGGACCCTCTTGGGAATTTTCGTTACCTTGATTTTTGGCCTCTTTTTTTCCAGATCGATTACCCGTCCGATCCGGAGGGCTATAGGAAAATTATCGGATACCTGTGCCCAGTTCGAGTCCACTTCAGGGCAGATCGCCACCGTCAGCCATCAATTGGCGGCCGGGACTTCTTCTCAGGCGGCAGCGGTGGAGGAAGCCTCTTCAGTAACGGCCGATCTTTCCTCCATTATCCAGAGGAATACGGATGTAGTCCAGAGTTTACAGGTGATTTCCGCTGAAAGCTCAACCTTCGGTCAAGCGGCTTTTGAATTTTTCCGACAGTCCAAAAAAGCCACCAAAGAGATTACACTCTCCAGTGAGGAAACATCAAAAATTGTTAAAACCATAGGGGAAATCGCTTTCCAAACCAACCTTTTGGCCCTTAGCGCTTCGGTGGAGGCCGCACAGAGCAGCGAGGTCGGGATAGGTTTTTCCGTGGTAGCCCAGGAGGTCCGGAATCTGGCACGGAGATCCACGGAAGCGGCCAAGAACACCACTTCCCTCATCGATGAGACCATCAGGGCCATCAACCGGGGGGACAACCTGGTCAAAGCCAGTTTGGGTAGTTTTATTTCCTATGGGGAGGCCAGTACACCGATCAACACCTTCAGCGGCAAGGCCTTCGAAGTGGCTCAAAAACAGGCCCAGGGAATCGAACAAATCAATATTGCCCTGGGGGAAATCAGCCATTCGGCCCAAAGCAACGCCGCCAGCGCTCAGGAGGCCGCTTCCGCCGCCCAGGAAATCAGCGCTCAGGCGGCCAGCATGAGCAAGGTGGTGGAAGAGTTGAGACGGATCGTCGGTTACCGCATCCAGTAAAACCCCCCCCTTCCATCCTTTTTATAGGACTAAGAGGGGTGGAGGGGGAGGATTATAAATCGCATTACCTTATTTCTTCGCGAGAGCGTTTCAATAGCTCGACCTCCCGGCGCACCAACTTCGAGGTGCAGTGAGTTCGGCGAACTCAAAAGGACCGAGCGGCCAAATTCTTCCATTCGCACTACCTCTTCTGGTGATGATCCGATTTTTTGCTTCTCTGATTGGGGCGAATGAAGTATACTCCCGGCGGATCATGGGTCCGTTTAATGTCATTTTAAGAAGGTAACGATATGTTGAAATGGTTTCGTTCCAAAGACCAGGAGGCTACCCCTCCCGGTAACGAATTGGACCGAGTGACTCCGGAAGTATCCTCCCCTTCAACCGCGGCACAGGAAAACAAGAAAGGCTTTTTCGCCCGACTTAAAGATCGGTTGACCAAAACCCGGGAAACCCTGGTAACCCGTGTGGATCGCCTGGTTTTAGGGAAAAAAGAGATTGATGAAGACCTGCTGGAGGAGTTGGAAGAAATATTGATCACCTCAGACCTGGGAGTCCTGACCACCCAGGCCCTAATTGATTCCATTCAACAAAAAGTCAAGAGAAGGGAACTGGACGACCCGGAACGGCTGAAGGCTTATCTGCAACAGGAAATTCAACAGTTTCTGGATGTACCCCAAAAAAGGATTGATTCGTCCCTAAAACCTTTTGTCATCCTGATTATCGGTGTTAACGGGGTAGGGAAAACAACGACCATCGGGAAACTGGCCGGGCGTTTCCAGGCTCAGGGGAAAAAAGTCCTGCTGGTGGCTGCCGACACCTTCCGGGCCGCCGCGGGTGAACAGTTGGAGATATGGGCCGGCCGATCCGGCGCGGAAATTATCCGGCAGAAGGAAGGCTCTGATCCCTCGGCTGTGGTTTTTGACGCCCTCAAGGCCGCCAAGGCCCGGGAGATGGATTTGGTTCTGATCGATACCGCCGGACGGCTGCATACCCGGGTCAATCTCATGGAGGAATTAAAGAAGATACGGAGGGTGGTACAGAAAGCAATACCCGAAGGACCTCACCTTACCTGGTTGATCCTGGATGCGACCATGGGGCAAAACGCCATTTCCCAGGCCCGTCTCTTTCATGAAGCCATGGAAGTAGACGGCATTATTCTGACCAAGCTGGATGGGACAGCCAAAGGCGGGATCATCGTCGGGATCAGCAATGAATTAAAGATCCCCATTGAATACATAGGCATCGGCGAAAAGGCCGATGATTTACAGCCCTTCAATCCGGAGGAGTTCGTTCAGGCCTTGTTTTAACCTTCAAAAGGATTTAGTATAGGCCTTCGGGCTTTGAGAAGCTGAGTACAGGCTTCCGAGTTTTTCAGAAGGGTAGGTGAGGGTCATCCCGGTATAAAGGAGAAAACAGTCGGGGCCTTGGTCAGTTACCAGCTTTCTTTAAGCTGGATTTCTTTTTGATCCCCTACCACCACTAAAAGAAATTTATCCGGGTGGAGATATTTTCGAGCCACATTGAGAACGTCCTCGGCGGTTATTTGGTTGATCAGCTTGGGATATTGTTCCGGAAAATCCGATCCAAGGCCATACAGTTCCATGGCTGAAAGCAAACGGACCATTTTGCCGTTGGAATCCATACGCAGGGGAAAACTGCCGGTCAGGTAAGCCTTGGCCTCGGAAAGTTCAGTTTCCGATACACCCTTTTCGAGCAGATTCCTGATTTCTTTAATAATTTCAGAAAGAGCCCGATTGGCGTTTTGGTTTTTGGTCTCCACAGCGATTTGAAAAGCCCCCGGGTACTCCCTGGCGTCAAAATGACTGTAAATTCCATAGGTAAGGCCCAAGTTATCCCTGATATTGTCCACCAGACGGGAAACAAACCCCCCCCCACCCAAGATGTAATTCATGACCTGAAGGGCGTAAAAATCCGGATTGGAGCGGGCGATGCCCGGATGGCCCCAGACAATATTGGCTTGGGTTATGGGACGGTCGATTATTTCCGACACGGGTCTCGCCGGCAGGGGGACAGGAGGAAATACCGGGCGGGTAACGGGTTTTGGTTCCCAATCTTTGAAAAGGGGACGTAGTAATTTTTCCCCTTCTTCTATGGAAATTTGTCCTACCACTACCATAGTAATGTTATTGGGGCGATAATAGGTCTGATAAAACCGGACAATATCCTGGCGAGTTATGGAAGAAAGGGCTTCCAGGGTGCCTTCTTCCGGAAAGGCATAGGGGTGGGTCCCGAACATCTTTTTAGCAACGGTCAAGTGGGCCACTTGACGGGGATCTTCATCCATCCGTTTCAGCCGGGCCTTTAATTCCCCGATCTTCCGTTCGATTTCAGGAGGAGGGAAGAGGGGATTCAATAAAATATCGGAAAGGATGGTA
>JBFMBU010000228.1:0-4202 GCA_040755035.1 Thermodesulfobacteriota bacterium
GTGATTTTTCCCTCCCATAGAAGGTTCGGCCCCTCTTTCTTTCCGGAATTGGCCGATTTGTCTTCTATCGGTGCAGACTAAAACCCTTCCCTTGGAATCGACGATACTGACCACCCCTTCAAAATTCTGAAAATTATCCAACCGCGTCCAGAGGCTGCGAAGATCAATTTCCGCTGCCAGGGCCCCTTCATTGTTTCCCTTTGAATCGAAGATGGGAATGGTCAGGTAACAGTATGGCGCCAGTGAATAGGTGGAATATTTCACCGAAGAAATGGTCACCTTTCCCGACTTAATGGCCTCGAAAATACCGGGATCCAGGTCCATTACAAGCGGAGGTTTATATTTCTGAACCCCTTGAGCAATAATCTTTTCCAACGGCCCTTTCAAGCTCATCGAGATCTTGCCCTCCTGATCCATCCAATAGATATCTCCAAAGGTAAAGGAAAATTGGCGGCGAAGGGTGATGAAACGATTGTCCCGGTTTTCCGGATCCTTTTCCGGTTGCATGGTTTGCAGCCGCAGGACATCCAATACATATTGGAAGTAATGATTGACTTCAAGACTGATCTGCCTGGCCAGGTTTCCATTATGGGAATTGATTAAACGCGTGATAACATCCCGGCTGAGGTAGGCTGTGAAAAAAGCGAAGGCACTGAGGAAAAAAAAACTGATGATCAAGACCAGGGTGATAACCCGGTGAGAAAGACTCAGGTCTTTCCATTTTCTGGCTATTCCGGGAGTGATTCTCATTCAGCAGGAAACTCCTTAATCTTGATCTTGCCGCTGACGACCTTTTGATATAGATCGGCAATCTTTTCCCGGATTTCAATAGGTACCTTTTTATGCTTTAATTCGGTGATTCCCACGCCCCCGGTCTTCAGGTCGAGGATTTTGACTCCGGCCTTTAACCGGTCGGCTTTCAGCTCCTCCAACAGCTTATATACCGCCACATCCACATTTTTTATCCGGCTGGCAATAACGGCTTCCGGCGCCATCCAGCGCCGGTCCGTGCCGGTGGTGATGATCATCTTCTTCCTCTCCTGTGCGGCCCGGATCGCCCCCAAATCCGTGCCCCCGGCCGCGGCATAGATAATATCAGCCTGCCCTTGAAGCATTTTTTCGGCCAGCTTTTGACCGAGATCCGGTTTATTAAAGGCGCTGAAATCATCCCTGCCGCCGGCATACTCGGAAACGACGGACGTCTTGGGGTCGATATAAAGGATACCCTGTCGCCAGCCGAACTCAATCCGGCGAATGACCGGGATATCCGCACCTCCCAGAAATCCAACTGTTCCCGTGGCACTTAACAGGGCACACAAGGCCCCGGCCAAAAAATCCGCCTCCAGCTCTCGAAAGACCACCGAGGAAATGTTGGGCCCCTCAATGGAAGTATCAATAAGGGCAAATTTCATCCTTGGGAACTTGACGGCGACTTCTTTGATAGGCGGGCCGTTCTCAAAACCGATACCGATAATCAGGTCATACCCTTCCTGGGCGGCTTGAAAAAGATTGAAGACCTGTTCCGATTTTCCTCGATACTCCACAACCCGGAAGCGGATGCCAAGCTCACGATTGGCTTTGTATAAACCTTCATAAGCGCTGTCATTGAAGGCCCGGTCCCCCAGACCCCCGGCACCGAGGGCCAAACAGACATTGTAGGCTGGTTTCGAGGCTGAAAAAGCCTCTTTGAAAGGGAAAAAACACAGGCCGATGAATAGAACGAGGCCATAAAAGAAGTGGATGGGTTGTATCCGCTGAACTCTGATCATACTTATTTCCCCCGATCAATAATAGCTTTTCAGCGTTACTGTTTTATTGGCTTTCCCCTTCCCGCATGGGTAGTTGAATGGATACATAGATCAGCAGCATTCGGATCATCTTGTACTTCCTTCAAGGGATTTCACCAGGGTTTGCGTCTCGTCTATAAGCCTATATTTTAAGCCTTTATTAGATAAAATCAAACGAATTTTATCCCTGGCCTCCCTTCCGGCTGGCCCAAGGAATCGGTTTAATAATAGTCCTCTTCTCTCCCCAAAACTCAGACCCTCGGCCCCGGGCTTCAGGCCTTTTGTCTCAGACTTCAAACTTATATCCCTTCTCCCGGAAAAGCCTCAAACAGGAATCCACCACATCAGGGTCATATAAAACGCCTCTGTTTTTTTCAATTTCCTCCAAAGCGGCTCCGATCCCGTAGGCCGGCCGGTAGGGCCGATGGGAGGCGATGGCCTCGACCACATCGGCCACCATCAGTATCTTGCTTTCCAAAAGAAGCGCATCCTCTTTGAGGCCGTTGGGATACCCCGAACCATTGATCCTTTCATGATGTTCCAGGACCATCCGGGCCACCGGCCAGGGGAATTCGATGTCTTTTAAAATGTCAAAACCGGTCTGAGGATGGGTCTTTATCAGTTCAAATTCGATCGTCGTCAATTTGGTGGGTTTGCTCAGTATTTCCGCCGGTACGGCGATCTTCCCCAAATCATGGATGACTCCAACCACACGCAAACCTTCCACCTGATTTTCGGAAAGCCCCATTTCCTGGCCGATGGACCGGGCCAGATCAGCCACCCGCCGCTGATGACCGGCCGTGTAGGGGTCGCGGGCCTCTATGGTCAGGGCCATGGCCCGGACGATACCGTACATACCCTCCCGCAGATTGGCCAAGGTCTGAACCAGTCTGCCTTCAGCTCTTTTTCTTTCGGAGATGTCCCGGCTGACACCCAACACCCCGATGGCCTTTCCGGATTCATCCCGTAAAAAACTGACCTTGATTTCCGCCCAGACCGTGGAACCGTTTTTATGGACCATCTCCAATTCATAGGTGCGGAAGCGTTTCAGTTCTTTTTCCTCCTGTTCTTCATTGGCCAGCTCCTCGGTTATGACTCTTCGGATGACCTCGATAGAATCGGGGGAGAGGGTCTTTTCAAAATTCTGCCCCATGATTTCCTCAACGGTGTAGCCCCGGAGCAGGGAAACGGAAGGGCTGACATAGGTGTAGTTGAAATCCATATCCAAGGTCCAGATAACGTCCCGGACATTCTCGGCAATCAGGCGGTATTTCTTCTCGCTCTTTTCGATTTCCGACTTGACCTGTTCCAATTCGGCCACCTTTTCCTCCAGTTTGGCGGCCACGATATGGGCATATTTGTCCAAATATTCTTCTTCGGCCGCTTTCAACCTGGCCTTGGGGGATGTCCTGTTCAGCTTGTCTGATTCTATAATCCGCTCCAGTTCCATCCAAAATTCTTCCGGCTCTTTTGGCTTGACAATGAAGGCCGCTGCCCCAAGGGAATAGGCCAGTTCCTCTTCCTTTTGTCCGGTATAAACCGAAGAATAGAAAACAAAGGGGATCGATTCCAGGGTCTTGTCCTGCTTGACCTCCCGGAGGAGTTGAAAGCCGTCCATTCCGGGCATGAGGGCATCGGAGATAATCAGGTCCGGTTTATATCGGGTGGCCATCGCCAGCCCTTCCCGGCCGTCGGCCGCTTCCATGCTCGTATGGCCGTGCCGTTCCACATTCATGCGCAACAACTTTCTGTCCTCGACCCGATCCTCGACGATAAGTATATTCATGCCTCCCCCTGATCGCTATTCATGGTTTCTATCATTTTTTCAATCTCATCCATCACCGTCAACGGATCTATGGGTTTTTCCAGATACCCGTTGCAGCCGGCCCCTAATATTATCTCGCGATCTCCCAGCATGGCAAAGGAAGTAATGGCGACAATGGGAACACCCTGATTCTCTGCCGATTGCCTTATCCTTTTGGTGGCTTCTATACCGTCAATACCGGGCAGGTTGATATCCATGATGATCAAAGAAAATTCCCCTTCAAGGGCTTTCTTTACCCCTTCTTCACCGCTTGCGGCCCAGACAACCTCATAGCCGCTCCTTTGCAAAGGATAGGAGATCAACCTCAGATTATCTTGGTTGTCCTCGATGACCAGTACTTTTTTCATTTCCTCTATCTCCCTTATTCAGGATGCACTCTAATCGGCAGGGTCAAGATAAAGCGGCTCCCCTTTCCAAATTCACTCCGAACCGTAATTCCCCCCCTTAAAACCTGGGTGACCAGTTTTTTGGTCAGATACAATCCCAAACCCGTGCCGGGAACCAAGGTCTTGAGGTGGGATTCCAGCCGGACGAAGGATGTAAAAAGTCTCGGCAGATCTTCTTCTTTAATCCCGATCCCCGAATCCTCT
>JBFMBU010000229.1:0-10027 GCA_040755035.1 Thermodesulfobacteriota bacterium
TGGGGTCGCCGCAGGAAATGGCCGTCCATGATGAAAAGTGGCACACCGAGAATTTCATGTGGGGCAATGCCCGACATCGCCGAAGAGAGTTTTGGAACGAGGACATCGCTAAGGCCTGGAAAGAGGCTATGGAAGCCATGCAGACCCGCTTGATCAGTTGCTATAACTGTCCTTTGAAATGCGGTGCGACCATCACCCCTCCAGGGCAATCCACCTATATGATGAAGTGTTTTTCCAAGCTGACCTATACCATGGCGGCCATGTCCGACCTCGAATTCGGGCTGACCATTGCCCAGAAAGCCACGGAATACGGTGTGGATGGATATTCGGCCCCCCAGGTCATGGCCTTCGCCCTGGAATTGTATGAGGCCGGTATTCTGACCGATCAGGACCTGCCCGGGATGCCGGCTGAAAATGAAGAAAGATTTTACTGGCTTCTGGACCGGATTGTCCGGCGGGAAGGGATCGGGGATATCCTGGCCAACGGGACCTATTGGGCGGCCAAGCATATCGGTAAAGGGGCTGAGGCCTATGCCCATAACAACATAAAAAAACATGAGCAACTGCCCCTGAAACTGGGCATGCTCAATCCTATTTATTTTTTAATGTATTGCACCGGAGAAAAGATCAACATCACCCAGATCGAAGGACAATTTCCTCAGGGGCCTTTTCCGACCAGAGAGGAACGGGAAGAATTTGTCAAAGAATGGTTCCAGGTCCCTGATGACCGGTTTAAGCAATACTTCCTGGACTGGGAGATCCGCGGGGAAAAATCCATGCCCTTTTACCCCACGGTGGACATGTGCTGTGATATCGTCGACTGGCAGGAGCGGATGCACTATATCGATGACGGCCTGGGGATCTGCACCGGGTTATCCTCTTTTCATTTGAAACCCCCTTATCATATCCATAATTTACCCAAATTTGTTTCGGCTGGGGCAGGAATTGACATGGATGAGGACACGCTTTCTTTGGCCGCCAAAAGGTACCGGACCCTGGTTCGGGCCAATAATATAAGAAGGGGCATGCGGCGGGCCGATGAAACCCCACCGGAAGACCACTGGAAAAAGCGCTTTCCTGAACTGGAAAAGGAGCTGTTAGACGCCTATTATAAGTTGAAAGGGTGGAATGAGGACGGTATTCCCACCGCCGAATCTTTGCAGGAGCTGGGTTTGGATTATGTCAAGGAAGATTTACTTACCAGAGGAATTTTAACGGCAGAATAAAAAGAATTCCAGGTAAAACCTTTCTTTAAAAAATTAAATTAATGGAGCAAAGGTTTTTATCGTTATGGGAGAGAAAAAAAAGAAGATCATCAAATCCATAAAAATCGATGTGGACAAATGCAACGGCTGCCGGGCCTGTGAGGTCATCTGTTCTGCTTTTCATGCCTCTCCCCAATACAGCAGCAACAATCCGGATAGGTCCCGGATCCGGGTTATCCGGGACCCGATGAAAGATATCTATGTCCCCGTCTATGCCGGTGAAAATGCCAAGGCCGAATGCATGGGCCGGAACAAATATATGATCGAGGGCAAGGAATACGACGAATGCGCCTTTTGCCGGGCCTCCTGTACCTCCCGTGACCTTTTTAAAGAACCCGATTCCGGGCTTCCTTTGAAATGCGATATGTGCGAAAGCGATCCGGCGCTGGAAAAACCCTTATGCGTCCAGTGGTGCATCACCGACGCACTGACCTATGAAGAAAGGGAGGAAGAGGCCGAAGAAGAGTCGAAGCCGGAGGATATGGAAGTGGGATTGGAAACGCTGGTGGAAAAATACGGCTTGGAAAAAGTGGCCGATTTGGTAGCCAGGTTGTCGATCTCCAAGAAGGAATGAACGAGAGGAAATTGTTTTTTGTTGCGGGTTGCTTGTTTTGGCCCAAATACTAATCAGACAAACCTTTAACCCGTAACTCGCAACTAACTATCAAGGAACCTGTGGAAACCGTAACGCCTTATAAAGAAATCATTGAGGTCATTAAATCCCATGGCGGTGATCCCTTTAAAAGGTGCTTTCAGTGCGGATTATGCGATGCCGTCTGTCCCTGGAACCGGGTCACCTCCTTCAGCATGCGCAAGCTCGTCCGTGAGGCCAGCTTCGGCTTGACCGAGATCGAAAGCGAG
This sequence comes from Thermodesulfobacteriota bacterium, assembly GCA_040755035.1. GTDB lineage: Bacteria > Desulfobacterota > RBG-13-43-22 > RBG-13-43-22 > RBG-13-43-22 > RBG-13-43-22. The sequence continues at coordinate 2,127 of JBFMBU010000229.1, forward strand.
GAACTGTGGCGTTGTACCACCTGCGGAAGATGCCCGCAGCAGTGCCCCCGGGATGTCAAACAAATTGATTCCGGGGTGGCCTTGCGTCGTATTGCCACGGAATATGGTGTCTTTCCTGCGGCAGTCAAACCCGTCCGCAGCGTAAGCGCCAGTTTGCTGGGGGAAGGCAATCCCCTGAACGAGGAGCGCAAAAAAAGGGCCGAATGGGCAGAAGGGCTGGGTGTAAAGGCCTTTACTGAGGAAATGGAGATTCTCTATTTCCCAGGCTGCTATCTCAGTTATGACCCGAGATTGAAAAAGGTAGCCCAGGCCACGGCCGCTGTCCTTAATCAAGCCGGTGTGGACTTCGGCATTCTGGGAGCTGAAGAAAACTGCTGCGGGGAAAGCATCCGCAAGACCGGGGATGAAGCATTGTTCAAGCGCCTGGCCCGGGAAAACATCAAGACCTTTATTGATCGCGGTGTGAAAAAAATCCTGGTTTCTTCGCCCCACTGCTATCATACCTTTAAAAATGAGTACCCCGAATTCAAAGTAAACTTCGAGGTGATCCATGTCTCCCAATATCTCTGTGAGCTTATCCAAGGGGGGAGGCTTTCGCTTAAAAAGGAATATGGAAAGAAAATAACCTATCATGACCCGTGTTACCTGGGCCGTCATAACGGCCTTTATGATTCGCCCCGGGAGATCTTGGGGAAGGTTTCGGGTTTGGAAATGAGGGAAATGCCGGAGGCAAAGGCCAACAGCCTCTGCTGCGGGGGGGGAGGGGGACGGATCTGGATGGAGACGGCCAAGGGGGAACGCTTCTCCGATCTCAGACTGGCCCAGGCCATGGAGATCGGGGCGGAGGTGCTGGCCACGGCCTGCCCCTATTGTATAGCCAACTTTGAGGACAGCCGGTTGACCCTGGATGCAGTGGAACGGATCGAGGTTAAAGATATTACGGAGATTGTAGCGGAAACGATTTAAAACGAAAATAACGTTCAGCGTCCACCGTTCGGCGTTCGGCGAAAATCTTTTTCATGGTTCAAGGACAAAGAGAAGTGGAAAACGAAACCATCGAACAGTATTGTAAAAATCTGGCAGGTGCTCGAATCGGCGATGTCTTGGTCGTCGGCGGCGGGATCAGCGGCATACAGGCCTCCTTGGATCTGGCGGCGGCCGGGTTTAAGGTCTATCTGGTTGAAAAATCACCGGCCATCGGCGGCCATATGGCCCAGTTGGACAAGACCTTTCCCACCAATGACTGCAGCATGTGAATTCTTTCGCCGAAACTGGTCGAGGTCGGCCGGCATCCCAACATAGAGGTTCTTACCCTAACCGAAGTCGATGCAGTGGTGGGGGAGGCAGGGAATTTCAAGATTACCCTGAAAAAAAAGCCCCGGTACATCCTTGAGGAGCGCTGCACCGGTTGCACCACCTGTGTGGAATACTGCCCGGTCAAGGTGCCGGATCCCTTTAACCAGGACCTGTCCTCCAATAAGGCCATCCATATCTATTTTTCCCAGGCCGTGCCCCTGATCACTTATGTCGACCCCCAGACCTGTCTTTATCTTAAAGAAAAAAAATGTCTGATCTGTGAAAGCGTTTGTAAGAATAAGGCCATTGATTTCAATCAAGGGGAGGAAAAGATCGAAGTCCAGGTAGGAGCGGTCTTGCTGGCTCCGGGGCTGGAGCCGTATAATCCTAAAGTGAAGGAGGAATACGGTTACGGCCGGTTGACCAACGTGGTCACCAGCATGGATTATGAACGGCTGCTTTGCGCCACCGGACCTTATGAGGGGGAGATCCGACGCACCTCCGACCAAAAGCACCCCCAGAAGATCGCCTGGATTCAATGCGTCGGTTCCCGGCGGGTCACCTCCGGCGATAACAGCTATTGTTCATCGGTCTGCTGCACCTATACCCAGAAGCAGGTGATCTTGACCAAGGACCATGACCCGGAAGCGGAGTGCACCATCTTTCATAATGACATCCGGTCCTTCGGGAAAGATTTTGAGAGATACTATCAAAGGACTCAACAACTGCCGGGGGTTCGTTTTATCAGAAGTTACACCTCCATTGTCGGGGAAGACCCGGAAAGCAAAAATGTCAGGGTTAGATACGCCACCACCGATCAGGGAGTAAAAGAAGAAGTATTCGATATGGTGGTTTTGTCGGTTGGGCTGGCACCCCCGCTTGATTTTAAAGGGCTGGCCGAAAAATTCGGCATTGCCCTCAATGAACACGGCTTCGCCAAAGGCGATCTTGGCAATCCCATGGAGACCACCCGACGCGGGATTTATGTCAGCGGTGGATTTCAAGGCCCAACCGATATCCCCGAATCGGTTTTTTCGGCCAGTGGGGCCGGTTCCCAATGCGGGGAACTCCTTTCCTTCCGCCGGGGCAAGCTGTCCCAGGAAAGGGTCTATCCACCGGAAACCGATGTCTCCCGGGAAGAGCCCAAGATTGGGGTTTTTGTCTGCCATTGCGGGGCCAATATCGGCCGGATCGTGGGGGTGCCTTCCACTGTGGAATATGCCTTGACTTTGCCTAATGTGGTTTATGCCACCGAACAGCTCTTTTCCTGTGCCACCAATTCTGCTAAAGAGATCTCCGACCTGACCAAGGAAAAAGGACTGAACCGGGTGGTCATCGCTGCCTGCAGCCCTCGGACCCTGGAACCCCTGTTCCGGGACACCCTGCGCGAGGCAGGGATTAATCCATATTATTTGGAAATGGCCAATATCCGTGAGCACTGCTCCTGGGTCCATTCCAAAGAAAAGGAAGAGGCTACGCAGAAAGCCAAGGACATTATCCGCATGTCCGTGGCCCGCAGTCGAAGTTTGGAGCCTTTGCAGGAGTTTGACCTTCCGGTGAATAAGGCGGCTTTGGTGGTGGGCGGCGGATTGGCCGGTATGACTTGCGCCCTGTCCATCGCCCAGCAGGGGCATGAGGTATACCTGGTGGAGAAAGAACCCGAACTGGGAGGAATGGCCCGGAACCTTCACACTACCCTGGAAGGCCTGGATGTGCAGGCCTATCTGGGCGATTTGACCGGTCAGGTTTATCGGCATCCACAGATTCATGTGTATACCGAGGCGGCCATCCTGGAGGTCTCCGGGTATGTGGGGAATTTCATTACCCGGGTGAAATCAGAAAGAGGGGTGACAGAGATAAAACACGGGGCCACGGTCATCGCCGTGGGGGCCGAAGTGTATAAGCCCAGCGAATACCTCTACGGGGAAAACGAGCAGGTCCTGACCTTGTTGGAACTGGAAGGAAAAATCTCCCGGAGGGATGAAGGATTGCTCAAGGCCGAAACCCTGGTGATGATCCAGTGTGTCGGCTGCCGGAATGAAGACCGTAATTATTGCAGCCGGATTTGTTGCAACGCGGCCATCAAGAACGCCCTGAACCTGAAAGAGCGGAATCCCGCTATGGAGATCATCGTCCTTTTTCGGGATATGCGAACCTATGGATTCAAAGAGGATTATTATCGTAAGGCCTCGGAGAAGGATGTAAAATTCATCCGTTTCACCCCGGAGGATAAACCCCGGGTGGAAGCGGTGCATGAGGAGGGGCGTTCTTTTTTAAGGGTCACCGTAAACGATCCGGTTCTGGGCAAGCAGCTGTCCCTGGATACCGAGTACCTGGCCCTGGCCGCGGCCGTGATCCCCGGAGCCGGATTCCAGGAAGTGGCCGGACATTTTAAGGTGACCTTGAACCCGGATGGTTTTTTTAAAGAGGCCCATGTCAAATTGCGGCCGGTCGAGTTCGGTACGGACGGCGTTTTTCTATGCGGTTCGGCCCACTACCCCAAAATGATATCGGAAACGATCAACCAGGCCTATGGAGCGGCCGGGCGGGTTCTGACCCTCCTTTCCCATGATACGGTAACGGCCTCGGGATCGGTTTGTGAAGTGGATGAAGACCAATGCGTCTCCTGCGGGGCCTGCCTCACCGCCTGCACCTACGGGGCTATAGAATTTGTTGAAACTCCGCAAGGTAAAAAGGCCCGGGTCAACCCGATACTTTGTAAAGGTGACGGTCTGTGCAACGCCAAGTGCCCCACCGCGGCCATCCAACTCAAACACTATACCAATGAGGAGATTCTGGACCAGATCGATGCGGCGGCATAAAAAAGGTGTAAGGTATAAGGTGTAGGGTGTAAGGGGTAAGATAGAAGGTAGAAGGAAAGAGCTGTTGGATTCCGAAATCTGAAATGGATTTTTTTTCGTACCCAAGAGGGAATAATAAATGGTCCCAGCGTTTGCTTTCAAACCCAAAATAATTGGTTTCGTCTGCCACTGGTGAGCCTACGGGGCGGCTGACCTGGCTGGAGTTTCCAGACTGCAATATTCACCGGAGATGAGACTGATCCGGGTTATGTGTTCGGGACGGGTGGACCTGGAATTCATTTTCCGGGCCTTTTCCAAAGGAATGGACGGGGTCTTTATCGGGGGCTGCCGTTTGAACGAATGCAATTACGTGACTCAGGGGAATTATCAGGCCCTGAGCCTGGTTCTTCTATGTAAAAAAATATTGGGACAAATCGGACTGGCTCCGGAAAGATTGAAGATCGCCTTTATGTCCGCCGGGGAAGGGATCTTATTTGCCGAGGAAACCAATGCTTTTATCGCCAAGGTCAAAACCTTAGGCCCCTTGGGACAGGGTGAGGGCCTGGACCAAAGGGTTTTGAAATTGAAATTGGAAGCCGTGACCAGGCTTATCCCCTACATCCGCCTGGTGGAAAGAGAAAGGCTGCGTGTCCCGGTCCAGTCGGAAGCGGCCTATAAGGCCTTCTTTGCCGATGAAGAGGTCAATAAGGTCGTCCGGGAAACGATTTTTAATCGGCTGGCTGTCAGCCAGATCGTAATGCTCCTTCAAGAAAAGCCATCAGCAACGGGAGAAATCGCCGAGAGGTTGGGACTGACTCCATCAGAGGTGTCCAGGTATCTGAACAGCGCCACGCGGCAGGGGATTACCCGCTTTGATCAAGAGCGAAAATTGTATGCAGCGGCTTAAATACAACGAGTGAAGATTGCCTGTTTAAATTCCTCTTTATGACATTCTGACGAAAGCTGGAATTCATACCCTCATCCGGCGTGATGGGTCCGGGCTTCTACCTGGGTGACAGAAAAGGAGACACGGAAGACAACTTTACTTTGAAACCTTGAACCCTCGGCCCCTCGACCCCTTTGGCGTGGAATCGAAGGGGAAACTGAAACTTGGGCATATACTATGAACCTTGAAAGAATCGATCAGATTATCGACAAACATCACGGGGAAGCCAGTTCCCTGATCCAGGTCCTGCTGGATGTTCAGGCTGAAAACCACTGGCTTCCCCAAGAAGCCCTGGAGCGGGTGGCGGAGCGGTTGCAGGTCCCCAAAACCCGGATCCGGCATATCGCCACTTTTTATAAAGCCTTCAGCCTGACCCCCAAAGGGCGGCATGAAATCCATGTCTGCATGGGCACGGCCTGCCATGTCCGCGGGGCCGGGCGCGTCCTCTCTGCCGTGCAGGACCAGATCGGCATTCATCCCGGAGAAACCGACCTGGACTTGAAATTCAGCTTAGAGACCGTAAACTGCCTCGGGTGTTGCGCCCTGGGACCGGTGGTGGAAATTAACGGCCAGACCCACGGGAAAATGGCCCCGACCCAGACCGCCGAGGTGTTAAAGAAATATGAATAGAGAAAAATTTATGCGGATTACATCATTGGCGGCATTGGAAGAACTGAGACAAAAGATTCTCTCAACGAGGGATCCCCGGAGACCTTGCATCACCCTCTGTTCCGGATCAGCCTGCCTGGCCTCAGGCAGTGGTGCCGTGGCAGCGGGTATGGAAGAGGAAATTCGTAAACAAGGTCTGAGCGGCGTAGTGGAGTTGAGGAAGACCGGTTGCCACGGTTTTTGTGAGCGAGGCCCGATCATTGTCATTCACCCTGAGGAAATCGGTTATCTCCAAATTGGCCCTATGGATGTCCCGGAAATCATCTCTCAAACCATCAAAGAAAAAAAGGTGGTCGATCGATTGCTCTATACCGATCCGGCCGGGAAGCAAAAAATCGTCCACGAACCGGAAATCCCCTTTTACAAACACCAGGAGCGGCTGGTCTTCGGTTCCAATGGCAGCATCGACCCTAAAAGCATTGAGGACTACATAGCCATCGGCGGCTACTCGGCCTTGGCCAAGGCCCTCTGTCAAATGACCCCGGTAGAGGTCTTGGATGAGGTCAAGAAATCCAATCTGAGGGGCCGGGGCGGAGGCGGATTCCCGACCGGTAGAAAATGGGAAGAGTCACGCCGGGCCCCCGGTGAGATCAAGTATGTGATCGTCAATGCCGACGAAGGGGACCCCGGGGCTTATATGGATCGCAGTCTGTTAGAGGGAAATCCCCACTCGGTTTTGGAAGGATTGATCATCGGGGCCTATACCGTGGGCGCCAATGAAGGATATATTTATGTTCGGCAGGAATACCCTCTGGCTGTGGAAAATGTGAACATAGCTATTGAGCAGGCCGGTGCCTACGGACTGCTCGGCTCTAATATTCTGGGCTCGGGGTTTGATTTTAAGATTATGGTCCACCAGGGGGCCGGGGCTTTTGTCTGCGGGGAATCGAGTGCCCTGATGACCGCCCTGGAAGGTCGGGCCGGGGAGCCCCGGCCCAAGTATATCCATACCGCCGTTAAGGGGCTTTGGGACAAACCCAGCGTCTTGAACAATGTAGAGACCTGGGCCACCGTGCCGCTGATAATCAATAAAGGGGCCGAATGGTTTACTCAAATCGGGACGGAGAAAAGCAAGGGGACCAAGATCTTTTCCTTAGTGGGCAAGATCGCCCATACCGGTTTGGTGGAAGTGCCCATGGGTATGAGTCTGCGGGACATTATCTACAGGATCGGCGGCGGTATTCCCGGAGGCAAGCGCTTCAAAGCCGTCCAAACCGGGGGGCCTTCCGGAGGATGTCTGCCGGAAGGGCTCTTGGATCTGCCGGTAGGGTTTGATGAGCTGACCCAAGCCGGTTCCATGATGGGATCAGGCGGGATGATCGTCATGGATGAAGACACCTGCATGGTGGATGTGGCCAGATACTTTCTGGACTTCCTTACCGATGAATCCTGCGGGAAATGCGTCCCTTGCCGGGAAGGGATCAGGCAGATGCTGAAGATCCTGACCCGTATCACTGAAGGAAAGGGGAGGGAAGGGGACATCGAACTTTTGGAAGAATTGTCCGAGGTGGCCGGCGAAGCCTCCCTTTGCGCCCTGGGCCGCAGCGCACCCAATCCCTTTCTAAGCACTTTAAAATACTTCAAGGCCGAATACGAGGCCCATATCCGGGAGAAGCGCTGCCCGGCCTTGTCCTGCAAGGAACTGATCATCTATCATATCGATCCGGAAAAATGCCAGGCCTGTATGATTTGTGCGCGCAAATGCCCGGTCCAGGCCATTGACGGCGGAAAAAACCGGATCCATGTCATTGCACAGGATAAATGCACCAAGTGCGGGACCTGTCTGGAAGTCTGCCCCTCACGGTTCAGGGCCGTTAAAAAGATCTCCGGCATGCCGGTCCCCCCGCCCCTTCCGGAGGAAGCCCGAATGATCGTCAGGGAGGGGGGGAAGAAAGGTTCGGTGTGAAATAATTTATGTTGCGAGTGCCGTGTTTCGAGTTACGGGTTTTCAAGAAAGGGCCGATATCAACCCGTAACCTGCGGCAAACCCTTTACTGATGTCTTCCCTTGGCTTTGAGGGTAGATTAACCTAAAAAAACGGAAAAAGTGCAATAAACATGACTGAATATCAGATACAAATTGACGGCCTGGAAGTCCGGGTCAAGGAAGGGATGACCATCCTGGAGGCCGCCCAAAAAGCCGGGATTGGAATTCCGACCCTTTGCCATCATGAGAAATTGGAACCCTAT
>JBFMBU010000230.1:0-8160 GCA_040755035.1 Thermodesulfobacteriota bacterium
AACGGCTATGATGTGAATTTCGTATACCCCAAAAATGCCTATGTCACTCCTGAACCCATGGCGGTTTTGAAAGGGGCCCCCCATCCCAAAGCCGGCCATGCCTTCATTGAATTCCTGCTCAGTGAAGAAGGCCAAAAACTGGTTTCAGCCCTGGGTGTTTATCCGATTACACCGAAATATAAGGTCCAGGGACCTCCGGGGTCCAATCAGGAAAAGGCGGTCGCTTTTACCGGGGGGATACGTTCCTTCTTCGATATTTCCGTGGGCAATGTCTATAATGATGACATTGCCGGTCAAAAGAAACGAATCGAAGAAGTGAATTCCTATTTCCGCAAGGAGATCGCTGAAAAGCACAAGGAACTGGTTAAATAAGACCGTGCAGATCCGTCTTAAAAACATCACCAAACGCTTCGGCGCCCTGGAAGCGGTGAGCCAGGTATCTATCGATACCGTTGATGGTGAACTTTTTACCCTTCTGGGGCCGTCGGGGTGCGGAAAGACCACTATTCTCCGGCTCATGGCCGGTTTCCATAAGCCCGATGAAGGAAAAATCTTTTTCGGGGATAAGGAGGTATCTTCCATACCTCCTTATCAACGAAAGATCGGTATGGTCTTTCAGAATTATGCCCTCTGGCCCCATATGACCCTTTTGGACAATGTAGCTTATGGTCTAAAGTTGCAGAAGGTTCCCAAAACCGAGATCGGGGAGAGAGTGGAGAAGGTTTTTTCAATGGTCAATCTGACTGGATTGGAAAAACGCTATCCCGGTCAGCTTTCCGGCGGCCAGCAGCAACGGGTGGCTTTAGCCAGGGCCTTGGTTCTGAACCCCGATGTATTGCTTCTCGACGAACCCTTGTCCAATTTGGATGCCAAGATCCGCCAAACCGTCCGGGCCGAGATTCGCAAACTACAAAAGGAATTGGGTATTACCTCTATTTATGTCACCCATGACCAGGAGGAGGCCCTGACTATCTCCGACCGTATTGCCGTCTTAGACCATGGCCGGATGCAGCAGCTCGGGACCCCGAGAGAACTGTATGAAAGACCAGAAAATCCCTTTGTGGCCGATTTTATAGGGATCAACAACCTGATTGCCGGTCAAGTAAAAGAGATTGGTGGACCAAGCGGCTGGATGACGGTGGAAACCCCTTTCGGTTCCATCCGCTGCCCTCATGAAAACCGTTTCAAATCCGGGGACCCCTGCCGAGTCTCGATCCGGCCGGAGGCGGCGGTCATCCTGGGCCTTCAGGAGAAACCGGAGGGGGAACCCGGCAACAAGCTCTCCGGAAGGATCAGTTTTGCCTCCTATATCGGCAACACCATCCGCTATGACGTCGAGCTGGACCGGGACCATATTTTTAAGGTTGATGTCCAGAATCCCTGGAACCGGCAGCCCTTCCCGATTCATGCACCGGTCCAAATCTATTTCCCTATCCCCATCACCCTGGGGATCCCTGTCTGAAATGAAATGAAAGGGGATGTGAAACCGCCGACCTCGGATAAAAAAGCCAGGCGCTATATGGGGGGGGAGGTTCGGTTGGGTGGCCTGCTTGGGTACGGCGCCCTCTGGATCTTCTTCATCATCTTTCTCATTTATCCCCTGCTCCGCCTTTTCTATGACAGTATCACCACCGATGAGGGGTTTTTTACCCTCACTAATTTCCATCAGTTTTTTACCGATTCTTTTTACCTGCGATGTCTTTTTAATTCCCTGCTGCTCGGCGCGGCCACGGTATTGACCACTTCGGTCATCGGCATCGCCGTCTCCTTCCTCTTACTACGCTACGATTTTAAAGGAAGGGGTCTCTTTTCCTACCTGACCATCATACCCATGATTATGCCGCCTCTGGTCGGTGTCATGGGTTTTACCTTTATTCTCGGTCGGGCCGGAACAGTGAACATCCTACTCCAGGACTTCTTAGGTTTTCAAAAACCGATCAATTTTATGTATGGGATCCATGGAGTCCTGCTGGTGGAGACCCTTCATCTTTTCCCGCTCATGACCTTGAGCATCGTCGATGCCTTGAGTAAAATATCTCCTTCTCTCGATGAAGCGGCGGAAAGCGTCGGTTCCCGGGGGATGCGCAAATTTTGGGACATCACTTTTCCCCTGACCACCCCCGGTTATGTCACGGGGGCCCTCCTGGTTTTTATCTGGACCTTTGCCGATTTTGCCACTCCTTTAGTGGTGGGAGTTGATGACCTGCTGGCTTCCCAGGCTTATCTCAATATCGTTCAGTTCATCGATCGCCGGCTCTTCAAAATGGGAATTGTCATTTCCGCTATCATGGTCGTTCTGGCCATCCTCTTTCTTATTATTGCTAAAAAATATGTGGCCATCAAGGATTACAGTTCCCTGTCTTATACCCAGATCGAGAGGAAAAAGCTCACTCCCTGGTCCGAGACCGGGGTCCTCATTTTACTGATCTTTATCCTCCTTTTCGCATTTATCCCTTATGTCGGTATCGCCCTCGATTCCTTCGGTAAGGGTTGGGCCCTAACCCCCATTCCGGTTAAATACACCCTCCAGTATTTTCAACGGGTGTCGGTGGAAACACCCAAATTTCTTTTTAACAGCCTTCTCTATTCAGGTTTATCCGTGGCCATCTGTATCGCCGTCGGGGTTCCAGTGGCCTGGGTCATGTCCCGGACCAGCCTCCCGGGACGTGAAATCCTGGATTCCTTGACCACCCTGATACTGGCCTTGCCCGGGACCGGGATCGGAATCGCCTATATGCGGGCTTTTCGGGATCCACTGCCCTTCTTTGGTATTCCCCTGATCGGTTTGTGGTTCGTCATTCCTATCGTCCTGGGGGTGAGACGTCTGCCCTATACCGTGAGGGGGACTTTCGCTTCTTTGCTTATTGTCCATCGCTCCTTTGAAGAAGCTGCGGAAAGCGTCGGGGCGACCCAAGGGCGGACTTTTAGGGATGTGACCCTTCCCTTGATCTGGAAAGGGGTCCTCAGCGGTTCCCTTTATTCCTTTATCCTGGCCCTTCAAGAGGCCTCGGCTACGCTCCTTTTAGTCGTACCGGGGCATGAAATGATGACCGTAGGCATATTCAATTTTTATATCGGCGGTTCCGTAAATGAGGCAGCGGCCCTGGGCTTCATCTTGATCCTGTTAGGGGCGGTTTGTCTCTTGATCATCAATCGCCTGGCCGGCGGCCGCATGGGAGGGGTTTTCGGTTAAAGGATACGGATCAAAGGGGCACCCTGCTTTTTCTTCTTTTATAAAAAAACGAATGGTGATCAGGCTTTTTGGACAAGATAAAATTCCTTTTATTAACCGACTTATAATAGTATGGACATGAAACTGATAAGCTTGTCCACTTATGTCTATATTATTTTGAGACCATTAATATCTGCCAAGAAAGACCAGGAGAGGTACCCGCCATGATGGAATTCAACCCTTATGAAAATATTTCCAAAGGAGGGGGCTTCACCCCCTTTAACCTAAAATGGGTCGAGTCTCCTCTGCCTTCCAGTAAGGACGATCCCCCTAAGGTTCACATAACCCGGAGAGAGCGAGAAGTATTGCAGTGGTTGCAACAGGGGAAAAGTTCCTGGGAAATTTCCGCCATTCTTGGTTTAAGCGAGCGAACCGTAAATTTTCATGTCTATAATCTCATGGAAAAAGTCGGGGCGGTCAATCGACCTCAGATGGTGACCATGGCCTTGCGCCAGGGATTGATCGACCTGAAATAATCAACTCTCCCTTTTTTTATTCCAAGCCGGTTCTACCTTTCAGCAAAACACCTGTAAGTTCTTACAGGTGTTCCTGTTTTTTTTTCAAGGTATTATTAATACGTTCAAAAAGGAAAATACAAAATCCGGTCGGCACCGTTCCTATCCGGAAATGCAGTTTTCGTAACAGTTTAGTTTTATTAAAACGGAAAAACCCTTTTTTGCCACGGCCTTCGAATGGGGGCCTTTGCATTAGGTCGGCAGAGCCTCCCGAGACAAAGGCGGGACAGGAGGAAGACGACTTGTCTTCCTCCTACCGTCAGGCCCTTCGGGCAATTAAAACCCTGCTTCGCGCCAGCGACGGCTGGTTTGCCTGGCCCCGGGGTTTGTTGGGGCCTGGCAAAGAATCTTTTGTCCGGTCTTTGTCCGTGTGCGTCTGTGGCTAAAAACAATTTTCAAACAACTAAAGTGTTACCAGTTTTCTGGAAAGTAAAGGGCGATAGATTAATTTCATTGAATTATCATTTGGTTGCTGGCAGTTGCTTGAAGAAAACCTTTTTCAATTTTTCTTGTGGAGGACCTTTGGGGATGGAAAAATCAAATCGCGATGCTGTTATCGTCACAGCCATCCGGACCCCTATCGGTCGGCGGGGGAAGTCCCTGAGCCGGATGCGACCGGATGATCTGGCAGCCGAAGTGCTGAATGAAATAATACGGCGTTCAGGCATTAATCCTGCAGATGTGGATGATATTATCATGGGCTGCGGAACGCCCACCGGGGAACAGGGGGTCAATATCGGTCGGCTTTCCACTTTGATCGCCGATTTCCCGGTGGAAGTACCGGCCGTCACCATCAACCGCATGTGCGCTTCCAGCGATCAGGCTGCGCATTACGCCACACAGGCTATTCAAGCCGGGGATGTCGAGGTGGTGATCGCCGCTGGAATAGAAAGCATGAGCCGGGTCCCCATGGGTGCCGACAGCGCCCCCAAATTCAGCCGGAAGCTGGCTAAAAAATATTGGGTCATTCCCCAGGGTGAATCAGCGGAACTGATGGCTGAAAAGTGGGAATTAAGCCGGGAAGAATTGGATGCCTATGCCCTGGAAAGTCATCGACGGGCGGTGAAGGCCCAGGAGGAAGGGCGTTTCGATCAAGAGATCATGCCCCTGGAGCTCGCCGATTTGGAAGGAACCCCGCTCTTTTTTACCCAAGACGAAGGTCCACGCCGGGATACATCGATGGAAAAATTAGCGGCCTTGCCCCCGGCCTTTAAAGAAGGGGGAAAAATCACGGCCGGGAACTCCAGCCAGATGAGCGATGGGGCGGCGGCCATCCTTTTTATGACCAGGGAAAAGGCCAAAAAGTTCGGCTTAAAACCGCGGGCGCGTATCATCGGCCGGGTTTCGGTCGGCTCCGATCCCACCCTGCAGCTCTCCGGGCCTATTCAGGCCACGAAAAAAGTGCTTCAGAAAACCGGCCTGACCTTGAAGGATTTGGATGTCATAGAGGTGAATGAGGCCTTTGCCTCCGTGGTGCTGGCTTGGGCCCGGGAATTTAAACCGGACATGGAAAAAGTAAATCCCAACGGGGGCGCCATTGCCCTGGGTCATCCCCTGGGGGCCACCGGGGCCCGGATTATGACCACCCTTCTGCATGAATTGGAACGCCGAGACGGTCGTTATGGACTGCAAACCATGTGTATCGGCCATGGCCTGGCCAATGCCACGATAATCGAGAGGGAAGAAGGTTCTTAAGAATTCCTGTATCGGGAAAAGGGGGGGCTTATAAAAACCTGGACCTTTTGATTTGTTTTTTATAAGATTAACCATGAATCGTCTAAAGAGGAAAGCTTAAAAAAGAATCCTGTATTATTTACCGACCTGGTTGTTCTGCTAACAAGATGGGAGATCGCCGAGATATTATTTTCGCCTTTATGCCCGGGCAGGGCAGCGCCGAGGCGGAGTCCCTGCTTTTGGTTAAGAGTATTCGCCAGTTCGGCGGCAGGTGGCGGAATAACCCTATCTGGGTGATGATTCCGAACAGGATAGAAACTTTATCCCCCTTGACACGGCAGTCCCTTGAGGCCTTTGAGGCCCGGCTGCTTCCCTTTGAAGTTAAAGCGGAAACCCTGGCCTTCCTTTACGGCGGCAAGGTCGTAGCCGCAGCCGCCGCTGAAACCCTGGCCGAGGACCAGACTGACCTCCTGGTCTGGATGGATTCGGACACGGTGTTCTTGAAAGAACCGGCCGAGTTTTTTTTGAAAGACGGAGAGAACCTGGGTTGTTGTCCGGTTATGCTCAAAAACATCAGCTCCCTTTCCGAAGAACCCCTTAATCCTTTTTGGGAGAAGGTCTTTAAAGGCTGCCGAACCCTGCCGGAAAACATCTTTTCCCTGGAAACCCTGGTCGATGCAGTAAGAATTCGGGCCCAGTTCAACGCCGGGATGCTGGCGGTACGGCCGGAGAAAGCCTTGCTGCGGTCCTGGAGAGATGACTTTCTGCGTCTGTACCAACTGCCCCATTGGGAACCTTATTTCCTGGAAAATTTCCTCTATAAGATCTTTATCCATCAAGCCATTCTGGCCGGGACGATCCTGGCCAGACTAAAGCCCAGCGAGATTCATTATTTTTCCCGCCGGGTCAACTATCCCCTTTTTCTCCATGACCGCTATCCCCTCGAGCATCGCCCACCCGGCCTGAATGGGTTGACTTCCTTTCGCTATGATGCCTATACCTTTTTTAAAAATACAAACTGGCTGGCGATACTGCCCTCAGACGAGCCGCTTAAGCTATGGTTGAACCGGAACATTCCCCCTCTTGAAAAACAACGGGTTGAGTCCCCCGGCATTTTTTTAACTTAATGAAATAGTTGCGGTCTTATAGGGTGGACCATATAAAAAGACTCAAAATCTTTGAATTCTGATATCTAAAAGGTTTCTGGGACAAAGGCAGGGGGAGACATATATTTCGAATGAAAAGGAATTCTCCTTATTGGTTTCTGCTCCTATCTGGGATGGTTCTTCTTATTCAGGCAACGTCCGTTCACGCCGGGCGGTACCGGGATGAAATATTTCCAACCGTGGCGGTCACCAAGGACATCGTTTACGGCGCCGCTGATTCCTGGGACGGCCAACCCTGTCTTTTGAAACTCGATCTCTATCAGCCCGAAGGCGATACCGCTTCTTCCCGGGCGGCTATTGTCTGGATTCACGGAGGGGGATTTGTGGGCGGCGATAAGGGGGAATGGCCTTTTCTCACCCTGGCCACCCGGTTCGCCAAACGGGGTTATTTCTGTGTCTCGATTAATTATCGTTTAGTCACCCCTTCCCAGTTTGCCGCCGATCCGGTCAGGTCCATGAACGAGGCTATGTATGACGCCAAAGCGGCCGTGCGCTGGCTGCGGGCCAACGCCGCTCTGTGCCGGATCGACCCGCAGCGGATCGCCATCGGAGGCGGATCGGCCGGGGCTTACACCTCCCTGCACACGGCTTATCTGGAGGAAGAAGGGTCCAGTGGAAGTCCCGGATATTCTTCCGAGGTCAAGGCAGTAATCGATTTCTGGGGCGGCATGGTTCAGTATTCGGCCATGGAAAGCAGCGAAGCCCCGCTGATGATCATCCACGGTACTGCCGATCCGATCGTCCCTTTCATCAACGCCCAAATGCTGGTCCAGCAGGCCACGGCCGTCGGAATCCCCTACGAGTTTCATCCCCTGGAGGGCGTGGGCCACTCGGCCTGGAATGATATGGAGCAGTACATCACCTGGATTAGTCCATTTTTATATACCCATGTTATCGCTAAACCCTCGATAATCCCCTGTCTCCTACTGCTTTGGGAATAAGGGGTGCGGGGAGGACCCCCGGACTATTCAAAAGGAGAGGTTTGCTCCGCAATAGGTTTTTGCCCGGTAAAAGCTTTTGTGAATAAGAGGTGGCCAGGTATGAAAAAAGCCACCCACTCCCCAATAAGTCGAACCTTTTCCTGAATAGTGTTTTCTTGCCGCAAGGCGAAACAAGGGGAAAAGCGCTTTGATCTTGACTTCATCATCCTATTCAGCATAATAACCCTGTCTTTATAAGTAGATTACTCACAGATAGAAAGGTGGCCTTTTATATGAATAAACGGTTTTTTATCTTTAAAGGATTGATCCTAAGTTTCCTGACTTTTTCCCTTTCTTTTTCCTCTCCGGCCTGGGCCGGGGAAATGACCCCGGTCCGTATCGCCGTTATTCCGGTGATCGACACCTTGCCTTTATTCGTGGCCCAGGCTGAGGGATTATTCGCTAAAGCGGGATTGGAAGTAAAACTGATTCCGGTGACTTCGGCTCCGGAGCGGGATCAGATGCTGCAGGCCGAACAGGCCGATGGAACACTGAACGAGCTTCTGTCCGTGATGCTGTTTAACCGTTCCGCTATCCGCATGCAGGCCGTCCGCTATGGACTGATGGCCACGGCGGAAAACCCCCATTTTTTT
>JBFMBU010000231.1:0-11720 GCA_040755035.1 Thermodesulfobacteriota bacterium
GCTTCGGCTGCCCCAGGATGCTGACCAGTACCCAGGGGGCGAAGGTGATAAAGAGCTGTTTGCGGGCCCCGGAGAGGACGTTTAAGGCGTAATAGAGACGGTATTCCTTATGGAACTGCAAGAACCCGCGCTTCTCAGCTACCGGTGTCGGTTTCATGGAAAAAAGGAGGACCGCGGCCAGGGTGAGCAAAATCGCCGCCAGGGTATAGGTGTGCTGAAAGGTGAATCCAAGATATTGAAACCCCAGGAAAACAATAAAGCTGCCTAAAATGGCGGCAAAGTTGCGTATGGCATTCAGTTGTCCCAAACGGCGGCCGTCCTGTCCGGCCTGGGCCAGTTCCATTCCGATGGTGGAAGCGATGGGCATATACAGGTGCTGTCCCATGCTCAGGATAAACAACCAGAGGACCATCACCCCGTACTGTGTGGAAGCAAATCCTAAAAGCAGGGTTCCCACCGCTCCGAAAATCATGGCTAAAGCCCCCAGGCGGCGGGAGCAGAGGAACCCGAAAGCCGCGGAAACGAAGACTACCAGAAAACCCGGCACCTCCCGGGGAAATTCGAGAAAAGAGCGCTGGAAACCGGTCAGGTGAAAATTGAAATCCAGAAAATTATTAAAAGTGGAATCCACCATACTGAAGCCCATGCCCAGGGTAAGGGCGGCAGCAGCGAACAACAGCAATTCGCGCGGGGAGGAGCGGATACGGGCGACAATATTCATAGGGCTTTCCTGTTGGACTGAAGGTGAGGTCCGTCCGGAGTTCAGAGTTCAAAGTGATTGGTTCAGAGTTTAGAGAAAAACATTTAGAAGACCTCAGGGTCTTTTTTAATGCCGAACTCTGAACTCTGATCTAAGATGAATCCCTCATCCGATAATAGTCATAGGCATTCTTCAAGGCTACCGCTCCTCTTTCAATACTGGGAAACGTGGGAATACCGATGGCCTGAAACTTGTCCAAAACCGCTTTAACCACCGGCAGCTCTTCCATTGAATGGTAGTTGATAATGGAAATGATCGGTTTATCGGTTTGGGCCTTGAGGTCGGCGGTCATTTCCACGAAGCTGTCCAGTCTCCCGTCCATGTTCAACATCCGGGCCAGGGAAAGAATAGCCAGATTGTCGATATTGGGATCCCGGGCCAGAATATCCACAATCCGGGCCATTTCAAAGCGGTTCTGGTTTCCCGTATCCACTGGGTTCAGGAAGCCTCCCCCGATGATATTATAAAATTCCCTTAATTTCCCATAAGAATCTTCGGTCAACCTGGGCAGACGCAGCCCGGCTTCGGCAAAGGTGTCGGCGATATTAACCGATTGGCCTCCGGCGCCTCCGGTCACCCCGACCCGCACCCCTTGAACCGGCGGCAAATGGGTCAGGGCATTGGCCGTATCGATCAAATCCTCCATTTCCCTGGCACTCAAGGCCCCGCATTGTCGGATCATGGACTCCCATATGGACTGAGGCACAGCCAGGGACCCGGTGTGGGAAGCGATGGCCCGTCCCCCCTCCTCGGTACGTCCTCCTTTCCAGATGACTACCGGTTTAACTGCCGTGGCAGCCCGCAGGGCTTTCAGGAAACGGTCCCCGTCCTTGACCCCTTCCAGATACAGGATAATGACCTTGATTTCCGGATCCTGGGCGAAGTATTCCAGGAAGTCGGTGGAATCCAGCACGGTTCCATTCCCGAAGCTTACGGATTTATTAACATCCAACCCCTGCATATGGGCCATAAGACTCATATTAACGGCATGCCCGCCGCTTTGGGAAATAATCCCCAGCGAACCATAGGTTCCGGAATACTGTTCCGGAAATTGACGATTACCGATCCTGGGATTGAACAGGCCCATGCAATTGGGGCCGATGATATGAACATTGGCTTCTTCCGCCCTTTGTTTAAGCCATTGTTCGGCCTGGATCCCCTCATCGGTGTCCGTCTCAGAGAACCCGGCGGTGAACATATGGGCCGCAGCCACCTCCTTGCGGATGCAATCCTCGATGACCTGGGGAACCGCCACCCGGGGCACGGAAATAATAGCCAGGTCCACCGGTTCCGGGATATCCAGAACCGTAGTATAATTGGGAATGCCTAAGGCCTGGATGGCCCGGATCGACTCAGGATTGACCTGAACCGAATACAGTTTGCCCTGAAAGGTACTCTGAGCCCGCAGCCACTGAAATTCGTTGCGGTTGCTGTCCCCGATGACCACCAGTGTTTTGGGGTTAAAAGCCCGATCCAATTTTTTAAAATCCGCTTTCAATGCTCTTTATCCTCCTTAGTTTATAACTATAATATGAATCCCCGTCTAACGACCTTGCCTCTGGGGGAGATGGGCCCGGATTGAAGTCTCCAAATCAATTGCAGGCAATCGGAAATCGGAGGGGTTCTTTGGAAAATTTCCTGAGGCTTGGCAAAGGTATCAGGAATTATAGGGGATGGACTTCGGATAGGTCAAGAAAATTCTATCCGGCCGGAAGATTGAGGCACGAGACCAAAGGCTGAAGATGGGATTACTCACTGAGGTTTTACCTCTTGCCTATGGCCTCCCGCCTCTTGTCCGCTTTTTTAGGCCCGGTTTGGTGAGAAACCCAAAGTCGTATTGGCGATAATAGTGGTATGCATATTGGAGGTCCCCTCCAACGTTTCAAACTGTTTGGAGTCCCGCAAAAAACGTCCGCAGGGATATTCGTCGGAATAGCCGAAGGAACCGAACAGTTTCATACACTCATTGGCGGCATGGACCACCACATTGGCCCCAAACAATTTTGACATGGAGGTCTCCATGACATTGGGCCCCCCTCGATCCTTGAGCCAGGCCGCTCTATAAACCAGGGCGGCTAAGGCCTCATGCTCCATCTTCATTTCGGCAATTTGTTTTTGAATCAACTGATAACGGCCGATCTGCTGTCCGAATTGAGAACGTTCCCTGGCATATTTGACGGATTCTTCTAAAATGGCCCCGGAAAGCCCCAAAGACCCGGCAGAACATCCCAAACGGGTACTGTTCAACTGGGTCATACAGATCTGAAATCCTTTATTTACTTCGCCCAGGACCAGATTCTTGGGCACGTTGACATCCTCAAAAGTGATTTCCGCCGTATCGGAGGCCTTGAGACCGACCTTGCCATGGATTTTTTTCCGCGTGATTCCGGGCAAACTATAATCCATAATGAAGCAGGTTACCCCCCTGGCCCCGGCGTCTTTATCCGTTTTGACATAGAGCAGGCCATGGTTACAGACGGTGCCATTGGTAATCCACATTTTATTGCCGTTGATCAGGTAATAGTCCCCCTTATCTTCGGCCCGGCATTTCATCCCGGCCACATCGGAACCGACATCGGTTTCGGTCATGGCGAAACTGCCGACATACTCCCCGCTGACAAACTTCGGGATGTAATGGTTTTTTTGTTCCTCGGTCCCGAATTTTTGAATGGTCAGGGACGGACCCCAGCATTGCATGTTAAAGGGCATGCGCCAGGAAGTATGGACTTTGGCCACCTGCTCAATGGCCAGGACCCCTTCCAGAAAACCCATCCCATTGCCGCCGTATTTCTCATCGATACAGAAGCCGAAAAAACCCAGCTCGGCCATCTTGTCAAAGATCTCTTTTCTCCAATGCTCGTTCCTCTCGTCCTCCTCCACATAAGGCTTGATTTCATTCTCAGCGAAATCCCTGGCCATATCCTGGAGCATTTTTTGTTCTTCGGTTAGCGCAAAATCCATGGCGGATCCTCCTGTTTCATACTCATATTTCAGATCATTGCCTTTATTTCGGATAAGAAAATATAGTGAAAATCCAACCCTTCGTCAAGCAGGAAAAAAAACGCCGATTTCTGCCGAAAAGGAACACCCGGAGCCGGATTTTTTAAGGACTCTATTTGCCGGAGTACACCTTGACATCGAACGGGTCAATAGGCCCACCAAATTTGAAAATGAGGTTATTCCCTTCAAGGAAGGCGAAAATAAAAATCATATAACTGCTTGATATGCGCTTGAATCGTTCTTACGGCTTTCCCTTTATCCCGGTGTTGAACGGCCTTTAAGATCGTATAGTGCTGAGATTGAAACATAAGGAAATCGTCGAGGCTAAGATTCAAAGTAATCCTTTTCAGGCGTTCGAGATCCCTGATATTCATGATGTAGGTGGTCAACAATTCGTTCCCCGAGGCTTTATAGATTTCTTTATGGAAGAAACTATTCCAATCATGGTCGGCATCGGGATAATTGAAGGAAAGGGGGGAACCCTTCTTGGTCCTTCTGCTCTGTTCGGCCAAGGCCTCATCGAAGCGGGCCAAGAAAAAGGCGGCTCGATCCATCTGTTCATGGGTTGCTTTCTCGCAGGCCAACCGGACGGCGGTACTTTCCAGGGAAACCCTGATTTCATATGTATTGCGCATCTCCTCAGGAGAATGGTATACGACCGTATAACCTACCGATTTACGTTTTTTAATTAATCCCTTGATCTCCAGTTGTCTTAAAGCTTCGCGCAGCGGTGTCCGGCTGATGCCCAATTGGTCGGCCAGTTCGGTCTCAATAATATGGTGATCGGGTCGAAGCCCACCGGCCAGGATGATGTTCTCAATATCCTTTCTGGCCTTCTCGGACAGATTGTTTCTATCTTTTTTCTGAAGAACTTCGGTCATGATATTATTTTCTTGACATGGAATATTAGGTTGTATACAAAAAAGAGTACAATTTTAGCCGGGCATCCTTGCTTTGTCAAGGGGTACATTTTTTCATTTCAATTAATTTTCGAAAGTGTAAAATTGGCAAAAAAACTATCCTCGGTCATAACCATTAATTCACTTAATTAATTACTAAGGAGGGTCAGATGGAGATGAAAGGAAAAAATAGAGAATGGGGGATTAACCGGCGTGACTTTTTAAAGGGAACCGCTGCGGCCGCTGCCGCTGCGGCCGTCTCGGGACCCCTATCCCTGGTCCGGGCCGCCGGTCCTGAAATTCGGGTGGGCATGACCCTGACCTATACCGGGGTTTACGCCATGGTCGGTAAACGGGTGGAAAACGGCATCAGATTGGCCTTTGCCCTGTCCAAATACAAGGACCAGGTAAAGTTCTTTGCTGAAGACACTCAGGGAAAACCCAACGTGGCCATTGAAAAGGCGCAAAAGCTTTTTGAAAAGGAAAAAATTCATATGCTGGCCGGGCCTATTGCCGGTCACGAATCTTTGGCCGTCAGCGAGATGCTCAAACCGAAAAAGAAATTAATGCTGCTGGCTTATGGGGCCAATATCAAACTCTGCGGGGAATCCTGCAGCCGCTACACCTTCCTCTGCGGCCACACTCCCTGGAATCAAAGCTTTCCGGCCGTAGATTGGTTCCTGAAAACCTTGGGGAATAAAGCGTATCTGATCGGGGCCGATTACTCTACCGGACATGAAGTGGTTAAGTTTTTCGAGGAACCTTTCAAGAAAAAAGGCGGCCAAGTGGTTGGATCCTTCTTCAGCCCCTTGGGAACCACCGAATTTGCGCCTTATCTGGCCAAAATCAAAAGCGCCAATCCCAAACCGAACGGCATCTTCGGCTTTCTCGGTGGAACCGATCTGATCAATTTCACCAAGCAGTACGCCGAATTCGGCCTGCAGAAGGAAAACATCCCGGTCATCGTCGGTCTGGGCGGTTTCAGCCCGGTTATCGTTCCGGCCATAGCCGAAGCCGCCGTGGGAAACTACCATGTCTTTCACTACAGCAACTGGCTGGAGAACAAAGAAAATGAGGCCTTTAAGGCCGCCTATATCAAAATGTTCCCCGGCGAAATCTCCGACGAAAGTTCTCTTCTGGGCTACGAAGTGGGCACCATGATGGTCAAAGGTCTGGAAGCCGCCGGGGGCAATCCGGAAGATACCGAAAAAATAATCAACGGAATCGAAAAAGTCAATTATAACAGTCCCAGAGGTCATATCAAAATGGATCCCAACCATGTGGCCAATGTCCCCATTTACCTCTTTCAGGTAATCAAAAAAGACGGGAAATTTATTCTCAAGACCGCGGCCTACACGGGCAATTTCGGCACCCCCTATTCAGGACCGGATGCCCCCGGCGGCGTCTGTAAAATGTAAAAAATCACCCGCTATATCAACGATCATAATCAGCGGGATTCAGGGGGCAAGGTTTCAGGATTTTCTTTTAATGGATTTCACCTCGAAACCCTTGACCGCCCGAATCCCGCTTTCCTGAAGGGGTTTTGATCTTGGACGTTTCTTTATTGTTGACCAACCTCCTCTATGGAATAACCATAGGCAGCGCCCTGATCCTCATCGCCAGCGGTCTTTCCCTGACCTTCGGGGTCATGGGTGTACTCAACTTCGCCCATGGGGGCCTGTGTATGCTGGGGGCCTATTTCGGTTATACCCTGGTCCAGATCAGCGGGAATTTCTGGCTGGCCATGATTTTGGCCCCCCTGATAGTGGCCTTCATCGGCTTCCTCATGGAATCCTTTACCATCCGCCCCCTTTACGGGCTGAACCCCTTATACCAGCTATTGCTGACCGTTGGTTTGGCCATGATCATTGCCAATACAGTGTTGCTGGTCTGGGGAGGAGATCAGCTTTCGATCATTCTGCCCGATTATTTTAAAGGTTACGTAACTTTTTTGGGTATCTTTTATCCCCGTTTCCGCCTCTTTGTGCTCTTTTTCAGCGCCACGGTGGCGATAATTCTCTGGATCACCATTCGTCGAAGCAAATGGGGTATTGTCATTCGGGCCGGCATGCACGATCTGGAAACCGTCAATGCCTTCGGCATCAATATCTTTCGGGTTTTTTCCATTGTTTTTTCTATCGGAGCCGGATTGGCCGCCCTGGCCGGGGTCATCATCGGTTCCATGCGCGTCCTCAATCCGGAGATGGATTTTGAACTGCTGACCAGCGCCCTGCTGGTGGTGGTCATCGGCGGCATGGGCTCATTCCGGGGGGCTGTAGTCGGTTCCCTTCTTTTAGGCATCACCGAGGCTTTCGGCGCCCAGTTTTTTACCGGAGCAGCCAAATTTTCCGTTTGGGCCCTGATGGTCATTGTCCTCCTTTTCCGGCCGGAAGGCCTTTTAAAGGAGGATTGAAATGAAACGCATCATCCCGGCTTTGATCCTCCTGGCCCTCCTGGTCGCCTTTCCCTGGGGCGCCGAAATTTTTTACAGCGGCTTCTACGTCTCACTCCTCACCCGCATTTTTATTTTTGCCATCATCGTTGTCGGTTTCGATTTATTGGCCGGATACACCGGAATGGTTTCCTACGGCCACGCCCTGTTTTTCGGCACCGGGGCCTATCTAACCGGAATGTTACTGAAAAACTGGACCCCCTGGTTCTGGCCGCCGATCGTCATCACCCTCCTGGCCAGCGGTGTGGTGGCCTATATCATCGGCTACCTGTCGATTAGAACGAGGCATATTTATTTCGTCTTTCTGACTTTTGCCTTTGCCCAGTTCTTTTTCGTCACCGCCAACAGTTGGAACTTTATCGGGGCCTCCAACGGTCTTTCCGCCATACCCAAGCCCTTCATCCTGCCCGGGCTCAATCTTTCCGGGGAAAACTCCTTTTACTATTTTTCCCTGGCCTCTTTATTCATCGGCTATCTCCTGGCCCGCAGGATCACCTGCAGCGCCTTTGGGAAAATCATGATCGGAGTCCGGGAAAATGAGGAACGGACCTTATTCTTGGGATATAACACCAAGAAAGTCATCCTCAGGGTCTTTATTATTTCCGGAATTTACGGGGGATTTGCCGGGGCACTCATGGCCGCTTTCAATTCCTTTGTTTCCC
The DNA here is from genome assembly GCA_040755035.1 of Thermodesulfobacteriota bacterium. Lineage (GTDB taxonomy): Bacteria > Desulfobacterota > RBG-13-43-22 > RBG-13-43-22 > RBG-13-43-22 > RBG-13-43-22. The sequence goes on from JBFMBU010000231.1 coordinate 7,774, forward strand.
CCAGTCTCTATCACCCTGCGGTATCGGGGGAAATCATCATTATGGCCTTGCTGGGGGGGATGGGGACCCTGGTGGGTCCGATCATCGGATCGGGTTTGGTCATTATCCTGGGAGATATCCTCTCCAGTTGGCTGGCCGAATCCTGGATGATGATCTTGGGGGCGGCCTTTGCCCTGGTCATACTTTTCAGTCCGGGAGGAATGATGGCCCTGGGTCGAAAAATAAACAACCTGATAAAAAGAGGATAGATCATGGCTATCCTTGAGTTAAAAGGGGTCGGTAAAAATTTCGGCGCTTTGGAAGTGCTGTCGGATATAGACCTTGAGGTGGAAAAAGGTAAAATCACCAGCGTTATCGGTCCCAACGGCGCCGGGAAAACCACCCTCTTTAATGTCATATCCGGCCGTTTTCCGGTCAGTTCCGGGACCATCCGTTTTAAAGAGAGGGACCTGGGACGCCTGAAAGAACATGAAATCACCCTGGCCGGATTGGCCCGTTCCTTCCAGATCACCAATATCTTTAAAAACATGACCGTTTGGGAAAACCTTTTCTTGGCCGCTCAAACCCGGTCCTCCAAACGAATCAGTCTCTTTACTCCCTTTAACCATTTATCGGATGTCAACCATAGAACGCAGGAGACCTTGGAACGGGTGGGTCTGACGCCATGGAAAGAGGCCATTGCCGGTCAGCTCAGCCACGGAGACCAACGGCACCTCGAGATCGGCATGACCCTGGCCACCGGGCCGGAACTCCTTCTTTTAGACGAACCCACCAGCGGGATGTCACCGGCCGAGTCTTCCCAGACCATGGATCTGATCAAAGGCCTGTCTCAGGATGTGACCATCCTGCTCATCGAGCACAATATGGATATTGTCATGAATGTTTCGGATCACATCATCGTCTTGAACTTCGGGCGAAAAATTGCCGAAGGCTCCCCCGAAGAAATCGCCGACAATCAGGAAGTCTGCCGGGTCTATCTGGGAGGGATATGAGCGTCCTGAAGCTGGAAGAGATTCATAGCTATTATGGGAGCAGCCATGTTCTTCATGGCTTGTCCCTGGAGGTCCGGGAAGGAGAAGTCGTTTGTCTTCTGGGGAGGAACGGGGCCGGAAAAACCACGACCATCCGTTCCATTATCGGTCTTACACCCCCTCGTTCGGGTATAGTTTCTATTTTTGACCGGGAAGTACAAGGCAAAAAACCTTACGAGATCTTTCGAAAAGGGGTCCGTTTGATCCCCCAGGGGCGGCATATCTTTCCCATGCTCACCGTTGAGGAAAATCTGAAGCTGGCCTTGGTGGCCGCAGGTGTTCGGGAGGAAAAAGAAGAAATCGAAAAGGCCTACACCATGTATCCGGTCCTGAAAGAAAAAAGGCAGGTCAAAAGCCGGACCCTTTCCGGAGGGCAACTGCAGATGTTGGCCAATGCCCGGGCCCTGTTGGGGCCGGCGAAATTAATCCTCATGGATGAACCGACCGAAGGATTGGCCCCCCTGATCATCGAACAGATCGGCCAATCCATTCTGGAAATGAAACAAAGCGGAAAGACCGTTCTCTTGGCCGAGCAGCACCTGCAAATGGCCCTCACCGTAGGAGACCGCCATTATATCATCGATAACGGCCACCTGGTCTTTGAGGGCACGTCGGATGCCCTCCAGGCCGACGAGGAAATCAAATCCACCTATCTGGGCGTTTCCAAAAAACGCATTCGAGACCCCAAAGGAGTTTGCTGATGAACTGGACCATCCATGTCCTTTACCTGGGAGATATCACCATCCCCAAAATCATGGGGACCATGGGGTTGGACCCTACCCTGGTTTTTCCGGCCCCCTATTTAGCCTTTCTCTTGGAATCGGGAAACCGTAAAATCCTGGTGGACACGGGTATTCACTCCCGTTTTATCGTCGACGGCAAGGCCTGGGCCGGCGCACCGGCCAAGGGCGGGGAGATTTTTCTACTGGAAGCCTTGAAAAAGCACCGGACTCTCCCCCAGGAAATCGAAACCGTGCTTTACACCCATTTGCACAATGACCATGCCGGCAATTGCCATCTGTTCCCTGAAGCGCTCCATGTCTTTCATTACGATGAATGGGATGAGCTCATCAATCCCCTTCCCTCCATGCGCATCCGGCAGGATTTTGATCCGGCAGTCATTCCTATTCTGGAAAAATTCCGCTGCCGCAAGCTGGTTGAAAACGGGATAGTTACCGACGGTATCCGGTATTACAGCACCCCGGGCCATACGCTCGGCGGGTTAACCTTCACCGTTGACACTACCGACGGCCCCTATGTCATTCCCGGGGATATTATTAACATCTATCAGAATATGTTTCCCAAGATGTCCTGGATGCGGGGACTGGACGGGCAAAAGGTGGAGATTACGCCAGCCCCTGAACGCTATGGTCCCCTCGGGGTCCCCTCGGGCATCATTTATGACCACTACGCCTGGTATCGTTCCGTCTGGAAAATCAGGGGATTATTAAAAACACCGAAACATCTCCTGCCCTGCCATGATCCGGCTATTTCCGGAAAAACCTTTCCGGGAGACACGATTGACCTGGAGATACCCGAATAGGCACCATTTCGGATTTCGGATTGCGGATTGCGAACTAAATCCCCTTCCCGGCCGGAGATGGGACACTATGAAAAGTTAAGAGGGTTACCAACCCGGTAATGTGTTCATCCTTTCGGGCGTGACCCGGAACACAGAAAAGAGAATGCCTGAAACTACCCGGACGACCCCCTATCAAGGAGGGGCAGGTTTACCACCTTTTTTGGTGATTCATATTTTGCAGGAAGGAGTAGAAAATGAGTAAAGCGATTATTACCGCGGCCGTTACCGGGGGGATCCACACCCCATCCATGTCCCCTCATTTAGCTTTAACCCCCGAGCAAATTGCCGATGACGCCGTCAAGGCCGCAGAAGCCGGGGCCGCAGTCGTCCATGTTCATGCCCGTAACCCTGAAAACGGCATGCCCTCGGCCGATCAGGACCATTTTCGACAGATAATCACCGGTATCAAAAAGCGGTCTAATGTGGTAATTTGTATTACCACCGGGGGCGGAATCGGGCAGACTACCGAACAGCGCGTTTCGGCGGTCAGAAATTTCAGCCCTGAACTGGCCTCCCTGAACGGCGGATCACTGAATTTCGCCCTCTTCCAACTTCTGGATCAGATGAAAACATTTACATTCGACTGGGAGCCCCAGTACCTGGCCGCGACCGAAGATCACATCTTCCCCAATACCTTTAAGACCCTTCGAGAATTCTCCGGATATTTCCGGGAACAGAATACCAAACCGGAATTCGAAATCTATGACGTCGGGATGATCAACAATCTGGCCTTTATGATTCAAAGGGGTCATATTGACCGACCGGTCTATCTCCAGTTCGTCCTGGGTATCCTGGGGGGTCTGCCCGCTACCATGAAGAATCTTATGTTTCTTTATGATACGGCCAAGGAACAGATCGGTGATTTTCAATGGTCGGTTTGTGCGGCCGGTCGATTCCAGTTTCCCCTGTGCACGACCGGACTCTTACTGGGCGGTCATGCCCGGGTGGGCATGGAAGACAATCTCTATGTTGAAAAAGGGGTTCTGGCCACAGGCAGTGCCGATCAGGTGAAAAAAATCATTCGCATCGCCCGGGAACTGGGACGTGAACCGGCCACCCCTGAGGAAGCCAGGCAGATATTGGGTTTAAAAGGTCTGGACCTGGTGAACTACTGATTCCGTACCAAAGAATCCCTTTTCCGCCTTTTTCTCAAGAGGCCGGGGGCAGCATAAGGGGAGAGGGAAATGTTTCCCTGTCCCGGTTCAGCGTATCATTTCTAAAGAACAGGTAGGGCAAAGAATCTGGACTCGGGTATAGGCATCCGCATCCCTCAGTTTCTCGATGTCCTGATGTTCCTTCCGCATCTTATCCGAACATTGCAGGCAATAGGCTTG
>JBFMBU010000232.1:0-35747 GCA_040755035.1 Thermodesulfobacteriota bacterium
TAATGGCCGTTATGGTCCTTCCGCTTCTGTTTTTTTATGCCCCGGGCTTTCCCCGGGCCCTGCTCTGGCTCATGATCTTCTGTCTGATCACAGGTCTTATTTCCCTTTTGCTCCTCTTACGCGATTCCCCCCCTCCTTTTTTAACCCGTCTACTATCCCGGCTCCCCTTCGCCGCCAAGCTGTCCCAGGTCTCTTCCTCTTTTCTCCTTTACCGCAATCATCCCCTGGCCCTGGGCCGCTTTTTCCTTTGGTCCTTTGGAGAACAAATCGTCCCTATCCTGACCATGTATTTATTGGTCCTCGCCCTGGGATTGTCTGTTCCTTTTCATTACCTGATTTTCATCATTCCCGTGGCCCAGTTTTTTGCCCGTATCCCCATATCCTTGAGCGGTTTCGGTATTCAAGAAGGTCTTTTTGTTACCCTTTTTTCCTTTCTGGGACTTTCCGCCACTACGGCTTTTGCCCTGGGATTCGCCTCCAACCTCGGAAATCTGTTAATAGGGGTCCCCGGGGCCTTTTTTTATCTCAAAGGGGACAAGGGGGGGATAGGGTAAACCCATGGCTACCCCTTACGGTCACGCACTGGTCGGTTTGAGCCTCTTGCACCTCTGGTTTCCGCAGACCGGCCCTTCCCCAAAAAAAACCTATATTCTCTATGGACTGGCCGTCCTGGGGGCCTGGGCCCCGGACCTGGATTTTATTCCGGGACTCTTTTTGGGAAATCCCGGCCGATTTCATCACGGCCCTTTTCACAGCCTGAGCCTGGCCATCGGGTCGGCGCTTTTTATCGGTTTGCTGATCAGATTTTTTAGCAAAATCCAATCCTCGATAAAAATCGGCTCCTTAGTATTCGCGCTCGTTTTTTCCCATCTTTTACTGGATTTTTTCACTGAAGACCCCATGCCCCCTTTCGGATTCCCTTTATTCTGGCCCGCTGCCCAAACTCCATTTTTATCTCCCCTGTCGATATTCCCCTATGTCCTTCGACATCCCGAGCATCATGAATTTTGGAGTCATTCTTTCCTTTCCTTGGCCGTGGAGAGTTTTATCCTCCTCCCCCTTTTAGTCCTTTCCTGGAGAAAAAAGGAACTCGGGAGAAAATCCTGATGATTGAATAGTGGATGACTTGTAAAAAATTTTTCAGCCTCCCAATGGCGATTAAACACCGACCCGGGGTAGAAGTGGAACTACTTGAATTCAATTCAATCGGCAGGTTAGGGGAAGCCCTCTTCTGCCTCGTAAAAATATTTTTTAACTTTTTACGGGGTTTTCTAATTTGAATGGAATAATTTTTATGATTGACAAAAATTGAACCTGTTGGTATTATACCTTTTTTAAATTTTTTCCGAGGATAACGCCATGTATGCCATTATTCAAACCGGCGGGAAACAATATCAGGTCGCCCCTGGGGATGTCGTCCGCATCGAAACCATAAATGGTACCAAAGGGGATATGGTATCCATCCCCCAGGTCCTTTTTGTCGCCCGTGAGCAGGAAATTCTGGTCGGAAAACCCTATCTGGAAGGCGTTTCCGTCACCGGTGAAATCCTGCATCAGGGTCGTGACCGGAAGATATTGGTTTTTAAGCATAAAAGAAGGAAAGGGTATAAAAAGCTGGTAGGGCACCGGCAACCCTTTACCCAGCTAAAAATTAAGGAAATTCAAGGTATTTAAAGAGGTTTTTCTATGGCACATAAAAAAGCAGGGGGTAGTTCCCGAAACGGCCGGGACAGTGAGGGACAGCGTTTCGGAGTCAAACGCTATGCCGGTCAGCAGGTAAAGGCCGGAAATATTCTGGTCCGCCAGGTAGGGACTAAATTCCATCCCGGCGAAAACGTGGGGTTGGGAAAAGATTTTACCATCTTTGCCAAAATCGATGGGGTGGTGAAATTCGAACGCTGGGGAAAAGACCGAAAAAGGATCAGTGTTTATTAAAGACCAGAGAGGGGCGGGGCCTTTCCCAAAAAGACCGCCTCTCGGATGCTCTTACAGCCCGAAGAATAAATAGCCCGGCCCGAAAACCCTTCACCCTTTCCTTCCATAAATCTTTGAAATTTTTTGATGAAGCAAAAATATATGTCCGCTCCGGAGACGGGGGCAACGGTTGTCTCAGTTTCCGACGGGAACGTTTTAAACCCTACGGCGGCCCCGACGGGGGCGATGGGGGAAAAGGTGGGGATGTCCTGATCACGGCCACCTCCAGCAGGCAGACCCTCCAGGATTATCATTTCCGGGCCCATTTTAAGGCCCCCAAAGGGAGCCATGGGCAGGGCAATGACAAAAACGGTAAAAAAGGAGAGGACTTACACCTCTTGGTTCCCCTGGGGACCCTGATTCGGGTAGCGGAAACCAAACATCTTTTAGCCGACTTGACCACTGAAGGTCAAACCGTCGTGGTCGCCCGGGGAGGACGGGGAGGCAAGGGCAATAAGCACTTTGCCACAGCCACTCACCGGACACCCCGGTTCGCCCAAAAAGGAGAACCCGGAGAGGAACTCTGGTTGTCCCTGGAGCTGAAGATGCTGGCCCATATCGGCTTGGTGGGCCTGCCCAATGCCGGTAAATCCACCCTCTTGTCCCGTCTTTCCGCTGCCAGACCCAAGATATCGGACTATCCCTTCACCACCCTGGCCCCCAACCTCGGCCTTCTGGAAAACGATCTGGGACAACGGCTGGTCATAGCCGATATTCCAGGGATTATTGCCGGAGCCGCCGGCGGGGCCGGTCTGGGTTTAAAATTCCTCAAACATATTGAGCGAACCAGGGTTTTACTATTTTTATTGGACGGCTCCTTGAAAGGGCAGGAACCAGTCCGGTCTTATGAGACCCTGATCGGAGAACTCGAATCCTACAACCCCGACCTTTTGAATAAATCAAGGTTGGTGGTATGTAATAAAATGGATCTGGTGGAGGCAAAAAAAAGTTGGGGGGCACTGCAAAAGGCCTTTAAAAAACTGGAATTAGAGGTCCTGCCCATCTCGGCCTTGACCGGAGAAGGTCTTCCTGAACTTATGGACACCCTTTTTTCACGTTTTGCCGAACAACAGAGTAACGGAGAGCAGGGAAACTAAAAAGGCACCCGCGCAAAAACGTTAAAAAATTCAATCATGGAAAAAGCCAACGAATTAATCGAAAGGCGTAAGGCCTTATTGAAAGGGGTTAAAAAAATCGTCATTAAGGTCGGCAGCGCTGTCCTGACGGATGACGGTGTTTTGAGCCGCCGGACCATCATCCGTTTAGCCGATGAAATCGCCTGGTTAAAAAGAAAAGGCTACCAAAGCGCCCTGGTCAGTTCCGGGGCCATTGCCTCAGGCGTCGGCAAATTGGGATTGGAACGAAAACCGGATACGATTCCTAAAAAACAAGCCGTGGCTGCCATCGGTCAAGGCAGCCTGATGTATGCCTATGAGGAAGCGTTCCAGGCCCATGGTCTATTGGTAGCCCAACTGTTGCTGACCCGCGAGGACCTGACCAATCGTCAGCGTTACCTCAACGCCCATAACACCCTGATCACCCTTCTGGACTGGGGTATCATCCCCATCATCAACGAAAATGACACCGTCGCCGTGGAAGAAATTAAATTCGGGGATAATGACAATCTTTCAGCCCTCATCTCTCACTTAGTCGAAAGCGATCTCTTGATCGTCCTGACCGACACGGAAGGACTATACGACCGCGATCCCCGTGAGGACCCTCAGGCCTTGTTGATCCCCGAGGTTAACCGGATTGACGCCCGGGTAGTGGATTATACCTCACGGTACGCCGGACAATGGGGGCTGGGGGGTATGCGCTCAAAAATACTGGCGGCCCAAAAGGTTACCGCCGGTGGGGTCCCGGTGATCGTCGCCAACGGGAAAAAGGAAGGGGTCCTGCGGGAAATCATCAAAGGGAAACCCCTGGGTACCCTTTTTCTCCCTCAACAACCCACCTTAAGCCGGAAAAAACACTGGATCGCCTTTACCCTCAAAGACAAAGGGACCATACGGGTTGACGACGGGGCCCGTAAGGCACTGGTGGAAAGGGGGAAAAGTCTGCTTCCTTCCGGTGTCCTGGCCGTTGAAGGTCGTTTTGGCCTAGGCGCCTGTGTGCGCCTGGTCGATCAAAAATCCCAGGTCATCGGAAAAGGGTTGGTCAACTACCCTTCTTCGGATATAATAAAAATAATGGGTCTGAAAACCTCGGATATTTCCGAGCGTCTGGACAATAAATATTCCGACGAAGTGATCCATCGCGACAATCTGGTCATTACGGCGGAGTAAAAAAATTTCCTGAACTTCCAACTTATTTAGACCAATAATAAGGAAAGCCTCCTATGGATCTGAAAAATCAAATCCTGCAAATCGCCCGCAAGGCCAAATCAGCCCGTCCAGCCCTGGCCGGGCTCAGTTCCGGTCAAAAAAACCAGGCCCTGGAAGAAATGGCCCGGATGCTGAAAAAACAATCCCGATACATCCTCAAAGAAAACCAGAAAGACATGGAGCAGGCCGGCAAGGCCGGCCATCCCCGGGCCTTCCTGGACCGACTCCATTTGACCGATAAAACCCTCATGGAAATGGCCCAGGGTCTTCAGGAGGTAGCCCTGTTACCCGATCCGGTAGGGGAAGTCACCGGTATGTGGACCCGGCCTAACGGCCTGCAGGTCGGACGTATGCGAATCCCCCTGGGGGTCATCGGATTTATTTACGAGTCCCGGCCCAATGTCACAGTGGACGCCGCCGGTTTGTGTCTGAAATCAGGCAATGCCGTCATCCTTAAAGGAGGAAGTGAGGCCATCCGTTCCAACCTGGTGCTAACTAAAATCCTTCAAGGGGTCTTGAATCAGGAGGGCATCCCCGAAGGTGCGATCCAGATCATCCCCACCACGGACCGTGAGGCCACTGCCGAACTGCTGAAATTGGAAGAGTACATTGATCTGGTCATCCCCAGGGGCGGAGAGGGTCTGATTCGGACCGTCACCGCTCAGGCCCGTATGCCGGTTTTGAAACACTACAAAGGGGTCTGCCATACCTTTGTCGATCAGGATGCGGATATACCCATGGCCTACGAAATATGCATCAATGCCAAGGTCCAGCGTCCCGGCGTCTGTAACGCCATGGAAACCCTTTTAGTCCATAAGGACCTTGCCAAAGCCTTCCTCCCCGGCATGGTCCGGAGATTTCGCAAGCTGGGGGTTGAGATCCGGGGGTGCCCAGTTACCCTCGAGATCATCGGCAAGGGCAAAGGGATCTGCGAAGCGGTTGAGGCCGACTGGTATGAGGAATACCTGGATCTGATCCTCTCTGTCCGGGTGGTCAAAGACATGCAAGAAGCCGTGAATCACATCCATCAATACGGTTCTAATCATACCGAGGCCATTCTCACCCGAGATTACAACCGGGCTCACGCCTTTCTGAAGGCGGTCGATTCCTCAGTGGTGCTGGTCAATGCCTCAACCCGTTTCAACGATGGAAACCAATTGGGGCTGGGGGCCGAAATCGGCATCAGCACCTCCAAGCTCCACGCCTTCGGTCCCATGGGGCTTCAGGAGCTGACCACCACCAAATTCATCGTCTTGGGTCAGGGCCAGGTTAGGAATTAGGAGGCGGATGACATTAGGCATGGAGAGCGGGAAAACCAGCGTTCAGCGTTCAGCGTTCAGCGTTCAGAGGAAAAAAAACTCCTCCCTTTCCCCTCCTGTTTCAGGGGAAAAATCTCACAACCCGAAATCCGAAATCCGAAATCCGAAATTATTCCGTCTTGGTCTTTTCGGTGGGGCCTTCAACCCGGTGCACCTGGGTCATCTCCGGGCCGGGCTGGAAATTCAAGAAGCTTTTTCTTTGAACAAGGTTATTTTCATCCCCACCGCCTTGCCCCCCCATAAGGAAACCAGGAACCTGGTGTCCTTTGCCCATCGTCTGCAAATGGTCCGGTTGGCCGTTGCCGGAGTCCCTTCTTTTAAAGCCTCCGACGTGGAAAGAAAGATGAAAGGGAAATCCTATTCCATCCGCACCATCCGCCATTTTATGAAAACATCGGTCTCGGGCACGGAGTTGTTCTTTATCCTGGGGCTGGATGCCTTTCTGGAAATTCATACCTGGAAAGAATTTCGGCGGCTTTTTACCCTTTGCCATTTTGTAGTCATGGACCGCCCCGGATATAACCGGAAATCGATCAAGGATTATATCCTGCGGGAAATATCCTCCGAGGTGATTTACTACCCGCGGGAAAAAAGATTTCTGCATCCCGGAGGGCCTTCGATTTTTCTTTTTCCAATAACCCTGTTGGATATTTCCTCCACCCGGATTCGGAGGCTAAGACAAAACAATCAATCCCTACGTTTTCTTTTACCTGAAAAGGTGGGAAATTATATCCTGGAGAACCGACTTTATGCCCCCTAAGCGCCTCAAAAAATATTCCTCCCGGGAAAAAGCCCTATTCATTACCCGTTCCGCCCTGCAAAGGAAACCTTTGGATCCCGTTTTATTGGATGTCAGAAAATCCTGTTCCTTCGCCGATTATTTTCTGATCCTCAGCGGGACCTCAGTCCGCCAGGTCCAGGCCCTGGCCGAACATCTCGATGAAACCTTAGGCAAGCAGGGTATTCGCCTGCGGGGCCAGGAGGGAAAGGAAACCGGGCAATGGATTTTAATGGACTTCGATGATGTAATCGTCCACATTTTTTTTGAGTCGGCCAGGGCCTTTTATGATCTGGAAGGATTATGGATGGAGGCCTCCCGTCTGCCCCTTCCTGAGGAGGATTCCCTGACCGAGGTCTCCCAATGACCCCCAGGTTGCTGGTCCTTGTCATTCTTGACGGCTGGGGAATCGGTCCGGTGTACGAAGGCAACGCCATTTCCCGGGCCAGGACTCCGAACATGGACCGCTTGTTTCAAACCTGCCCCCACGCCCAATTAAAATGCTGGGGCGAAGCAGTGGGCCTGCCCGAAGGACAAATGGGCAATTCCGAAGTCGGGCACCTTAACCTTGGGGCCGGTAGGATCGTCTATCAGGATATCACCCGTATTGACCGGGCAATTCGGGACGGCTCTTTTTTTGAACATCCCGGTTTGTTACGTTTAATCCGGGAATGCCGGGACAAAGGCACAGCTCTGCATCTGATGGGTCTGGTTTCCGACGGCGGGGTCCACAGCCACTTGAATCATCTCCTGGCTATTTTGCGGCTGGCCCGGCGGGAAGGACTGGAAAAAGTCATGGTCCAGGCCATCACCGACGGAAGGGACACTCCCCCCAAGCAAGGGATCGAATTCATCGCCCAGTTGCAACAACAGATGGGGGAAATCGGGGTCGGCAGAATTGCCGCCATCAGCGGCCGTTTCTATGCCATGGACCGGGACAACCGCTGGGACCGGGTGGAGAAGGCTTTCCGGGTTTTCACCCGGGGAGAGGGGGACCTCTTCTCCGACCCGGTGAACGCTGTAAAGGAGGCCTACCAGCGAGGGGAAACGGATGAATTCATCACCCCCTGTCTGATCAAGGGGGAAAAGGAATCGCCCATCGGACTGATTCAGGCAGAAGACGCCCTGTTTTTTTTCAACTTCCGGGCCGATCGGGCCAGGGAGATCACCCGGGCTTTCAGAGAACCGGGGTTTTCTCCTTTTCCCGTGGTCGACCGTCCGAATCTATCGGCTTTCATGACCATGACCGAATATGATGCAACATTTTCAGAATGGGTGCGGGTCGCTTTTCCCCCGCAGAACCTGGCCCATACCCTGGGGGAGACGGTAAGCCGCCAGGGCATAAGTCAATTACGTATCGCCGAAACGGAAAAATACGCCCATGTAACCTATTTTTTCAGCGGCGGGAAGGAAACGCCCTTTCCCCTGGAAGACCGTTGTTTAATCCCTTCCTCCCGGGAAGTGCCCACCTATGATTTGAAACCGGCCATGAGTGCTCGGGAGGTAACCAGGGAAGTAGTGGACCGCATACGCTCAAGAAAGTATGGCCTGATTGTTTTGAATTTCGCCAATCTGGATATGGTCGGTCACACCGGGAAATTACCTGCCGCCATCGAGGCCTGTGAAGTGGTCGACGCTTGTCTGGGAGATGTCCTCTCGACCGTTTCCGAAGAAAAGGGAACGGCACTGGTCACCGCCGATCACGGCAATGCCGAAGAAATGATCGACCGCATCCACGGCGGCCCACACACGGCCCATACCTCCGCCAACCCGGTTCCGGTGGTGCTGGTTGATGGGGGAAGGCCCGGGGTTAGGCTGAACAATGGCATCCTGGCCGATGTGGCCCCCACTATCCTGACCCTGATGGATCTCCCCATCCCCGAGGAAATGACAGGGAGATGTTTGATGGTGGGTGACTGATAATCTTCCTTATGAGTCGGCGATTATTTCGGATTTCGGATTGCGGAGTAAAAACCTTTTCAATGCCATTTTTTTCCCGGGAAAAAGACTCGGTATGAAAATCAGTTTTACTAAAATCACGGCCGCTATCCTGGCCCTTCTTCTACTTACTTTTTCACCTCTTTCCCCTATGCCGGGCATACGGCGAGCCTTTGCCCTGAGCATCGAAGAGGAAAAAAAGCTGGGAGAGGAAGTGGTTCGGGAGGTAGAGGGTAAATTCACCCTGGTCCGGGACCCAGCCCTCCTGGAATATATGAATGCCCTGGGACAGGACATCCTAAAAACCGCGGCTCCCCAACCCTTCCCTTTCCGTTTTTATCTCTTAAAAGACCCTCAACTGAACGCCTTTTCCGTGCCCGGCGGACATGTTTTTCTGACCACCGGCATTATTGAACTCATGGAATCCGAGGGAGAATTGGCCGGACTGATCGGTCATGAAATCGCCCATGTCACCCGCCGTCATATCTCCAACCGGATGGACCAACAAAAAAAAATCGGGCTGGCCACCATGGCCGCCGTCCTTCTGGGGGTTTTTGCCGGTGATCCGAGAATCGCCAGCGCCACCATTGCCGGATCGTTGGCCACGGCCCAGACCCTCTTTCTGAAATACAGCCGGGACGATGAAGATGAAGCCGACAACTACGGTTTCAAATATATGGCCGGGGCCGGGTTTAATCCCAAAGGCATGAACGAACTGTTGGATAAACTTCGCCGCTGGGGCTCCTTCGGATCGGAAACCATTCCAGCCTATATGCAAACCCATCCCCTCACTGCCGACCGTATGGCCCGGGTGGAGGACCTGCTCCAGATTTATACCGGGCGGGGATCATGGCCCCGGTCCACTTCAGATGAATTTCGCCGGCTCCAGATCATCCTCCTCTCCCAATACGGGGATCTGCAACGGGCCCGCAACCGCTTTCAATCCTTAGCTAAAGACGACCAAAATCAATTCTGGGTCCTTTACGGTCAGGGTTGGATCGCCATTCGGGAGGGGAAAATGGATACGGCTAATGATCTTTTTGAAAAAGCCCTGGTCTTGCGACCCAAAGACCCTTATGTCCTTACCGACCTGGGACGGGCCTATTTAAAGCAAGGCCGCTTCGATCTGGCCCTTCAAAAACTGGGGGAAGCCTCTATTCTACATCCCAAGGATGGAAACGCCGCCTTTTTTCTGGGCCGGGTCTATCAGGAAAAAGGTCAGGACCAACTGGCCCTGGAAAATTTCAACAGGTCCCTACGATCGGGACTGGAAAATGAAGACCTCTATTATTATACTGGTTTGATCTATGGGAAATTAAACCAACTGGGACAAGCCCATTATCATTTCGGGAAATCCTTCCAGATCAAGGGAGACCGGGAAAAAGCCCTATTTCATTATAAAACTGCCTTGAAATATTCTGGAAATGATTTCCGGGAAAAGGAAAGGATTGAAAAAGAGATAAAAAACCTGGAAAGGGGGAAAAAAGATAAGGAGAAGCCTCCGGACCGGTTTTGATTTTACCGTTCTTCTTTGTTCTTTCTCTGACGTTGATTCAAATAGGCTTCCAGGGTTTCAAAAGGGGCCAAAGCCGGACAGGAATTTCGGGCCGTTTCCCAGTTGGCCTGGTCAATCAGCATGGGCGGGAAAAAAGGCCAGCGGCGGCAGGGGTCGGGTTTGACCTCGTGGATAGTGCACATACCTTCGCGGGAAAAGTGGCAATAACCGTCCTCCCGCACATGGATATACGTCTTCCCGTTTCTTCTCAGACAATAGCCTTTCAGGAAGTCTTCTTCGCTGATTTTCAGGAAGCCGGAGATCCTTCCGATATCCTCCCCTGTGAGATAAATGCCCCCCTCCCCCTGGCAGCAGGTGCCGCATTGGGTGCATTCAAACAGGGCCATGGCCCGTTGGAATAGCTGAGGGTCGAAAGAAATGGGAGACGGCTTTGCTTCCATATTCGGGTGATCCTACTTTTCCAGGGTGTAGAGTACCGCCAGGATCCGGGCGTCTTTATCCCCCAGGGCCCGCACCCGATGGGGCAAGGTGGAATCGTAGTAAATGGAATCTTCAACGGTCAGAATCTCCCGCTTTTCCCCCAATAGAACCTCGATTTCCCCGTCCAGGACAAAAATGAATTCCTCCCCCTCATGGGTGGAAGGGGGCTCTTCCTGACCGGTGGGAACCAGGGAGACCAGAAAAGGTTCCATGTTCCGGTCTTTTTTCTCCGGGGCCAGGGTTTCATACGTATAACCGTAGCGCTGGGTCCGAGTGGAATCGTATCTGGAAATCTGCTTCCGGTCTTTTTTATGGACCACCGTATAGGGTTTGGATTCCCCCTGGGCCAGCAGATAGCCCATTTTCATATCCAGGGCACGGGCCAGCTTGACCATATCCCCCAGGGGTGGAACGATTTCCCCTTCTTCAATCCGGGTGATGATCGTCTCCGAAAAACCGGTGCGCTGGGACACATCCTGGAGAGAAAGGGCCTTGGATTCCCTGACGTTTTTAATTCTGGCCCCCACCGATGCGGAGGCCGGCACTTCTTCCCTATGACCATGGCCGGAAGCCCGGCTCACCCCCTCCAGGAAATCAGCCTCAGCCCCCCGGGCATAACCAGACCGGATTTCACCACCTTGTCTCTCGGCCCCTTCTTTCTTTGTATCCGTCATCGTCCCCTCCCCTGATCCATTTTCCTCTTTTTTGAAATATATCAAAGGAACGAAGGTTAGACAAGGGATTTGTATTTCAAGAAATCGGTGGGGAATAGACCTCAAAGGCCCTCTGCCAAACCGAAAATCTTCCATAAAAAATATTTTGCAAAGACATTTTTCATATATTATAACAGGTTATATAATAAGGGTCTCAAAAGATAGATGACTAAAAACATCTTATTGCTCTATGGTTTCAGCTTCTTTAAGAACCTGATGTTCTTCGGGGCCGTCGCCGTTCCCTTTTACCTTCACCGGATCGGGATCGGGTATGCAAGCATGTTCCTGCTCGAAGGCATTTTTTCCTTAAGCATGATCGTATTTGAAATCCCCACCGGCGTCATTGCCGACCGCTTCGGACGCAAATGGTCGCTTTTCTTTGGATCCTGCTTTTTAGGGGCCGCTTTTTTAATTTTTGGATTCTATACCTCGTTTATCGTCTTGGCCATAGCCGAGATCCTTTGCGCCTTTGGAATGACCATGCAAAGCGGTGCTGACCGAGCCATCCTCTATGAAACCCTGATAGCCAGCGGCAGCGACAGCCGAACTGCTGCGGTAATGGCCCGATACGATGCCTTTGCGACGACTGGGATGTTTTTGGCTTTTCCGGCAGGATCCGTCTTCGTCGGAAGTAATGCAGTATCTTATAATTCAGCCTTGGGTCTGGTGTTCATCGCCACCGCCATGGCCGTTTTTTTTGCCGGGTTTTTGGTAGTATTCGTAAAGGAAACCGCTTACGAAAAGAGCAAAAAAAACGTCATGCGCCAAGGCCTGGATGGATTCCTCAGGATTCTTCATCTTCCCAAACTCCGCAAATTCAGTTTAAATTATGCCCTCCTTTCTTCGTTGACTTTTTTTATGTTCTGGTTTTATCAGCCCTTGTTGATGGAAAATGGATTTTCGGTTGCCTGGCTGGGGGTTGTAGCCTCGGCCTTCAATTTTACCGCCATGGTCCTTCTCTGGTTAACGCCTGTCATAGAACGGGGGTTGGGGATAAAAAACACCTTGTTCTTTTCTTCTATCATTCCCGGATTCTTCTATTTGTCCTTATTTTTTATTTCCGGGCCGGTTATGGCCCTGGCAGCCATATTTTTTGTAACCAATCTCAAGCTATTCCGCGCGCCTCTACTAAGTACCTTGATGAATCGTGAGATCGACAGTTCAGAGAGGGCTACCGTCCTTTCCGGCGTTTCCATGATCGAGCGCATGGCCACAACCCTTCTTTATCCCCTCAACGGTATTTTGACGGATATTTCGCTGAAGATGACTTTTCTGATCATCGGGATTATTACCGTGGGACTTTCGCTATTGCTGAGGGTGGAAGAAACTCACCTGACTGAAAAATAGCACGGCTATCTGTTCTCAGGCCTAAGCCCCGCCCGTTCCCGGTCACCTGAATAACCGGGGACAGGCGGGGAAGACAAGCCCTATATCAGGCGGTTTGTAAGCGATTGATGCATTCCTGGACCCCGGATAATTCTTTCCGGAGTTGATCCTGATACTCTTCCAGTTTGGCCTTTTCTTCCTGCGGGCTTAAAAACCGCCGGGACAGGCCGGTGCAGCCGCAGCCGCAGGAAGCCTGGAGACTTTGCGGCCGTAAGACGTTCGTTTCACAACACATGATCTTCACCTCTCTTTAATTGGATTTGGTTTCTTTGGTCTGTTGGTTTTTTGTTTCCTTGGCCTCTACTCCTTTGGAATTTTTTCCGGGTTTCGTGATGCTTGGAGTTACACTCGCACATCCACACCCGCACTGGCTTTCGCTTTTTTTCATCGCACTCACCTCCTTTCGTTTCCAAGTATTTTCCCTTCAGGTTATCCGGAAATGCCAGTCAGTATAAATAAGAGATTAAGCAATAACTTAAATATAAAGCGAAAAAAATTTCTCTTACTTCCTATGGCCGGCCACCTGAGCCTCCAAGGTCTTGATCCTATCTTGGATCGTTTTTAACTCCTTTTTTAGGTCCTTCGCATAATCCTTCAAAGACTCCAGATTTAATCTTTCCGTTCCCCGCTCGCTGAGCCGGCACGATCCTTCGCAGCCGCAGGTGCAGACCTGGTTGAAGACCTGGCGGTAGTTTTCCAGGGCCTGTTCATTAACCGAATACGGGACCCAGTAGCCTTTTCTTTCACTGGTCACCAGACCGGCCTGGCGCAAAATTTTAAGGTGCTGTGATACGGCTGCCGGGGTGATGGACATCTTTTGGGAAATATCCTTGACCCCCAGGGGACCTTCGGACTTGAGCAGGTCCACTATTTTGACCCGGGTGGGGACAGACAAAACCTTAAACATTTCATGGGGATCTAAATGAATTTCCATTTAATTAAACCGATTTATTAATTTAGTATTTAAGTTTATACTTAATTATTGGCTTATTGTCAAGTTTTTTTTATGGCCTGAACGGGGCGTAAGGCGGCCTATCGGAAACTGAAGTATTGAACCAGCAGGAGAAATCGTGAAGGTCACCGGGTAAAACCGGACCGACAAAGAAGCACGGACAAACCGGCTCATAACCATTATGGATTGAGACGATCCTGAAAGGTCGTTTCAATCCATTGTATAAGAGTTTCGGATAATACTTGATGAATTGTTTTGGTTAAAATGATAAAATCAAAGGATCAGGGGCAAATTTAATTAATGAAAAGGGGAATAGATGCCCACCATTTCGATGTTTTATGGGATTCTCATCCGGATGTTCTTTCGAGATATCGAGAAACACCATGTACCACACATACATGCCGATTACCAAGGAACCGTTGCTGTCTATTCCATTCCTGACGGAATGCTTCTGGCGGGTGAACTGCCACCAAACAAACACAAGCTGGTTGTTGCCTGGATTGAAATTCATCAAGAAGATTTGATTGCTGACTGGAACTTAGCGGTAAACGGCAAGAAACCATTTCCAATCAAAGGACTTGACCAATGAGAATAGTAAAAATATCACCACAACCTAATTGGGTGTTGTCCATCGTCGCAGACGACGGTCATATCGGCCATTTTGATGTCAGTCCCTATCTGAAATATGAGGCGTTTGAAGCCCTTAAAAATCCCACCGAATTCATGAAGGTTATCAACGGGGGGTACTTCGTTGAATGGGATTGTGGTGCCGATTTATCTGCAGATACCATAGAAGCCCTATGGGAAATTGTTGGTCAAGAAAATCCCCAAGCCGCCTCTTAACCAGACGTTCCACCGGATTGCCCGACAACAGCCGGGCTTCCCGATGAACTCGCCGTTGAACAACAAAAAAGAGATGACAACTGGTAGCCGAAAAAGAGTATTTGGTGACAAGATTGGGTTTAAGTCTCTCTCTTGTGCGCCTGTAAACGAATTGGGCGTGGTCTATCTTTTTGGTGTGCTCCATGAAACGTTTGACTTCAAGATCGAGTCCATTCAATCTGGATTCCCGGATTGTGTTGCCCGGCGCAAGAAAGGACAGAATCTATGGGAAGAAGTGCGGATTGAGTTTGAGTACGAAAGCAAGTCATTCTTGGCACACAGACATAACCCGGACAGCGTTGACGTCATCGTTTGTTGGAAACACAATTGGAAGGATTGTCCTAGACGAATCGAAGTAATCGAGCTATCCTCATTACTAGGGACCGCCGAACAAATCGACAATCAGATCAAAACGGATCGACAACTGACCGCATGGCAGAAGTTTTGTCAGGGGAAACGACTTGAAGGTTTAGATTTTGGTGAGATTGCCAACCTTTGGAAGGAAAAGAATAAATAATTTGTTAGAACAAACCGTTCGAGATAGGGGCGATATAAAGCCTCCGCGTGCATTCGCTTTTGCGGTGGGGAAAAAGATAAATGAGAGAAAAGCACAAACCAATTGCCTTGAAGAACGCACCGATGGAATACGCGCCGACCAATGAACTCGGTGTCGTGTTTCTTTTCGCGCATGTCGCACGCCGTCTCCAATTCCGCATTGAGGAGATACGTCCCCAGTTCCCGGACTGCATTGCCTACCGGCGATTGGGTGACTCGGAGAAGAAGACCAGAATCGAGTTCGAGTTCAGAGCAAGTAGTTTTAAGATACATGGTCATGATCAGGCCCGATGTGATGCGATTGTTTGCTGGCATCATGACTGGCCAGATGTTCCCAATTCGATTGAGGTCATCGAACTGAAGCGACATTTCGGAGTAGCTCGAAAAGTTTGGGTTCAACAGGCGCTCAAGAGTCAGCAAGAATTCCTCGACAAGCATGATCGTATGAAATGGTCACTGTCCAAACGAGCAACCCCCGGAGACATATTGCTTATGTACAAGTGCGCTCCAGTTTCCGCCATTACGGATGTATTCGTGTTTTCAGGAAACGATATTACGCGAGGTGGCGCAGGATGGCGCGAAGGTGATGCGTATTTCGGGGAGATACGCAGGATATGCCACCTCGGCTCACCCGTATTCCTTAATGATCTGCGGAAGCATCGGGTGCTCAAAACAGCATCGTTTGTCCGGCGCAACATGCAGGGAGTCAGCTTGCTGGCAACTGAATATTGGCCATACTTGCATGACATGATTCTGGAACGAAATCCAGCGGTGCATAAGAAACTGAACCAACTGAGACCGGACAAACTTTAGGAGAATACCCAACGTCATGGCTCACCGGGAGCCGGATTTAACGGCGATCCGGTGGTGCCGTGACATTGACGCCGCCTGACGGCCGTCGCCGCGGCAGGCGCTACCAACCAGACCGTCGGGTCTGTAAATCCGATCGGGCTAAAGGAGTGGCTGTTCTGAAATCAGAATCACTTCAGGGGGTTTAAATGAATATAGCAGATTTGGGGAAATACTGGAAGAAGGTGATTAATGGGAGACCGGCCGAAGCAATAGTTATTGAGCCGGCCAGCGTGGTCACCGCCCCCTGGGTCCGGCTGAAGTGCCAATACGGCTGCCAAATGTACGGAAGAGAATACTGCTGTCCTCCTGAAACGCCCACTCCGGAACAGACCCGGGAGATTCTTTCCTGTTACCGCAGGGTAATTTTGTTTCATTACCAAGCCGTAAAAAAAGAGGGTGAAAACCGGGCCAAAACCCGGAAGGCCTTTCTCGATGCCCTGGTGGACCTTGAAGGGCAGATGTTTAAAGACGGTTTTTACAAAGCCTTCGTTCTCCTATCAGGACCGGGCAACCTCTGCCCGGCATGCGCCAAGGCCGAGAACAAGCCCTGCCATTTCGGGGCCCGAGCCCGGCCGTCCATGGAATCCTTCGGCATCGATGTCTATCAAACCGCCTGGAACAACGGATTTCCCATTCAGCCGCTGCGCCACAAAGGGGAAACGCAGAATCTTTATTGCCTCATACTGGTTGATTAGCTCCTGGTGATCAAGGAGGCCAGGTATCCGGCCCCGAAGCCGTTGTCGATATTGACCACGGCCACGTTTAGACGGAGGCACTGAGTCTGCCCCGGAAAGCGGCCAATCAGTTGAAGCTGGCCCCTTAGCCTATGCGGGTGGAAACAGGGATGACCGGCCAGTCCACCAGCCCCCCAGACAATCCATTGGCAGGGGCAGGCCCAGCTTTTCCCCCAGGCCGATGGTTTCCTTCAAACCCCAAAAAACAGAATTTGTTTAATAATTTCAGGGATAACCCCTGTAACTTTCTGCATTTTACCGCAGAGCAATCCCGGATTTAACCTGGATAGGCCCTGCCGACCAACCAATCAACTTGTTGAATTAAAAACAAAAATTATGATGGAAAATAAATTTTAAGAAAATGAGCTTGACAAAAATATATAAAGATATAAATTATAATTAATATGTTTATGGATAACCATTTTTAGGAGACACTGTCATGAAGGTCCTATCGATAGCCAAAAGGAACGCCCCCTGGCAGATCGTTAACGGGGTAGCGTTTATGGCCCTTCTGGTCGGGGGGTGGCTTTATTACCCTTTGGGTTATTTTTTAGTTTTTTGCATGGTTATGGCTATGGGTATAGGACTTTTCAAAGGAAGGAACTGGTGTGACTGGATGTGCCCCCGGGGAAGTTTTTGGGATAAATATCTTAACCGGATGAGCCGGGAGGTGAAAGTCCCCAAAGTCTTCCGCAGTCTCCCCTTTCGCCTCTTCTGGCTTGGGGTCCTGATGACCATGCTGACCGTCAACCTGATCCCGGTCTGGGGTGATTTCTACCTGATGGGCAGGCCTTTTGTCCTTATCTTGACCGTAACCACCGTGGTCGGGTTGATCTTAGGCGTAATCTATCACCAGCGTATCTGGTGCATGTTTTGCCCCATGGGGACTATGGCCAATTGGCTAGGAAAGGGGAAAAAGCCCCTTCAGGTTACCAGCGATTGCATCCTCTGCGGTTCCTGTGAAAAGGTCTGCCGCATGCAGATTTACCCGGGGACCTTCAGGGATACAGGGGTGGTTGAACATGGCGATTGTCTAAAATGTTCTTATTGTGTGGAAGTTTGCCCGAAACAGGCCTTGAGTTTTTATAAAAAAGCAGCTTAGCCATAGCTAATTAAAAAATTAGATCATTTATTTTATCAGAAGAGGAGTTCATAAGATGCCGTTTAGCCCTTTGAAATTCCAAATCCCCCTGGCCGCCGGAGGCATCGCCCTGATGGCCTTTAATTTTTTCCAGCACGTCATTCCCCACGGAAAGGGATTGGTTACGCTGGACGATTTTCTACAAACCGGGTTGACCCCAACACAGTATTATTTCTATCTCCCGTTGATAGGATTAATGCTTCTTTTTACAATCATTAATCTGTCTTCGGCCATTGCTTATTTAAGGCAGCTAATCCGCTGGCTTGGTAACAGGGCGGCTTTTTTAGAATTCATGGCCGGGCCGCCCACGGTTGCAGTCGGCCTATTCGTGCCGGTGGCATCATTGGCTATGACCGCCTTGGTTTTCTTCGCCCCCTTGGTTTTTTTTATCCCTCAGATGTCCTCGAAGATGCAAACCTTGATGGCCCCAGGCTTTGGGTTTTTTGGGATTCTTTGGATCATCCTTTTCTGGCTTGAGTTCCGCGCCCTCAAAACCTGGTTGGGTCGTCCCCTCGATTCTTCCAAACTCAACTTCGTCTGGCTGCTGGATGTATTTTCTTTCGGTCTGGTCAGCCTTTACGGAACCGGAATAACCGCTCTCTCCGACAACCCGGCTGTGGTTTCGATAGCGGCCATTGCCTCGATATTCTCTCTGGTCTTTGGATTCTTATTACTTATCGGAAAACTCACTTATTTACTCTATCTCCAGATGAAGGCCGATTCCCTGCCCGGGAACAACATCCTCCCGGCCTTTTTTATCCTCATCCCCATCTCCTGCCTGTATGGATTCAGTTTCTACCGGATCGGGATCTTCCTTAAGGCCTCTTTTCAGTTGGACCTGAGCCTGTTTTTGTTTGTTTCCCTGGTCTTTCCTTATGTCATCTCTATCCTTTGGGGGCTCTTTTGCCTTTATTTGCTGGGCGGGTATTTCAGAAAAGTCTTTTGGGGAGCAGAATTTGCCCCGCCCCAATGGTCCATGGTTTGAGCCTTTGTCGGCTCCCAAGTTTTGGGAGCTAATATTTACGGCCTTTATTATCCCCATGCAACCTTGTTGTTTGTGAATTACCTCAGTCCCCTGTTGGCGGCCCTGCTTTTCGGGGTTATTTTTACGAAATTTTTCCGGCAGGGGAGACCCAAGATTTCATAAATTTTTTTTTATAAAAAGGAGGATCAAAGATGAAAGTCGGCATTATTTTAGAGACCAAGGAGCTGGAAAAGGCCTGGAATGCCTTTCGCTTCGCCGTAACTGCCAGAAAACAAAACCACGAAATCAAAGTATTTCTTATGGGTGAAGCCGTGGAATGTGAAGGGTTGGTCCATGAGAAGTTTAATGTCGATGAACAATTGAAAAATTTCATTTCCGCCGGCGGGGAGATCCTGGCCTGCGGGACCTGCCTGAAGTCCAGACAAAAAGATGGGACCGAGGCCTGCCCCCTTTCAACGATGATCGATTGTGTAAAAATGGTGGAGTGGGCCGATAAGGTAGTGACATTTTAATGGGTGTGGCTTATAGTAAGCCGGCATAGATAGAAGCCAGGGAATAGACTAAAAGATTAAAGCCGAAGCCCGTTGGAAGGGAAAAGATAAGGATCAGGAGAAGATAAGGATGCTGGAAGAAGAGTTGCCCGCCATTGCTTTTTTAGCCAAGAGCCTCTCTGACGAGAACCGTCTGCGTATTTTATTGACCCTGAACGGGGGCAGGAAATCCGTCAACAGTATTGTCGAAGAGCTCCAGCTTTCTCAGCCTTTGGTTTCGCATCACCTGAAAGAATTAAAACGATCCCTGCTGGTCAATGTCGAAAGGCAAGGCCCTTTTGTCTATTATGAAATTGCGGACCCATCTATTTTAGATATCCTGGGGAAAATTGCTTTTCTGGGAAAAGGGCTTTTGTCCAACCGAAAGACTTTTTAGGGAAGGAGAAGGATGAATGAGCAAGAAAACCCTTCAGCAATTCATAGATGAGATTCCACCCGATAGGGCCGCTAAGGAAATGGTAGGGATCATAAAAAAGTTGTTCCCCCTGTTAGCGGAAAAAGACCGCCTGGATTTAGTCATGAATTTAATCGGGGATTCCGGTCAGGATAAAATGTCCAGTCTGGTCCACCTCTGACTGGCCGAGTGCCTGGACGAAGGTGTCGATCCCCAACAAATGTGCCAGACCCTGGTGGACAAGGTCTTCCAATCCAAACAACTGAAGGCCGTGGCCGAGCCGGATATCCTAACCCTGTTTGAAAACTGGTTGGATGAAGTGGAGGAAGAGGTGATTACAACGATTAAGGTGAACCAGATAAAAGATCCGCTTCAATTGGCCGAGCAGCTCGGCCTATCCCGCTCAGGGGCAATGTTCCTGATGACCAAACTCCAGAGGGAAGGGAGAATTTAATAAAATGAATCCAGAATCCCGGAGCCAGAATTCAGAACAAAAAGGAAAACTATTCAGACTTGTTGAGTAAGAATTAAAAGGGGGGATAACAACCATGAAAGAATTATTGGTTTTTGAAAGCGGCAGCCCGACTTGAATGACCTGTATAAAGGCCAAGGCGGTGGCCGAAGAGATGAAGAAGAAATTTAATGACCATTTGGAAATTAAATTTTTCACTACGGACTCAATGGAGGCACTACCCTATCGCTTTAAAAGCTCAACCAATGTGCTTTTTGAAAAGGAATCGGTTCCTTTGGAAATCGCCCTGGACAAGGGAAAAATGGAACAATTTCTAATGGAAAAAATTGAAAAAGGAGGACCTTCATGAAATTATTGTTCATTATCACCAGCGACGACGGAGAGACTATTTACAATGCCATGCGTCTGGCCAATGTGGGAGTCAAAAAAGGAGACGAGATCAGCGTCTTCATGCTGGGAAAAGGGGTCCTTTTCGAACAAGCCGGGACCGAACAGTTCAACGTCATGGAACAGATCAACCAGTTCGAAGGGGATTTTTACGTCTGAGGGGTGTGCATGAAATCCCACGGTCTGGAGGGATCAAGCAGTTGCCCCATCGGTTGGATGGACGATTTGTATGAACTTGCCCGGGAAGCCGACAAAGTCTTGACTTTTTAGTGCCTGCTTTTAAACAGCAGTCAGTGTTCCTCAGCAGGCCGATTCTTTTTTTTTGACAGTTCCCCCATAACGATGTTTACTATAATATAAGAATTTAAAGGAGGCCGGGGGTAAGGGAAGGATGGTTCGTAAACAGATATTTCTTGAGTCCGTACAAGAGGAACACCATAAAAAACAAGGCAAACGAATGGGTCTAACAGAAGCAGAGGTCATTCGCAGGGCCATTGACCAACAAACCAGTCTTCTAACCCTTTCTCCTCGAAGCCTTTTGACCTGGGAAAAAGAAAAGGTCTTTATTGCCCAGAGAATGAAAGGCAAAAAACCTTCACAACACCGCAAATTCTTAAGGGAAGAGGCCTACACCGAAAGACTGGACCGATATGGCCGATAAAATCTTGGTGGATACCAATATTCTATTTTGCGCCTATCGGGATTAGTTGGAAATTCTATATTTTTTCATGAACTTGATTAAATCCTTCCCCAAAAGAACCTTATTTCTTTTTTTGGCCTCTCTGGTCCTCATAACGGCCTTGCCCTTTTCAGCCCAAGCCCGTTATGATCCTTCCTATCAGTGGTACACCGTCAGAAACGACCATTTCATCCTTTACTATCCCAAGGGCCATGAGCTTGCCGCGCAGCGGATCCTGAACCTTTCGAAAAAGGTCTATAAGGAAGTAACCGCATATTTAGAGGTAAAACCGCCCCTTTGCCCTATTGTTCTCGACCCCGGTACGGACCTCTTCAATGGCTATATGACTCTTTTTCCCAGCCGGATTTCTTTATATGAAACCCCGCGTCATTCGCTGACCGGGTTTGGTCCGGCATCGGACCTCATGGAACTGGTTTTTATCCATGAATACACCCATTTCGTCCACATCACCACCAGACTGGGCTGGTACGGGGTCTTAAGCAGGTTTCTGGGAGAGGGCTTAGCCGTTTCCAATATCCTTTCCCCGGGTTGGTTCATAGAGGGGATCACTACCAATACCGAAACGCTTTTAACCGACGGCGGCCGGGGGCGTTCCCCCTTCTTCCTCGGGGAAATGCGCTCTTTCACTGAAGACCCCGGTCTTTGGGACCTCAATGCTGCGGCTGTGGCCTCCCCCTATGCCCCGCCAAGGGGCCGGATTTATCTGGCCGGTTATCAGATGGTGGAGTATCTTACCCGTACCTACGGCCCGGATGCCTTGGCCAGAATGAGCCGTTACCAGGCCGAACAACCCTTATTTGGGACCACCGGGGCTTTAAAAAAAATGACCGGGAAAAGTCCCCGGGAATTCTATCAGGACTTTTTACAGGACTACCTGGCCCGCTCCGCTTCCCTAAAAACAGAGAGCCTGGCTACCGGGCTTCCTCCCGGCCGAGTGGTCGCCGCGGATGAGAAATATCTTAACAGCTTTGAATCCCATTTTTGGACCAAGCAAGGAACCCTCCTGGCTTTCAGGCAGGGGTATGACCAGAAGAACGTCCTGGTGGAGATCGACCCGCATACCGGAAAAATTTTGAAGGAAATCAACACCGGCCGGCTCTATCCTCTCTCGGCCCGCAGGCTCCCGGACGGACGATTTCTATTAGCCGAAGTTTTTTATCACCCCCTGGGAGAGGCCACCATAGACTCGGCCGATCTGGTGATCATCGATCCCCGAACCATGGCGCGCCGCCGCCTGACCCGCAATCAGCATATCTACAGCGCCGACCTTTCCCCGGACGGCCGGACCATCGCCGCAGTCCGCCGCCTTGGCCTGTGGACGGAAGTGGTGCTCCTCGATGCCGACGGGACCAACCTCAGACCCCTGATTTCCAAACCGGGGCTCTATTTCGACGCCCCCCGCTGGTCTCCGGACGGCTCCCGTATAGTTACCGTTATCAAAAACGGACGAAACACGGACCTGGTTCTTATCGATCCCCGAAGCAGAACCATGAACCTTCTCTTTAAATCCGACTTGGCTGAAGACTATGAACCGGAATTTTCTCGTGATGGTGAGTGGTTGGTCTTTTCTTCCGACCGCAGCGGCATCCCCAATATTTATGCCTGGAATTTTAAGAATAAAGCCCTGATGCAAATGACCTCAGTCCCTTTCCGGGCAGGTAATCCCCAACTGTCACCGGACGGAAAAATGCTTTCCTTTTCCAACCTGGTCCGTGGGGTCAAGGAGATCCGGCTCCTGCCTTTCGATCCCGATCCCCACGCCAGAAAAATCGTCAGGGTCGCTGCTCCTTCGGAAGTGGAAGAGCCGGATTTAAAACGGCTTCAACCCGAGGTTTCTTTCACCGGGCAAAAAGGGATTCCCCTAAAAGCCTATAAGCCTTTTCTCCATATGCCTTATTACCTCTCCGATGAAAAAGGGGAACGGGCCGGCGTCTACTTCATGGGAGCGGACCCGGTGGGAAAAAACGCCTACTCACTGGACCTTTTTTATGGGTTTAACGCCCAGCAGCCGGGGTTTGATTTCAATCTGACCAATAAGGCCTTCTGGCCTGCCTTAGGATTCAGGGTCTATGACACCCCCCTGGAAGGCAATACCATCGCTTCCGGCCGGGATTTTCAATACCGGGAGAGTGGGGCCCAAGGTTCCGTCGCCCTTTCTATTATCCACCGGGCCGTCCCGGATTTCATCAGTTCCTCCCTGCAGATCGGGTCACGGTTCAGGCGCTTCCAGAGTCTCGATGACCGGATCCGGATCAGGGAGGACACCGACCAATCCTTCGGATTTTTTGGCGCCTTAAAAGTATCCAGAAGGCCCGATGCGGCCTTGCGGGACATGGTCCCGTCTTGGGGACAGGACCTTTATCTTTTTTATGAAAAGGGGATTTCGGAACTGGGTGGGAAACTCCCCGGGCATAACGGGGTCATTTCTTTTTCCCAAAATATGCCTTCTTTTTTTAAACACCAGGGACTGATCCTGACCATGGCCCATCAATCCCAGGAGGGCCTTCTTTCCTACAATAAGGACCTTTGCCTTCCCCGAGGCTATAAGAAAGACGATAGCCAGGGCGGGATCAATAAGAATAAAAACCTGTTATTCAGGATCGAGTATCACTTCCCCATCCGTTATACCGACAGCGGCTGGGGCATGTATCTTTATCACAGCGATCTTTTTAAGGGTTCTGTTTTTATTGACCACAGTGCAGGATGGGACAAGGACCTGACCTGGGACTATTGGCAGAAAAAGGCGGTAACCTCCCTTGGTCTGACTCTCACCAACAAGGGGGTTCTGCTGGCGGTTCTACCCCTGGAAATCGGCCTCCAAACGGGGTACAAACTCCGGGAAGGGGGAGGGTTTGTCAACCTCATCCTGAAATTGAATCTCTAATAAAAAAGGGTTTACTTCTGGAAATTCTTGTCATAGATTAGGCGGCGGAACAAAGCGGACCAAATCACCATTGATGGCCCTGGAGGAAAGAAGACTTAAAATAAGTCATCCCCTGTCGCTGGAGCGGAATAACTATTTAGTTTATAAAACTTATTATCTTCTCCCGCTTCGAGCTGATAAATTTCTATTATGATTGTATCAGTTTAGTTTTATTAAAACGGAAAAACCCATTTTTTGCCACCGACAAAAGCGTGGACAGGAGGAAGACGACTTGTCTTCCTCCTGCCGTCAGGCCCTTCGGGCAAATTAAACCCTGTTTCGCGCCAGCGACGGCTGGTTTGCCTGGCCCCTCGGTTTGTTGGGGACGGGCAAAAAATCTTTTGTCCGGTCTTTGTCCGTGTGCGTCTGTGGCTAAAATCATTTTTCAAACAACTAAAGTGTTACTTATTATTTAGTTCATAACAAGATACGAGACACGAGATACGGACAACGAGACCCGTTTTGAACAACCCCCAACCCGTAACTCGTAATCCGTAACCCGCAACCCGCAACCCCTAACCCGGGAATTTATAACCAACGGAGCCAAAAAACATGAAGGAATCCAACCCCTCTTCCCCAACCGGCCAGGCAACAGCCATCGATCAGCTCTATATCAACACCATCCGCATGCTGGCCGTGGACGCGGTACAGAAAGCCAACTCCGGGCACCCGGGTATGCCCATGGGTGCGGCCCCTATGGCCTATGTGCTTTGGACCCGTTTTTTAAAGCATAATCCCCGCAATCCCCTCTGGCCGGACCGGGATCGTTTTGTCCTCTCCGCCGGCCACGGATCAATGCTGCTCTATAGTCTCCTCCACCTCACCGGTTATGACCTTTCCCTCGATGACCTGAAAGCCTTCCGTCAGTGGGGCAGCAAAACGCCTGGCCATCCCGAATACGGGCATACTCCGGGGGTGGAAACCACCACCGGTCCCCTGGGACAGGGTTTTGCTAACGCCGTGGGCCTGGCCATGGCCGAACGCATGCTGGCCGCCCGTTTCAACCGGCCGGATTTCCCCCTGGTCGACCACTTTACCTATGCCATCGTCAGCGACGGGGACCTGATGGAAGGGGTTTCCCACGAAGCCGCTTCCCTGGCCGGCCACCTGAAATTGGGCAAGCTGATTTACTTATATGACGACAACCACATCTCCATCGAAGGCAGCACGGCAATCACCTTTACCGAAAACCGGCTGGCCCGTTTCAAGGCCTATGGCTGGCAGGTGCAGCAGGTGGAGGACGGTAATGACCTGAAGGCCATTAACCGGGCCATCCGCAAGGCCCGGGCCGACCTGGAACACCCTTCCCTGATTGCCGTCCGGACCTGCATCGGCTGCGGCAGCCCCAACAAGGAAAATAAGTCCTCAGCTCATGGCGAGCCGTTGGGAACCGAAGAGGTCAGATTGACTAAGGAAAACCTGGGCTGGCCTCTGGAACCGGATTTTTATGTCCCCCAAGAAGCTTTAAAATTTTTCCGCAAAGCCCTGCGGGCCGGGACAAAAAAAGAAAAAGAATGGGAAGGGCTTTTTACTGATTACGAAAAGGCCTATCCGGACTTGGCCGCGGAATGGAAAAGGGTCATGGCTGGTGACCTGCCCGAAGGTTGGACTGAAGCCCTCCCGGTTTTCCCCGCCGACGCCAAAGGTCAGGCCACCCGGGCCGCTTCCGGCATGGTCCTCAATGCTGTTGCCGCCAAAGTAAACAACCTGATCGGTGGCTCGGCCGATCTGGCCCCATCCAATAAAACGGAGATCAAGGGCAGCGGCGATTTTCAGGCCGGTGCTTATGGAGAACGCAATCTCCGCTTCGGTGTCCGTGAGCACGGCATGGGCTCGGTGATGAACGGCATGGCTCTCCACGGAGGGGTCATTCCCTACGGCGGGACCTTCCTCATCTTTTCCGAATATATGCGTCCACCCATCCGGCTGGCGGCCATGATGGGTCTGCGGGTGATCTATATCTTCACCCATGACAGCATCGGCCTGGGGGAAGACGGCCCCACCCACCAGCCCATCGAACAATTAGCCGCCCTGAGGGCCATCCCCAATTTGACCGTCATCCGGCCGGCCGACGCCAACGAAACCGCCCGGGCCTGGCGTATGGCCCTGACTCGAACCACCGGTCCTACAGCCTTGATCCTGACTCGTCAGAATCTGCCCACCTTGGACCGCAGCTTCCTTTCCTCGGCCGAGAATCTGGACTTGGGAGCTTATGTTTTGCAGGGACAGGGAGAGACCAATCCGGATGTACTTCTACTGGCCACCGGGTCGGAAGTGCCCATTGCCCTTCAGGTTAGTGAAAAATTGAAAAACCAGGGAATAACCTCCCGCGTGATCAGTATGCCCAGTTGGGAATTATTCGACCAGCAGCCTGAGCCCTATCGGAACCAGGTCCTGCCGCCGGAAATTAAAAAACGGGTTTCTATTGAAGCCGGCAGCCCGATGGGATGGAGTCGTTATGCAGGGGACCAGGGCCTGGTCATCGGGCTCGATCACTTCGGGGCCTCAGCCCCGGACAAGGTCCTCTTCGAAAAATTCGGCCTCACAGTCGATCGGGTGATGGAAAAGGTTTTGGAATATTTGGGAGGAAAAAGCTAATCGGTAGCAGTAGGAGACCAGTCGTTGAGGCTTTTGGTGCAGGCCACCCAGGCCTCAAGCTGATCCTCAGCAACTATGAAACCTCCCAGTTCCAAAATAATCCTCCCCTGGTGGATAAAAAGGCCCTCCACCTGGGTCAGTTGTTCCGGCCCATGTTGGAGGACCCGTTGCAGAATGGTTTGAACCGTTTCTTTCCCAGCGGAAAGCCCGGCTGAAGGTTCGGCAGAGTCCTTTCGGATTTCTCTAAGGGATTGGGAGACGATGACCAAATAGGGGTTCTCTCCTCCCCATATCTTGCTCTGGTCAACGATTCCCCTGATTCCCGTTAACGCATCGGTGCCCGTCTTCACCCCCCCTCGTTCCTCTCCTCTGGTTGCTCGGATGGCTGCGACGGACAGAGGTACCGAGATGCCTTCAACAACCACATAATCCGATCCCCTCAATCCTTTCAGCCTTCTGGATCGGACCGCCCCGGCTATATAAAGACCCGGATTAATCTCCAGCAGGTTTGAAAATCGGTTACTGATAAAAGCCCTTGTTGAGGGGGGAATAAAACTCTTTCCGATCCGACCTTTACTTTTCGGGAAATATTTGTAACCCCCTATCCGGGCATAACCTTGCCGGACTATTCGACTCTTGATGGATTTAAAAACCCCGAAAAATAGAGTCGGCCATCCGCTTAGGATCCAAAGCCCGATGAGTACAGACAGAATAACGACCAGACCATGGGCCGAATACATGCGGCCTTTTTCCAGGGCAAATCCCGCGAAAAACATGGCCAGAGGCAATACGGCCCAACCGGAAGCCAAAAGCCATCCTCCCCAGGTCAAGGGTGCCAAAAGATTATGCAGCCATTTCCTCCTGGTGAGGAATAAAAAAACAATTCCACCACCAAAAAATATCAGCCGGATAATGCCCTCCATACCTCACCTCCACCCGATACAACCACCCGAGAATAGCCCGGGATGTTCTGAGGTTTTTATAGATCCTTACTCTGCGTCAAGGGGCATAACTGGAGCGGGCCTGCACTCCCCACCTTCCCTCCTTGAAGATTAGAATCCATAACGACCGATGGACCGCATATCGCTTCCCCTCGGCCCGGTAGCGGCTGAACTGGATATCAAAATGGACCTTTGCTTCAGAGGCATGGATCACTTCCGCAACATCTAAGGTGCTGTGGTGCCATCCTTCTTTCTCGGTTAAAAAGGAAAGGGTTTTATCAAGCGGAGGGAAATCGGCCTCCTTTTCGGTAATGCGTATCTGACCCTGGCCGTTTATCCGGAAGTGTGGAAAATGGAGGGTCTTCAGATAGGCTTCATTATCATGGTTATTAAAGGCCTTGAAAAAGTTCTCGACAGTCGTTCGGGCGTCTGGTTCGGGCATGGACCGGTTTTTCCTCTCATTTCTAATTATCTGAAGTTGAAGAGATATCGGTTGGTATGGAAAAGAGTATAAAACAGGAGAAAGCAGGACTCAAGTTGAAAATAAAGAAAAAGATTGTAAATTATTCAAGAAAACACTAATTATTATTCTACAAAATAAGGCGGATTAAAGCATCACCAGCTTCTTCTTGGCGGTCATCCATAGATAGGAGGAAGGAAAATATGTCGGGTCGGAAAACAGCTTTGGAAGACATCCGGGTTCTCGATCTGGGACGCTATCAGGCCGGACCCCGGGCGGGACTGGAACTGGCGCGCATGGGCGCCGAGGTGATCAAAGTGGAAGGTCTGGAGGGCGATGAAAGCCGCCAGGGCATGCCGCAGGTCCGGGGCCAGAGCGGCTACTGGGTTCAATATAACAGCGGCAAGAAGTGCCTTTCTCTGGACTTACGAAAGGAAAAGGGCAAAGCCATCATCCGGGAACTGGTGAAGATTTCGGACGTTTTTATTCAGAACTTCCGTCCCGGCGTCATCGAGAAAATGGGGTTTTCCTACGAGGTTCTCCAGCAGTTGAATCCCCGGATTATCATGCTCAACGTCTCCGCTTACGGTCAGTATGGACCCCACAAGGAGCGGGTCGGGCTGGATACGGTCGGGCAGGCCATCAGTGGATTCATGTCCATCACCGGCTATCCGGAAAATCCTCCCACCCGAGCCGGCTCTTCTATCGTCGACCGGGTCACGGCCCTGCACGGTACCATCGGGGTCCTGGCAGCGCTGCATGAAAGACAATTTTCAGGTGAAGGGCAAAGCATCGATGTTTGTCTGGCCGATTCCGGCTACAGCCTGACGGAGATCGCCATGGTCAAGTACCTGGAGACGGGAGAAACAACGGAACGGGAGGGGAACTTCCGCGCCGGGTCATACAACGGCGCCTATCAGACCAAAGACGGCTGGGTGGCCCTGGTCGGTGCCAGTCAGAACATTTTCGAAAGGATCTGCGAAATGATCGGCCGGCCGGAATGGATAACCGATCCCCGCTTTACGGACCGCAATGCAAGAAAGGAAAACGCGGAAATCCCCCGGCAGGCATTGATTCAATGGTTCTTGACCAAAACCATGAAAGAGGCCGCAGCCTCCCTGGCCGAGGCCGGCATTCCCGGGACAGAGATCAACAATATCGCCCAGGCCGCGGCTGAGCCCCATTTCAGGGAACGGGAGCTTATGGTCAATGTTCCCGACCCCATAGCCGGCACCATCCACGTCCCGGGCAAATTCATCAAGTTAAGCCGCAGCCAAACGATCGTCGGCTCTCCGGCCGCCATCGGTCAGCACAACGACGAAATCCTCGGCGGTCTCCTAAACTATTCTTCGGAGCAGATTCAAGCGCTGCGGGCGGAAGGTATCATCCGTTAATAACACGGTCAGCAGGCCGGAATAGAATTCTACGCAAATCGGATAGGATTTACTTTAAAATGGGAATGTACCCCGGATCGAATGAGGAGTTTTTTGATTTCCGGTTTTAGCTCCGGCCGATCCGGGGTAAGGAAAGGGAAAAGGTATGAGTGAAAATGAAAATTTGTTCGTCATCAAAAAGGAATCGGTTTGCACCCTCATTATTAATAATCCGGGGAAAAGAAATGCGCTGACCCGTGGCTGTCAGCACTCTATTGCCCGGACCTTTCAGGAACTGGCCGAAGATAAAAATATCCGAGTCGTTATCATTCGAGGCTCCGGGGAGGAGGCTTTTTCCGCAGGGGCCGATATTTCAGCCATGCCGGTCAGGGGGACCGCTGTTGAAGCCCTGCCCAAAGGCCGGGGAGACGACACCTTGATTTCCTCGGATGCTATCCAGAAATATCCCTATCCCGTAATCGCCATGCTATACGGCTTTACCCTGGGCGCCGGTTGCGCTCTGGCCATGGCCTGTGATATACGTCTCGCTTCAACTAATGTGAAGATGGGCATCCCCACCGCGCGCATGGGTTTGCTCTCCAGCCACCAGGGATTCAAACGTTTTATCAATGCCGTGGGATATAGCGCGGCCATGGAAATGTTTCTCACCGGCCGCACCTATGACAGCCGGGATTGCCTGACCCTGGGCCTGGTCAACCATCTGCTGGAACACGATCACCTGGAAGACTATACCTATAAGATGGCTGAAGACATCACGAGGTGCGCACCGCTGTCCCTGCGTGGATCCAAGCGGATTATGAATCGGATTGCGGAAAATACTTTCCTGTCGGCAAGCGAAATAGAGCTGTTCAATGCCCTGAGGAAAGAGGCCTCCCTTAGCGACGATCATGAAGAGGCCAAAAAGGCCTTTAAAGAAAAACGCAAACCGGTGTTCAAAGGGGCTTAAAAAGGAAAACGGCACAAATACCGGAAAGGCAAACCATGCATCTACAAAATATAGTGTTTTCCCCTGCCCTATATTTTTTTCTTCTACTGGGGTTAATCCATAGCGCCGCAGCCCAGGATCTGGTTTCGGCTCCGGTGCCGGAAAAATTCAAGGCCCTCTATCAGGAGCTGGACCGGGAACTCTTAAAGGCCGACCATAAAATTTCCGGGCTTTGGAACGGTCAAAAAGGCCGGACGGCCTTCTCTGTTGAGCTGCTGGCGGCCAACAGCCATCAGGGGGAAATCCTGCTGCGCCAGGATACTTTTCAAGGGATCCTTTTGACCTTGGATCGACTGAAGGACCTGGGAGTCCAGGGCATCTCTTTGGGGATTATGTATCCGGTGCTCAAGCCCACTTTCCCTCGCGCGCCGGAATATTTGGACTTCTATAAGCGCCTGTCAGCCGAGATTAAAAAACGAGGATTCCGCCTGATCGTGGAAACCACCACCCTCTTCCCCGAGCCGGAATTTGGAGTCCTTCGGGTGGATTATACGGGTTTGACCCTGGACCAATACAAACAGGAAAAACGCCTGATGGCTGAAACGGTCCTCCGGGAACTGAAACCGGATTTTCTTTCCCTCGATTCCGAACCCCTGACCCAGCAGCGCAACACCGGGGTAAAACTTTCGGTAAAAAATTTCACCGAAGTCATTCAATTCGTCTTAAAGGACTTGGATCGTTCCGGGGTTAAAATCGGGGCCGGGGCCGGGACCTGGGACGACCTTTCCTATTTTGAGAGTTTGATTAAAAATACCTCTCTGGACTACATCGACCTCCATATATACCCCCTGCAAAGGGACTTTCTCTTCGACAGGACCCTGCGCATCGCTGAATTGGCCAAAGCCCACCACAAAAAGCTCGGCATCGGAGAAACCTGGTTATATAAAGCGGCGGAAAGGGAATTCGCCGGCCTGCAGGCGGTCCAACCGCAAATCTTCGCCCGGGATGTCTTCGCCTTCTGGGCCCCGCTGGACGGCAAATTTTTGGAGGTCATGGTCAAGCTCTCCCATCATCTTCAAATGGAATTCTGTTCCTTTTTCTGGATGCGCTATCTCTACGGTTATGTGGAATACCAGGCCGCTACAAAAGATCTGCCGCCTATTCAGCTCTTTCAACTGGCCAACCGTAGGGCATATCGGAATATCGTAGCCAACGCCCCTTCCCTCAGTGGAAGGACCTTGAAAAGGTTACTATCTAATGATTAAGGTTAAAGGGTACAAAAAAGTTCGACTAATCGAGACATTTACAAAGTTTCCCTGCTATTCCCCCTTTGTCAAAGGGGGGAAGGGGGGATTTCTTTAGCCCTAAACTTCTCTCAAGGTAAAGTCCAACAATAGGGGAAAATAGTTTTGAAGGGCTAATTGGCTTCGGTATTTTGATTATTTTGACTCTCAGATCCCACATGGCTTGATCATTTCCATTTATTCCACTGGACTGGGATTTTTAACTTTGGATTTCGATTTCAGGATTTCATGGCTGATCTTCAGTGCCATCCCGCCGCTCGGCGCTGGAACTCAATAAACGGTCGAGGGCTTCCGCGGTCACCAGGGCAATGTCGCGCTCCCTCTCCAGGAACGGCCGAACGTCCGCCCGCGCCCGTTCCCAGTCCAACGCTTCGAGCCGGTGACGAAGTTCGTCCCGCCAGTTGTTTGGCGTCATCACCGGACCCTTCCACCCTGTTTGGGCCAGGGCGGCATTGAGCAGCGTCAGGTTGGGCGCCGGCCAGGTTCGGTCGGCCAGATACCAGGCGAGGTCGTAGAGATCGCGTCCCTTGGCCCAGCTCCGGCTCAGGACAGCATGCAGTTTTCCCGCCAAAAGAGATGCCTTGTCGTAATGACAAAGGTTAAGAGTTACATGTCGCCGGACGATGGAAGTTACGATGCGCGCACCGGATGGGGGACGGGTGTCCATTTCCAACTTGATAGAAAGTGTCTGCGATGGATGGGTCGAGAATCCGAGTTCGTGAGCAAGCCCGGGAAACCTGAGCCAGGCCGCGGCTACCACCTTTTGTTCGTTGACCTTGATTTCCATCCGGTAGCCTTCGAGACCGAGTGCCCGATTGATCTCGGTCAAGGCGTTCCTGAATCCGGCGTCTTCGCCCGCTTTGATGAGCGAGAAATCGAGATCCTCCGAAAACCGGGGAAGGGAGAATAAAAACCGCAACGCCGTGCCGCCCAAGAAGGCCCAGCGCAGGAAGACACCCGAGTCCTGTAGCGACTCGAGTACCCGTGCCTGAAGGTATTCACGCACCAAGCCTCCACGAATAAGATCATTGTCCGCCTGGGCCGCCAGTTGCCGCAGGTGCTCCTTCATAGGACATCCCCCTCCTCTGCGGCAAGCAATGGGCCAACGCGTCGGGCGGCCCGAACCAGTTTGGATTTGCCGCTGCGTTGCGCCAGTTCTTTAAGTATAGACAGGCGGATCGTCGCCGGATTCTGCAAACGAAGTTCCCGGAGGTATTCAGGGGCATCCGCTCCGGTTGTCAGGTGAACGAGATCCAGAAGAGCTTTCTCCGAGGAAGCTACGAAGGCGAACTGCCTGGGGGAAACCTCCACCCGCGAGTAGCCGAAGAGCAGCCTTTGGGCAAAGTGGTTGAACTGAAATACGCCCAATGGGTTGCGAATCACCTCCGGTCGACCCGGCCCGACACTCGTCACGACCGGGACCTGTTCAGGGATGACGCCATGCCAAGCCAGGGCAGACTGAAGGCTCACGTAAGACCCTCGCTGGAGCCGGTTGGCAACCAGAAACGGATGCGGCTCCACTTTTCGCCAAGTCGGTGCCAAAGCGTAAACCCCCCGGCGAAGCTGGAACAACCGTCCCGCTTTTACCCAGCGTGACAATTGTAGACGCACTTGAGGGACCGATTCATTTCCAGCCAGCAAGAGGGCCGACGAGAAAACCGCTTCGTCGGCAACCAGGGCAAGTAGCTTCTCCCATTTCATGGCGTATAAATATCATTTATGACAACATAATGCAATATATTTTTCAAATGAACGCTTTCGTTTCCAGTTACCGATCCGATAACAAATACGAAATCTTGCCTACCCGGCCTCCTGTCTTTCGATTTCTTGGATCATGGATTGAATGAACCAGGAACCGTTCCCTGTAAGCCTGTAAACCTCATCTTTTTTTGAAGGGACCTCGATCATTTGACAGGCAATCCAATGCCTGACCAGTCCAGACAACCACGGATCTTCAATCACCTCCCGGCTGAGGGAACCGGTCATGCACTGTGAGTTGGCATTGGTAATTATTTGATCTTCTGGCCCTTCTTTGATACCGCCTTCCATTTCGATCCCTATTTTCGCTTTGGCCCAACCGTTACAGATATTGGCTCTGCCTCGAGAAAACACCTGAGACTGCCCTCAAAGGCTTAGAGTTATCATTGCCGATAAAGGCTGCTATCCGCCTCTTGATCTTGGAAAACAGACTCACAAAACAAGCGGCTTGGGATACTTAAGGGATCAATCTCCTTGCTGGTTTCCCCTGAAAAGCATATAGTGGATAAAAAACCCTTTTTCAAGGAGCAGACCATGAATTTTCTCTTACAGCCCAATAAATTCAAAAGCCTCATGACTGATGAGGGTTCAAAAACGATCATGACCAAGACCATCCGCTTTTTTGAAACCATGGGCAAAACCCGCCTGCTGGAGGACTTCAATAAAAAGGTCTGGTACCGGGAGTTTGTGGACTTCATCGGCCGGGAACAGATTTTCGCCAAAATGCTCACCCCCAAGGCCTATGGCGGATCGGACCCGGATTGCCGCTGGGACACGGCCCGGAACAATGAATTCAGCGAACTGCTGGCCTTTTACGGATTGGGGTACTGGTATTGTTTCCAGGTTTCCATCCTGGGGCTCGGTCCCATCTGGATGAGTAAAAACGAGGAGGCCAAGCAGAAAGCGGCCGCACTGCTCAAGCAAGGGGCTATCTTCGCCTTCGGCCTTTCCGAACGGGCTCACGGGGCCGATATTTATTCCACGGAGGCCACCCTAATACCCAAAGGAGATGGGACCTGGCTGGCCAACGGGGAAAAATATTATATCGGCAACGGCAACGAGGCCGAAATGGTCTCCACCTTGGGCCGGATCAAAGACGGGAGCGATGATTACGCCTTTTTCATCACCAACTATCGCCACAAAGCCTATGAGCTGAAGAAAAACGTCATCTCCCATCAGGAATATGTCTCCAATTTCGCCCTCCACGATTATCCCATAACGGAAGCGGACCTCCTTTCCCGGGGGCCCCTGGCCTGGGATTCAGCCCTGAACACGGTGAATATCGGCAAGTTCAATATCGGTCCGGCATCCCTCGGCGTGGCCGAACATTGCTTTTACGAATCCATCACCCATGCCGCCAACCGTATCCTCTATGGTGTGCATGTCACCGACATGCCCCATGTACGCAAGAACTTCATGGACGCCTGGCTGAGGCTGGTGGGCATGAAGCTCTATCAGCGCCGGGCTACCGATTACTTTCGTAAGGCCGGCCCCGAAGACCGTCGTTACCTGCTTTATAATCCTACCAGCAAAATGAAGGTCACCCTCCAGGCTGAAGAAGTGATCAACCTGCTCTGGGACGTCATCGCCGCCAAGGGTTTTGAAAAAGACACCTACTTCTCCATGGGGGCCAGCGATATCCGGGGACCCTCCAAACTGGAGGGTACGGTCCATGTCAATATCCAGCTTATCCGGAAATTCATGAAAAATTATTTCTTCA
This sequence comes from Thermodesulfobacteriota bacterium, assembly GCA_040755035.1. Classification (GTDB taxonomy): domain Bacteria; phylum Desulfobacterota; class RBG-13-43-22; order RBG-13-43-22; family RBG-13-43-22; genus RBG-13-43-22. The sequence continues at coordinate 35,057 of JBFMBU010000232.1, forward strand.
ATCCTGCCGGTTATCCGCCGGCAAGCCCGGACTTTTCCACTGAAGATGACCTCTTCCTTTTCAATCAGGGACCGACCCGCAACCTGGGGCAAATCCGCTTTCACGATTACAGACCTGTTTTTGAACCCTTCGGCGATCTGCCCAACGTCGCCGCCTTCATCAAACAAATGGATCTCTTTAAGGATCTGCTGCTCAAGGCCTACCCGGACCAGGTCCAGGACCTGGATCCCTCCTTCTCCCTGCCCCTGGGGGAGATGTTCTCCATCGTCGTCTACGGTCAACTCATTCTCGAACAGGCCGGCCTACAAAATCTGGACCGGGATATTCTCAATCAGATCTTTGATTTCATGATCAGGGATTTCGCCTCCTTCGCCCTGCAGATCTATGCCATGGAACGAACCACTGACATTCAACGGACGTTCTGCAAGGAGATTATGCTTATCCGTCCGGTAGGGGATGAAGCCCAATATCTGCGGGTCTGGGAACAATATGTTTTACCTCTTAACGGAGAATATGTAATGAACGACTAACGGTTCCCCTTCTGAATTATGGAAGAGAAACGATAACCCGGATGTTGCATAAAAAAAGTGTAAAAACTCAACGGATCGATCAAGCAGCCTTTTTAAAGGCATCAAGGAACATAAATAATTCCTTTTGGACTGATGCATTGCCGTTAAGTGTCAGGGTCAGT
>JBFMBU010000233.1:0-18184 GCA_040755035.1 Thermodesulfobacteriota bacterium
GAAAATACCATCAACTCTATAAAAAGCGGGAACAATCTGACCCTGGCCACCCAGGATGCCTTTAAGAAAAATGTTGAAGTCTCCGGGAAAATCAGCAGGTTGATCGATGAAATCGCCGCTGCCAGCCAAGAACAGGCCCAGGGGATTTCCTTGGTCGGTAAGGCCATCAATGAAATGGATCAGGTGACCCAAAGAAATACAGCCAAAGCCCAGGAATCAGCTTCAGCGGCAGCGGAAATGAATTCCCAAGCCGACCGCCTGCGGGGTTATGTCCATGAACTGGCTTCGGTATTGAACGGACAAAACAATGGCTACAATTCCCCTTCTCCATCCCTTAATCCTTTAATAGGGATCGGAAAACAGATAACCGATATTGCCCGTTCTAAACTCTCTGCCTCAAAGGCCGTTGGCATAGCCAAAGAATTCCCGGCCCAGAAATCACCACGGTCTGTAGAAACTTCAGCCCTTCGCAAATCGAAAGAGGTTAAGCCTTCCCAAGTCATCCCCCTGGAGGGAGATTTTTCGGAATTTTGAAAAAACTGGAAATTCAAGCACTTTTTCTACAGACTCTGACAGATAACAGGAAAAGGGGAGCCCCCTTTTCCTGAAAACCCATCCTGAAAATTATTTATATTTTTTCCCTAAAACGGATTTTTCCAATTTCGCATCCTTTGTCTCTGAAGAAGGTCGGCTCAATTCCCCCGATTCGGATGGCATCGTAATTCCTGAACTGCTGAAGTATATATCATCAATAAACCAGTTGCGGTTATTAGTGGCCTCGGTTGTCGCCCTGAATCGCAAGTTTACGGTTTGGCCGCTATAGGCATTTTGATGAAATTTCGAATCCTTTCTCCAAAATCCTTTCTGTTTCTCCTATGGTTTCTCATGACAGGTCCTCCATGTTTGAACGGTTAACATCAGAGGGAGTTCGGGAATTATGAAAGCTTATTCCATTTTCCTTGTCAATTATTAATTATATTTTTTGAATATTTTTCTTGACTGCTATGGCGATATTTACAATGATAATTCCGGTCGTTTTCTCTGAAACCGTTGTCGACCGAACAGGTTGGACAACAGAAAAAATTAAAAAGGAGGGCATCCTATGAAACTTCAAGACATTAAATGCATCGGAATCTTAGGCGCCGGAGTAATGGGCGGGGGAATCGCTCAATCGGCTATCCTGGCCGGGTACAAAGTGATTGTCCGTGATCTGAAAGATGAAATTTTGGAAAAAGCCAGAAACACCATTATTGACGGCCGATTTGGAATTAAAGGGGCTGTGGAGAAGGGCAAAACCAGCCAGGCCGAAATGGACAAGGCCCTGGCCCTTTTGAATTTTACCACCAAGGTGGAAGATTTAAAGGATTGCGACCTGATTATCGAGGCCATAGGCGGCGGGGCCGACGGTGCGATAGAAAATAAAGACATGAAACTGGCGGTGTTTAAAGAGCTGGATGCCATTTTGAAAAAAGAAGCGGTTATCGCCAGCAACACCTCCAAGTACACCATCGCCGACCTGGCCGCCGTAACCGATCGGAAGGACCGCTTTATCGGTATGCACCTCTTCAGCCCGGCCAACATCATGAAACTGGTGGAAGTGATTTATACCCAGGAAGTACCTGAGGATCTAATTGTTCTCATTGAGGAGTTGAGCAGAAGCTGGGGGAAAACCCCGGTCCGGGTGAAGGATGTACCGGGCGATACGGGATTTATCGGCAACCGGGTTATGGGGGCGGCTCGAAGAGAAGCCATGAAAATCGTCGAAGAGGGAATCGCCACCGCTGAAGACGTCAATACGGCCATGGAATTGGGATTTCGGTGGCCGGCCGGCCCTTTGCCGGCCAAAAGACCCGGGGCCAGAAGCGGCTGGCAATAAAAAAAAGCGAGATTCGGGCCGTTCCGTTATACAGGCCACTGGAAGGTATTGGTTGGAATTGATCTTTCCGGATGGAAACGAGTAATAATAATTTGGGGTAAAAAGGGGGTTTTTTCCCCTTTTTCCCCCGGCCCCGCAAGAAATATAAAGGTCAATACTCCGGAAGCGGTTCTTTTTTCATTTCAATAAAACCCACAGCCCCAGCCTCCTTCATAGGGATTTCGGCCAATGCCATTTCCTGCTGACGGGCAACCCTCTTCCCGACCAAAGAGGCCAGTTGTCCCACAAATCCCTTTAAGTGTTCGGCTTGGGCGCTCATTTCCTCCGAAGCCGAAGCCGATTCTTCGGCATTGGCCGCATTCCTTTGAACGATTTTTTCCATTTCACAAACGGCCCGGTTGATTTGTTCTATGCCCTGGGCCTGTTCCTGTGAAGCGGCCTGGATTTCGCCTACGATTTCCCCGACCTTGCGTGCTCCACTGGAAACCTTGGAAAAAGCCGAATTGGTTTTTTCCACAACATCCGATCCGACTTTTATTTTAGTGACGGTCTTTTCTATAAGATCGGTCGTATTCCGGGCGGCATCCGCCGCCCGCAGGGCTAAATTTCTGACCTCGTCGGCCACGGTAGCGAATCCAGCACCGGCTTCCCCGGCGCGAGCCGCCTCTACTGCGGCATTCAGAGCCAAGAGGTTGGTCTGAAAGGCTATTTCGTCGATGGTTTTGATGATCTTGGCCGTTTCTTGGCTGGCCTGGGAGATCTCTTTCATGGATTCGTTCAGTTCATTCATGGAGTGGTTGGCTTCCTCCACCACCCTGAAGGTATCGATCATCAGGCTGTTGGCTTGATCGGCGTTTTCGGCGTTATGCTTGGTCATGGATGACATCTCCTCCATGGACGAGGAGGTTTCCTCTATTCCGGCAGCCTGTTCCGAAGTCCCCTCCGCCAGAGATTGACTGGAAGAAGATACCTGCGCCGAAGCCGAAGCGACCTGGTCCGAACTATCCAAAAGACCGGCCACGACCTGGTTTATGGGACGGGTAATTGACCGGGTATTGAAAATGGCCATGAGTAAGGTAACCAGGATGATCAAACCTCCGACCAGGGAAATGATCCGGATGGTCCTTTTCGAGGAATGGTTGACGAAAGCCACCACGGTTTCCTGATTGGCCCCGGCCTGCGACACTTCCTTCTGACTTTCTTTTAAATGGGCGGCGGTAATATCCCGCATTTTTGTATTCAAGGTCTCCAGCTCTTCGCTGTTCTTTATGGAAACTTGGATTTTCTCCGAAACGCCTCCTGCAGCGGAAAAGGTATTTCTCACCGAAGAAAGGGCCGAGAGAAAGCTGCTGACTAATTTAAACTCTTCACTGCTTTTCATTTTAGAAGTGGAGGATTGCAGTTTTTGTCCTCCCTGCCAGGCCTGCTGAAAAAGGCTTTCCACCATCGAGGCATATCCTTTGAATTCATTCATGGTCTTTGAATAAATGCAGTTATTGATGGCGGTTACCAAAGAGGCGCTCAAAAGAGACAACCCGGAAGCCAAAGAGAGGACCTGATTGTTCTTGCCGAAGGATTCCATATTTCCGGCCATGGTTAGGGTGTCGTTTTTTACCGTGTTGGAAGCGGCGATCAAGGCCTTGTCGATAGTAGGAATTAAATAGGACAAATCATATTCAGACTCTTTAATCATGGATTCAATCTTTTCCCCCATGGACGGATCTTCATCATTGATATAGCGCAACTGCAAAAAAATAATCCCGTTAGTGGCTGTCATTTTTTCCTGTAAGACGGCTAATTTTGCATTGATTTCCTGTACGGTTTTATCCAGGCCTTTAACATTTTTTACGACCGTGGTGAGGTTCTTTATGGTTCCCAGGACATTGTCCTTGAGCCCGACCACGGTCCGGCGGTCGTTACTGGAGGAGATCCTGGACAAGGAAAAATTCAGGTCCTTCAATCCGTTTCGGACCAGACTCAGATTGTTCAAATGCTGGTTTCCCCCCATGAGGGTATCCACCCCGCTGATCATGGACCCGGAATTCTTCTGTTGTAGACTCTTGACAAAGACATCCAGGCGCTTGGCTACATCCGATAGACGTTCCTGGATGGATTTGGCAGCCGTAAAAACCTCCTGCTGGGCCTTTATTTTACGCTCCGTGATGTCCGTGACGCCTCGGGTGATTTCCGGGATGGTTTTATCCTCTATTCTCCCCTCCCCTTTTAACTGGGCCATTTCATCGGAAGCTTTAGAAACCGCTGTTAATGATACGGAAACCAGGGCTGCGGTTTTTTTAAAATCTTCCAGGTTGGCTGAGGTTGAGAGATTGACCAGGTTGGCGGAATGGGCCTGGAGTTCCCGCTGCTGGTTCAAGGCTTTTAATTGGTATGGCGTTGTTTTTTTGGTCAGGATCCCGATATTCTGATCAACCATTCGAGCGCTGCTCAGGGCCGTAACCACAATAACCGCTATGGCCGCTAAAACAACGCCGGCATTGATGGCAAGTTTGCTTCTGATGGTCATCTTAATATTCCTCCTTATGGATTATTCCTCCAGCGCCGGTGCTGCGCTGACCGCCGTCCTGGATGCCTCCCATTCTTCTTTGGTGATGGCGGCTTCCTCACCTTTCATCTGGTTGATGACTTCATAATAATCCGCCTGATACTTATCTTTTTTTACCTCTTCCGCCTTTTTACCCCTTACGGCAAAAATCGTTTGCAGGGACTGATGATCGAACCCCCTCCACTGCTGTTCATCTTTTAGCCCTAGATACTTATAATCCTCCAGGGCTTTTATCACCGGCAGGGTATCAAAGGTCTTGGCCCTTTCCACGGCTTCCCGGTACTGGTGGAGAATGACATAAGCCGAGGCAGCGGCCGATGAAGGATAGCGTTTATATTTTTCGTCGTATTTTTTTACGAAGGCCATTCCTTTCTCATGTTTTCCTTCAAAAGGCAGCTTCCAGTACCAGGGGGTGGTGCTGAGCACCCCTTCCATGGCCTCGGGTCCGGCCCCCTCAGCCATATCGATGGTCATTACCGGGACAACGATCTGCATTTTGTTTTTCAAACCCATTTCTTGGGCTTGTTTTAAAGCGATTTCCAGATCCCGGCCGAAAAGAATTACTACCAGGACCCCGGTATTCAGTTCTTGAGCCAAATTCAAAACGCTTTTATAGTCATCCGCCCCCAGTTTGGTGAGAAAACCCCTGTGGTCATGTTTTTCCGTCGTTTCGGTGTATTTTCGGAAGATATCTTCCGTGGTCCAACCCCAATTATAATCCACCGTGACATAGAAATAGTTTTTATCGGAGAAATTATTCTTCAGATGATCGGCCAAAACCTTCACCGCCATGCGGGAATCGGGACTTTCTCTAAAAATATATTTATGCCCCTCTTCGGTGGTCAGATCTGTAGAATAAGCTGTGGTGGCAAAGAACAATTTTTCATTCAGCTTGGCGACCTTACCCAGGGCCAGAGATACGGCGCAGGACACCCCTCCAAAGATCATCGCCGCCCCCTCTTTTTCGAAAAGTTCGGCCGCGTTTTCTTTGGCGATCCGGGGATTGCTTTTGCTGTTTCGATGTAACATTTTTATCTGTTTCCCCAGGATCCCTCCACTTTCATTGATTTCCTCTACCGCCATCTCCGCTCCCCGCATCTGTTCCATCCCCTGTTTGCTGTAGGGACCGAGTTCCGGGGAATTCAAGCCGATAATCACTTCGGAAGCCGATTGGCTTGGCGAAGGGTTAGTTGGATGAGGGGGGCTTACTTTTTCCTGTTCGGGAAGCGCGGAATTCACCGGAGATTGAGCCGGCTGGGCCCCTGAGGTCTGAGCAGGCTGATTTTCCGCAGCCTCAAGGGGAAAAACCAGAGAAAAAACTACCAAAAACAAAAATCCCAACAGCGAATAATTCCATAACCACCTATTTTTATTGCCAATCATAGGAATACCTCCTAATCAATGGAAGGGAAAACCGAAGCCCCCTTCTTGGATACTATGGATTATTCGGAATTTTTCTTAATAAACTTTAATTTTTGAAAAAAAGGAAGATAGGAGAAAAAGGCTAAACGGGAAAGAACGGAAAAGGCCGCCGGGAAAAAGGAGGTACCGTCAATTTTCCTTAAAAGGAAAAAACAGAAAACAGGGCAAACTGATTGAAAAAAGAGGTCAGTTTATACAATAAGGCCAAACGGTTTCGCCGGATATTTTCTTCAGGGGCCATTACCAGCACTTTATCAAAAAAATCGTCAATAACCGGACGGAGACCTGCTAAACGAATCAGATACTCCGAATAGGCCTTCCGGCTGAAAAAATGAGCCATTTCTTTTTCAATATCCTGAACTTTCCGGAACAGGGTCTTTTCCTGATCCTCGATCAGCAAGGCAGGGTCCACCAAACCTGTTTCTGAAGAAGAAAGGCCTTTCAGGATATTCAACGCCCTTTTGCACCCGCCGGCCAGGGAGGAAAAATCGGGATGCTTCTGAAAGTCCTGCAAGGACCGGCATCGCTGGCGGACTTCTGACAAATCATCCCATCCGACGGCCAAGACCGCTTCGATGGTTTCCCTGCTGATTCCTTCCCCTTCCAGAAGATAGGCCAACCGGAGCGAAAGAAAATCTTTTAGGTCCTTCTTAATTTCCTCAGAACTCCTTTTGAACAATCCCTTATAGGACGACAAGGCCTGGTCAAGAATATCATTGACGGAAAGGGAGTATCCCTTCTCCCAGAGGATGAGGATACACCCCTGGGCTTGACGCCGCAAGGCATAAGGATCTGCGGACCCGGTGGGTATTTGTCCCACCCCAAAAAAACCGACCAGGGTATCCAGCCTATCAGCCAGACCGACCAAAGCCCCGCAAACGGTTTCCGGCATGGTTCCGCCGACCGAAGTAGGCAAATAGTGGTCTAAAATCCCTTGAGCGGTTTCCCGGGCTTCCCCGGATCGCAAGGCATACTCCCGGCCCATGATCCCTTGCAGGTCAGGGAATTCCCCCACCATATGAGAGGTCAGATCCGCTTTGCACAACAGGGCGCAGCGCCGTATAGGTTCGGCTTTTTCCGGTGCCAGTTTTTGGGACAAATAATCAGCCAGGCGAATAATCCGCTCTACCTTTGCATACGAAGTACCCAAACGGGAATGAAAGATCACGGTCTTGAGATGATCGACTTTTTCCCAAAGGGGTTTTTTTAAGTCTTCCTGGAAAAAAAATCTGGCGTCGGAAAGACGAGCCCGCAGGACTTTTTCGTGTCCCTTGACCACCCGCAAGGTATCCTCCACCCGGGTGTTGTTGACAGTGATAAAATGAGGAAGTAATCTGCCCTCCTTGTCGGTCAAAGGGAAATAGCGCTGGTGGGCCTTCATGGAGGTGACCAGGACCTCGGGGGGCAGTTGTAAAAAATCAGGGTTAATCTGCCCTGAAACCGGTTCGGGAAACTCGATCAGGAAGTTTACTTCCTTTAATAAGTCCGGATCGTCCGGGACTTTTCCTCCGGCTTGTTCGGCCTGTTTGGCGATGCCCTGCCTAAGCATGACCATTCGCTCTTCCGGGTCGACCATTACCTTGGCCTGACGGAGTTTTAACAGATACTCCCCGGTTTCTTTGAGCAGGATGGGGTCCGGGGCCATAAATCTATGACCAAAGGTCCGGTTCCCGGCAGTGATTGCTTCCAGAGAAAAAGGGAGGGTTCGGTCTCCCAACAGGGCCAGGATCCAATGGACCGGCCGGACAAAACGAAAGGAGGAAGTCCCCCAGCGCATGAATTTGGGAAAAGGCAGATCCATTATCAGTTGGGGTAACAGTTCCATTAAAACGGTTTCCGCCGGAAGGCCTTTGAGCGTTTGCTTTAAGGCAATATAGGTCCCCTTGGAGGTCTCCACAAAGGACAAGTCCTCCACGGCTGCCCCCTTGGCTTTGGCAAATCCAACGGCCACCTTGGTGGGAAGTCCTTTTTCATCAAAGGCCGCGGACTTGGGAGGGCCCATAAAGATTTCTTCTTTTTCTTCCTGATACGCTGAAACGCCGCTGACCAGAAGGGCTAAACGCCGGGGGGTGCCCAGGGATTTACTGTTCTGGAATGTAAGACGGGCCTGCCCGAGGCGTTGTTCGGCCAGGTCTTGCAGAGCGCCTAAGGCGCCGGGAATAAAACGAGCCGGAATTTCTTCCGTTCCGATTTCAAGCAAAAGATCGCGTTCCATGCCTACCCTTCGGCTTTCTTTAAGGATTATTTCGCCTCTTTTAATAAGGGAAAACCGGCCCCTTCCCTTTGGGCCAGGAATTCCTTGGCCACTGAGCGTGCCAGATTACGGATACGCCCGATATAGCCGGTCCTTTCCGCAACGCTGATAGCGCCACGAGCATCCAGGATATTAAAAACATGAGAGCATTTGAGACAGTAATCATAGGCCGGACGGGGCAGTTTCATGCCGGCCAGTCTTTGACTCTCCTGTTCATAGGATTGAAACAGGGCCTGCAACTGATCCACATCCCCTTGATCAAAGTTATAGACGGAAAATTCCACTTCGTCCTGATGATGAACCTCGCCATAGGATATCTCCTCAGTCCATTTCAAGTCGTAAACATTATCTTTTTCCTGCAAATACATGGCGATCCGTTCCAGACCATAAGTTAATTCAACCGAAACCGGTGAAAGATCGATCCCTCCACATTGCTGAAAATAGGTAAATTGAGTGATCTCCATCCCGTCCAGCCAGACCTCCCAACCCAAACCCCAGGCGCCGAGGGTGGGAGACTCCCAGTCATCCTCTACAAAACGCAAATCATGCTCCCTGGTCCGGATCCCGAAAGTCTCCAGACTTTTCAAATACAATTCCTGGACTTCTCAAGGAGACGGTTTAAGGATAACCTGATATAGATAGTAATGTTGGAGACGGTTGGGATTTTCGCCGTAACGGCCGTCAGTCGGACGCCGGGAGGGTTGTACATAAGCCGCCCGCCATGGTTCGGGTCCCAAAACCCGTAAAAAGGTGGCGGGATGAAAGGTCCCGGCCCCGACCTCGAGATCATAGGGCTGCAGCAGCAGACAGCCCTGCTTCCCCCAATAGGCGTCTAAAGTTCCAACTAATTCCTGAAAGGTCAGCACAAAACCCCCTGGTCAGATAAAAGGTATACGGTCTGAGGTGTATGGTTTAGAGGGAAAACGCCAAGAAAGGCTTAATAACAGCACGGACCGTGACTCTTGGACCTTTAACCTTACACCTGGCCTTTTTTATTGGTACGTCTCCTGGATCTGTTTTAGATAGTGGGCCGATTCCAGTTCCTTGCCCAATACCCTGGCCGTAAACGGGTTTAAAAGTTGTTCGATTTCCGCCTGCAGTTCCCTGCTGAAGCGGATTCTGAAAACCTGAGGGACCGCCATGGTCTGGGTTTTTCGAAGACTTTCAATAGCCCCTCGGGACAGCCCTTTGCCTTTCTCCCCTTTTTGGCACAGGGGGCAGAAAACACCTCCACCGCTGACGGAAAAAACCGGGTTAGGGATCTCTTCGATCTTTTTCCCACAACCCAAACAGCCTTCAAGATAAAATCCGTACCCGGCTGCCTTTAAAAGCCTGATCCGGACAATGGGAAAAATCTCTTTTTCCGGACGATCTTGGGAAATAAGGCCCAAGGCCTGCCGGATCAATTCAAAAACCTCCGGCTGGGGATCTCCAAGGGCAAAGAAGGCCTGGATCATCTCACAAAGATAAGAGGCCTCACCCCATTTCCTGAAATCTTTTCTTATGCCGGAGAAAGGTTCGATCAACTCTCCCTGATCAATACGGACCAGAGAGTAATTTTGCTTCTCAAAAAGGGTCAAACGGACCAGGTTTAGGGGTTGAAAACAATGGACAAAGCGTTTCCGGCTTTTTTGGGCCCCTTTAGCGATCCCCTTTATTCTTCCCCGGCTGAAAGAAAAAAAATCAACGATTAGATCAGCCTCCCCGTAGGGTTTGACCTGGAGAATAACCGCTTCGACTGTTTTGGGGGGCATATAACGCTACAGATAGTTTTCTGATCAAGAAGTTTGAGGCCCCGGGAAAATGGGAAACCTGCCTGAAGGTTCGGATTGGCTCAGAGTAAAATCTGAATATAGGAACGATCCTTGACTTTCTGCAGCCATTCATTAAAACGCACATCCACTTCTTCTTGAAAAAGTTTCTCGAAAATCCGGTCCCGGACTTCGTTTAAGGCGACTTCCTTGGCCCCGATCACCTCCAACGCTTTTATTATATTCCACCCGGCCGGCGTTTGAAGGACCTGGCTGACGTCCCCCTTTTTTAAATCGCCAAGGGCCTGCCGCAAAGTAGGATCAAGGTCATTAGGGGACAAAATCCCCAAGTCACCTCCGCTGCCGGCGGAAGCATCCTGGGAATATTTTCGAGCCAAATCGGCAAAAGATTCTCCCTTGACCAACCGTTCCCGGATCTCCTCCATTTTTTTCTTCTGATTCAACTTTTCTTCAGCGGGCATTCCCGAATCCGCCTTCAGAAAGATGAGGGCCAGATGAATCCCTTCCTGTTTCTGAAATTGTCCTTTGTTTTTTTCAAAGAATTCCTTTATCCGTTCTTCAGGAATAATGATCTTGCTCCCTATCTCGCGGCTGACCAGTCGGAAACGAAGGATCTGGTCCTTGACCTTATTTCGGAAATCGGCTTCGGACAGACCCTCTTTTTCCAAGGCCCGGGCAAATTCACCCGACCCGGTCAAGCCCTGTTCCTCCTTGATTCGAGAAATGGCTTTATCCACTTCTTCGGCCGGAATATGGATGCCCAAGCGTTTTATTTGCAGTTCGATCACTTTTTGATCGATTAGTTGGAACAAAAGCTGTTTCCGGATTTCTTGCCGGTTCCCTTTTTCCAGAAAAGCCGGACTAAGCTGGCTGAAGGCCTTTTCCAGCTCATGGAGGGTAATGATCTCATTGTTGACCAGGGCTACTATCCGGTTGGGTGGCTGGGCAAACAACTGACTTCCTACCGCAAAAAGCAAAAACCAGATTATTAAAAAAAAGGTGTTTTTTTTCATTTCCGTCTAAAGGGAAGGATGCCCTGACCAGGGGGATTTTATGTCTTTTCTCTGCCCGGACCAACGGGAATTAAAAATCTATATTCCCAAATTCCTCATTCGGTCCGGGATTAGGCCACCCATTCCCCTTTGGGTAAACCCTGAAAATTACCCCTTGGACTTTTTCTCTATCCTGTATTGAGATGGCTTCTATGGAGAATCCCTATTTTTTAGGTCGTAAAAAAGCCCCCGGATTAATCCTCAACCTGATAGCCGGCTTTCTTAAGTTCCGCCTCAGCCCGGTCCTTGGCCTTGTCATCCGGTTTGACCCGTAAATAGACCCGCATCAGATCAGTGGTCCGTCGAGGAGTGAAAAACATATTATAAATGGTAATCCCCAAATTTTCGACCAGATTGACGATCTGGCCAAAGGCTCCCTCTTTCAGTTCCACATTTTCCAGATGTATAATTTCTTCTTTAACATTAGTTCCAAACAATTGCATCATGGCCCGAGAAATGTGGGTTTCGGTGACAATACCCACCAGTTCCTTCTTTTCGTCTATTACCGGAAATCCGCCCACATCATGCTTCATGCCCAAGGCAATGACATCCATCACCGAATCCTCAGGGGAAACGGTGATGACGGTTTTTTTCATCAGGTCTTTAACCTTCATTTTCATAATCAGGTGATTCAGTTCAAAAATGCTAAGTGACGTGGCTGAGGAGGGAGCCGCCTCGATCAGGTTGCGAAAAGTGACGATCCCGACCAGTTTTCCTTTCTCAACCACCGGAAGGCGGCGAATCTTGTATTCTTTCATGATTTTCTGTGCTTCCACGGCCAAGGTGTCCGGGGTCACGGTTATCGGTTCTTTCGTCATCCAATATTTAATTTTCATGTTCGCCTCCTTGTCAAACTGGCCTAAAGCCGAAAAGGTTATAAATTGGGGCAAAAACAAAAAGTTGAATCCCCATTCTCTTATCAAAATCGAAACCTTCGGTCAACAAGAAAAACTTTAGAAACCGGCCGGGGGACCTTCCCATACGATTGGGCGGAACAGGTGGGATCACTTTTAAATAAGGCTCGGCGTCCCTGACCATCAAACGCTGATAAACTTCATAGCCGGCAACTCGACACAAGTCAATTTATTGCCATAAACCGCCCCGGTATCAATCCCGATTTTTTTTTTATAAATAAAAGGTTTCTGGAAAGGAGTGTGACCGAAGATGACTGTTTTTCCAAAATCGAAGGTGGAAAAATAAAATTCTTCCCGGATCCAGAGCAGATCAAAAAGATCCTGGCCTTCCAGGGGAACTCCTTCCCGAAGTCCGGCATGGACGAAAATATAATCCCCTGCTTCGTGGTAAGGTACAAGGGACTTTAAAAACTCCACATGATCCCCGGGGAAGATATTTCGGGGGTCTTCATAACTGATTTGTTTGTTTTCCCCGAAATAACTGTCCAGAGTTTTCTTTCCGCCGTTCATTAGAAAAGGGTTAATATTTCCCCCTTGCAGGTAATCCAGCAGCATGCTTTCATGATTGCCCAAAAGAAAAACCAGGTTGGACAGTTCACTTTTCAGTCGCAGCAGATAGTTCATCACTTCCCTGGACTGTTCCCCCCGGTCGATATAATCCCCCATGAAGATCAAGAGGTCTTTTTGAGGATCTAAAGGAATTTTTTCCATGAGTTTTAACAGCTTCGGATAACAACCATGGATGTCGCCAATGGCAAAGATTTTTTCCATCTGACCTATTGCCTCACCTGCCTTTAAACTTTAATAATGCTGATCCAGCTTAGCCTTACCTGTTTTCTTCCCTGGGGAATTCTTTATCACATAACTGGAATAAGGGGAAGCACAAAAGGGTGTTTTCCTTTTTTATTAACCAGTTACTGGTTTGTCGGGCTCCTCTTTTTGTTTGCATTTTCCTCCGAATTAATATACTTTTTTCTCGGTCTCAGAAGGCATTGATCCTTGAATTCTCCGACCCGGAACAGCCGGAATCAATGTTGGAAATCCAAAAACTCATAAGCGGTCCGGGAAATAGAATGAATCTATCCAAGTTTCGTAGAATTCTATCCTTAAGTTACTGAAGAAATGGAGGGCCATAAATGGACAAAGGGAATATCCGGGTGGCTGTTTGCGGAGTTGGGAACTGCGCCAGTGCCTTATTACAGGGCATTGAATTTTATAGGAATAACCCTGCCGTTCAGGAAGGATTGATGCATAAAGAACTTGGCGGATACCTGGCCGATCACCTACAAATCGTAGCCGCCTTTGACATCGACCGTCGAAAAGTAGGACACCCCTTAGAAGAAGCCGCCCTGGCCTCTCCCAACTGTGTCTATCCCATATGGCCGTCCCTGCCCCCCTACGGGGTCACAGTGCAAATGGGTCCGATTTTAGACGGCTTTGCCCCGCACATGAAGGATTTCCCCCGGGAAAGGACTTTCTGGCCGTCCAAGACCAAGACCGCAGATGTAGAAGCTGTTCTAAAAAAAAGCGGGGCAGAAATCCTGATCAACTACCTTCCGGTCGGGTCAGGCAAAGCGGCTCGCCATTACGCCCGCTGTTGCCTGAACTGCGGGGTCAGCTTTATCAACTGTATGCCGGAATTCATCGCCTCTGACCCCAAGTGGTCCAACTCCTTTAAACGCAAAGGAATTCCCTTGATCGGAGACGACATCAAGTCCCAGATCGGGGCCACCATCATCCATCGGGTCCTGACACACCTCTTTGAGGAACGGGGGGTTAAAATCAAACGGACCTATCAGCTCAATACCGGCGGCAATACCGATTTCCTGAACATGTTGGAAAGGAGCCGCCTGGTCAATAAAAAAATTTCCAAAACCGAAGCGGTCCAATCCCAGTTAAAAGAACGGTTAAGCCCCGAGAATATCCACATCGGTCCTTCCGATTATGTTCCCTGGCAGGGGGACAACAAGGTCTGTTTCCTGCGGATGGAGGCGGTCAATTTTTGCGGGGTTCCGATGGAGTTGGAGGCCCGTCTCTCGGTCCAGGATTCCCCCAACAGCGCCGGGGTAGCCATTGATGCCATTCGTTATTGCCGGTTGGCCCGGGACCGGGGAGAGGCCGGAGTGCTGCTTCCGGTTTCGGCCTACCTGATGAAACATCCCCCCTTTCAAATGGAGGAAGGGGAGGCCCGAAGGCAGATGGAAGCCTATCTGGCCCATCCTCACTCGTAAGGTACTGCACTTTTGCTTAGGGAGAGCCGCATAGGCAAACGCTATCTGCATTGGGTAGAAAATCGGCCGGTCCAATTTTTTCATCGACTGGCCCTCCACCCCAACCAATTAAGCTTTGCCGCCCTGGTACTCGGTTTGGCTGCCTTACCGGCCTATAGCTACGCCCTTTGGTTGGGCGGTCTGGTGGTATTATTTTCCGGGCTGTTGGATACCATCGACGGCGGGTTAGCCAGGAAAACCGGCCGCTCAAGCCCTTCCGGTGCCTTTCTGGATTCGGTCCTGGACCGTTACTGTGATTTCTTTTCCGTCCTCGGTCTCTGGTTGTTCTTTTTTTTCCATCCGACAGAACATTCCTTCCCCATCACCCTTCTGTTGTATGTTTTTTTAGCCGGATCTTTTATGGTCAGTTACACCCGGGCCCGGGGAGAGGGTTTGGGTCTTTCAACCTCGGTAGGTTTTTTTGGGAGGGCGGAAAGGGTAATTTTTCTGGGTTTGGGGTCGGTGTTAAGTGCTGTATTAAAGGCTGTTTTCCCGGAGGCCGGCTGGGCTTCGGATTATCTGTTGCTGATCGTCCTTCTTGTTTTCCTGGCCTTGGGGACCCATTGGACGGCCATACAGCGGATCATTTTTTTATATAAGGGGTTAAAACCCTAGAAGGGGATAGTTTTCCCCCTTCTCTCCGCTACTTTAGGCCTGCTATTCTTTTCGAAAAGCATTATTCGGGAAAAAAAAGGACATTTTTCTTTACCAGTTCAGACGCAGAAGTCTGTCCTTCAAAAAACTATAGCGCATTTGCGGTTTGTTGTTCTTAATGCCGATGGCCAGGGCCTTTCGCGTTCCCACCAGGACCAGCAGACGTTTGGCCCGGGTCACGGCCGTATAAATCAGGTTCCTTTGCAGAAGGATAAAGTGCTGCATCATGACCGGCATGACCACGGCCGGATATTCATTTCCCTGGGACTTGTGGACAGAAACGGCATAGGCCAGGACCAGTTCCTCCAGTTCGCTGAAATCATAGACCACAAACCGACCATCATAATTGATCCAAACCTCCTGATTCTCCCGATCGATTCTGGAAAGACGGCCGATATCGCCGTTGAAGACCTCCTTGTCATAATTGTTTCGGACCTGCATAACCTTGTCCCCCACCTTAAAAACCCTTGCCCCCCTTTCCAGGACATCAGTGTTTTTATTCAGATGTTGCTGGAGAAAGAGGTTCAGATTTTCGGCCCCAACCAACCCCTTGTACATGGGGGTCAGGACCTGAATGTCCATTAAAGGATCAAAGCCGTACCGCTGGGGTAGTTTATCACGGACCAGTTCCATTATCCAACGCACGGCTTTCTCCGGCTCTTCCTGGTCCAGGAAATAGAAGTCGTGGTTCGGCTGCCCCTCCACCCTGGCCAGGATGGGCATGTCCCCCTGCTGGATTCGGTGGGCGTTGACAACAATCAGACTCCCTTCCCCCTGGCGAAAAATCCTATTCAACTCAACCGTCGGGGCCTTTTGAGAACGGATTATGTCGGAAAGGACATTTCCGGGGCCTACCGAAGGCAATTGAAAGACATCCCCCACCAGGATCAGGACTGCCCGGTCAGGAACTGCTCTCAGCAGATGACACATCAGATAAGTATCCACCATGGAGGCTTCATCAACAACAACCAGATCGACTGCTAAGGGGTGGTCCGCGTTTTTTTGGAACCCGCCCATTTTGGGATTAAAACCCAAACCGCGATGGATGGTGGCCGCCGGGAAATGGGTCACTTCGGAGAGCCGTTTGGCCGCTCTGCCGGTAGGGGCCATCAGAATACAGCGCCGGTTCAAACGATGATAGGTCTCCATGATGGCCCGAATAATCGTTGTTTTTCCCGTACCCGGCCCGCCAGTGATGATCATCAGTTTTTCAAAAAAAGCCTTTTGGACCGCTTTTTTCTGCTGGTCGGAAAGGGTCAGTCCAAGGGACTTCTCCGTTTCCTTCAGGATAGGTTCCGCCCTGGCCCCCGTCCCCTGCTTGGTTATTAACAGGGTACGCAGACGCTGGGCGATTTCCTCCTCATATCGGTCCAGGTAAGGTAAAAAGATTAACCTTCCCCTTTCCCCATCCGCTTGGACGATCAGCCGCCTTTCCCGGATCAGACTCTCCAGAACGGGTTGGAGGTTGTCGGCTTCCACTTCCAACTGAGCGGCAGCGCTTTGGATCAACATCTCTTCCGGCAGGCAGACCTGACCTTCTTCGCCCTTCTGCCGCAGAACATAGTTCAATCCGGCCTGGAGTCTGACCAGGGCTTCTTTCCCCATCCCCATTTTCTGGGCCATTTGGTCGGCAGTTAAGAAACCGACGCCGAAGATATCGTCGGCCAGCCCATAAGGATTGGCCTTTATCCGGGCTATAGCCTGCTGACCATAGGTCTTAAAAATTTTGGTGGCCAACCCGGTGCTGACGCCATATCCCTGTAAAAAAATCATTAGCCGGCGTATCTCTTTTTGCTCTTTCCAGGCGGCTTTGATCTGGACGATCCGTTTAGGACCCACACCTTCCACCTCAGAAAGCCGACGGATATCTTTTTCGATAATATCCAGCGTAGTCAGACCGAATTTTTTTACGATCCTTTTGGCCGTTTCCGGGCCTAGACCCTTAATCAGACCTGAGCCCAGGTACCTTTCGATCCCCTGAACCGTGGCCGGGAGCAGGGATTCGTAGCTTTCGATTCGGAGTTGTAATCCATATTTGTTGTGATTTTCATAGTACCCATTGACCCGCAGGACCTCACCGGGAGTGGCAGAAAACAGAATACCGACCACCGAGACCGATTCCCGTTGGCCCCTGACCTTCATGCGGGCGATAGTGAAATGGTTTTCTTCGTTTCGGAAGGTGATCCGCTCGAGGGCACCTTCCAGAGTAATCATGGTTTTAGAATCCAAAATGCCCTTCCCTTCAATCCTGGGACAGCCGGAAAAAGACACCGGGCAAACGGTCAGAAAAACAAAAAGACAGAGGAACAGGATAGGTCAACTTTTACATCTAATTGTAAAAAAAACAGCTTAAAGGGTCAATGATAATTTGTTCTCCGCCGGAATATTTTCCTTGGAGGACCAACAGTTATACAGAGCCCCTGGTTCCGTATTTCCCGATTCCAAGAAATTCTTGACATATCCCTTAAAGCGTTCTATGAAAATGGGCAATAGCTGGGGATTCGCTCCCCCGCTTTTTCAGCCTGGTATTTTTGCGCTGGGTTAAAAAAACGACCGTTACCCATTCACCTCCCATGCTGGCAGACAAACCTCGAGGCTATTTTCGAAAGGCCTTTATTAGCGGCCTCGGCCTCCCCCAGACTTTACTGTTGACCGTTGGCTTCTTCTGCACTTGCGCCCTTTTCTCCTTTTCCTTGGCAGCAGCTTATCAGCCTTCCTGGCCGGTCTTTTCCGAAGTTCGGGGCGGAGAATATGTTTATGTAGTTAAAAAAAAGGATTCCCTCTATGCCATTTCCGGAAAGGAAGGAACCCGCTGGCAATATCTGGCGGAAATCAATAACCTTCTGCCTCCCTTTCATTTATCGGTCGGCCAGAAGTTGACCGTCAACAACCGGCATATCTTCCCTCAAAACCAGAAAAAAGAAGGCCTGCTTCTCAATATCCCGGGTCATATGCTTTATCTTTTTGAAAATGGCGAAATCAGTCAACGATTTCCCGTGGGAGTGGGCCGGCCTGACTGGCCTACCCCTACCGGGTCCTTCCGTATCATAGGCAAGTTTAAGAATCCCACCTGGAAGGTCCCTAAATCCATTCAGGAGGAAATGGAGCGGGAAGGAAAAGTGATTTTGGAAAAAGTCCCTCCCGGACCGGACAATCCTCTGGGAAAATTTTGGCTCCCTCTTTCTCTGGGCGGGTACGGGATTCATGCCACCCCTTGGCCGGAGAGCGTCGGGCACTCCACCTCACACGGATGCATCAGGATGGTTACCAAAGATATTGAAAGCCTCTATAATCTGATCAGACCCGGGACCCCTTTGACCATCGTCTATGAGCCGTTGAAACTGGCGGTAACTTCCGAGGGAAGAATATTTCTGGAAATCCACCCCAATACCTATCAAAAACCTCTT
>JBFMBU010000234.1:0-15618 GCA_040755035.1 Thermodesulfobacteriota bacterium
ATCAATTGTTGGAATCGGCCACCCGTCACCGTATAAACAACCTCGAAGTAGTAGTGGCTAAGGCCTCGACCGATAACTATGTGGGAGATTTCGCCGTTCTGGTCCATAAAATGATGGACATGGAAAACCTCGACTGCCTCTTTGCCCTGGCCCGGATGGAAGACCGGGTCTATATGGTGGCCAGAAGCCGTATCCGGGAGATCAATGTCGGAGAAATCCTTTTCACCTTCGGTGGCGGCGGTCACCCCTTTGCCGCTTCGGCCACCATCAAAGACCTGACCCTGGTCCAGGTGGAAGAAAAACTGATCGGTCAGCTTCGCAGCCGGATCAATCCCCTGCGAAGGGCCAAAGATATGATGACTTTTCCGGTAAAATCGATCCAACCCGGGGAAACCATCGAACATGCCAACGAATTTCTGACACGGTACAATATCAATGTCCTGCTGGTGATGGACGAAGAAAAACTCCTGGGTCTGATCACCCGACAGGTTATTGAAAAGGCTATTTTTCATGGGCTTAAAGACCTCCCGGTCAGGGAATACATGACCACCGAATTTTCAACGATTGATCCGGAAGCCACTTTTTTTCAGATCCAGGAACATATCATCGAAAACAAGCAACGCATCCTGCCGGTGGTCAAACAAGGCAAGGTTCAGGGGGTCATCACCCGGACCGATCTTTTGAATATCCTGATCAGCGGACCTTTCATGACCGAATATCTCTACGATTCGCGCAAGGCCCCCCATTTTGTCCGCAAGAAAAACATCGCCTATCTCATGGAAGAAAGGCTGCCCAAAAGGATCATCGAATTGTTGAAGTCCCTGGGGAACGTGGCCGACGGTCTCGGATACAATGCCTATGCCGTAGGCGGTTTTATCAGGGACCTTTTCCTCAAGTTCGACAACCTGGATATTGATATCGTCATAGAAGGAGACGGGATCCAATTCGCCCAGGAATATATCAGGCAGTTTCCGGCACGAGTGCGTTATCACCTCAAATTCAAAACCGCCGTTCTGATTTTTGAAGACGGATTCAAGGTGGATGTGGCCACGGCCCGTTCCGAATATTACGAATCCCCGGCCGCCCTGCCTATCGTAGAGTTAAGTTCCATAAAAATGGACCTTTATCGACGGGATTTCACCATCAATACCCTGGCCGTCAAGTTGAATGACCGCCACTTCGGGATTTTAATCGACTTCTTTGGAGCGCAGAAGGACCTAAAGGATAAAATCATCCGGGTCTTGCACAATCTCAGTTTTGTCGAAGACCCCACCCGGGCTTTCAGGGCCGTCCGTTTCGAACAGCGTTTCGGTTTCAAAATCGGAAAATTGACCGCCAACCTCATTGAAAACGCTATTCGAATCGGGGGTATTGAGAAGCTGGCCCCCAAACGGATATTCAGCGAGCTGCAACTGATTTTGAGTGAAGAGCAACCCCTACCGGTGATTAAAAGACTGTTTGATTTGAAACTCCTTCAAGCCGTACACCCGGAATGGGCCATGCCCCCAAAAGGAGAAGCCCTGTTCCAGGAAATCCGGACTGTCCTGGCTTGGTTTGATCTCCTCTATCTTAATGAACCCTACGAGAAATGGCTGGTCTATCTCCTGGCCCTGACCCAGCCGGTCACCCGGCTTGGCGAACTGCGCCTCCGGCTCGGATTGCCGAAAAAAGCCATGGAGATCATGACCCTCTGCCGTGAGGAAGGGGAGAGGGTACTGATGTCCATCCAACGGGATCCCAGGATTTCCCGCAGTGAGGTGTATCAGAGGCTTTCCCCGCTTCCCAATGAAGCCCTGTTGTTTTTAATGGCCAAGGCCACCCAGGAAAGCGGCCGCAAGGCCATTTCCCTTTATTTCACCCAATTAAAAACGATCCACATTGCCACCCGGGGCGAGGACTTGAGAACGCTGGGGCTCAATCCCGGTCCACTTTATAAAACCATCCTCAATGAATTGCTGGAAGCCCGCTTAAACGGAAAGTTATTGACTGCCGAGGATGAAATAGCCTATGTTAGGAAACATTTTATTCCCCGGGAAGGGATTCAAGTCGGAAACCTTTGATTTTTAGAAAGTCCTCATCCGGGAATTCGAATTTCCGGGTCAGGACCAAATCGGACCAGGGAAGGCGGCCGAAGTTTACCAGGGCTACGGGTGAGGCCGTTGCAAACCGGCCTGCCTTAAAAAAGTACTTTTTTTCTAATTTCGGACAATCCCGATAATGACTTCATTTATACAACAAATAAGCATCATGGTTATCCCCCTGCTCCTGGCGGTGATTACCCATGAAGTGGCCCACGGATGGGTAGCCGGAAAGCTGGGGGACCCAACGGCCCGTCTTTCCGGTCGTCTGACCTTTAATCCCTTGCCCCATATCGATCCTATCGGGTCGATCCTGATCCCGGCTATTTTATTATTGTCCCAGTCCCCTTTTCTCTTTGGTTATGCCAAGCCGGTCCCGGTGAACTTCCATAACCTTAGAAATCCCAAACGAGACATGGTTTGGGTGGCCGTGGCCGGAGCGGCGGCTAACCTCCTTTTGGCCCTCGGCTTCTCCGTTCTATTGCGGATATTGATTTCTTCCGAGGTTATCTGGGACCAGCCGCTTATCGTGGCGGTGCTTCGGCCCCTGGTCCTGATGCTCCGTTATGGCGTTGTGATCAATGTCGCCCTGGCCGTGTTCAACCTTCTCCCCATACCGCCCTTAGACGGCGGAAAAATCATGGTCGGTATTCTCCCTTTGAACGCGGCGTATCAATACAGCAAATTGGAACCCTTCGGGTTCTTAATTTTAATCGCTCTGTTAATGACCCGGATTCTGAACTGGGTCATTGCCCCTCCTATGTATTTTCTGCTGAGGCTTTTTCTGGGCGAGGCTTTGATGATGTAATGTACCGACAAACCATCAAAGAACAATATTATTTTTTTAAGGAGTATCTCCGATAAATGGAACGTAAACGTATTTTGAGCGGCATGCGCCCTACCGGGAAATTACATCTGGGGAACCTGCACGGGGCCCTGCTGAACTGGAAAGAATTACAGATCGACTACCGCTGTTTCTTTTTTATTGCCGACTGGCATGCCCTGACCACCGAATATAAAAAACCCGAGGCTATTCACGAAAATATATCGGACATGGTCATTGATTGGATCAGTGTCGGTCTGGACCCCGAAATCAGCACCTTCTTTTTACAATCAGCGGTAAAAGAGCATGCCGAGCTGCATTTGTTGCTTTCCATGATCACTCCTTTAGGCTGGTTGGAAAGAAATCCGACCTACAAGGAACAACAGCAGGAGCTGGAAAACAAGGACATCGGCACTTACGGCTTTCTTGGTTACCCGGTTTTGCAGGCCGCCGATATCATGATGTACAAGGCTCATGCCGTCCCGGTGGGAATCGATCAGGCCCCGCATGTGGAATTGACCCGGGAAATCGCCCGTCGTTTTAATTTTCTCTATGAGGAGGTTTTCCCCGTTCCGGAAGTTCTTCTTACCGAAACCCCCAAGCTCCCCGGTCTGGACGGTCGAAAAATGAGCAAAAGTTATGACAACGCCGTTTTCCTTTCCGACTCCCTGGAGGATATCCGTCAAAAACTGTCTCAAATGGTCACGGACCCCCAAAGAGCCCGGCGCAAAGACCCCGGGAATCCGGAAGTCTGCAACCTCTTCCCCCTCCATAAAATTTATTCGCCCGGGGAAAGGATTCAGGAGATTGAACGGGAATGTCCCACAGCGGGAATAGGCTGTGTGGATTGCAAAAAATGGCTCATTGAGCAGGTGCTGGAGGCCTTGAAACCGATAAAGGAGCAACGGGAATATTGGGAACGAAACCAGGAACAGGTCCGGGCCGTGCTGGATGAGGGCAACCGGCGAGCCCGGGCCTTTGCTCAGAAAACCATGGAAGAAGTACGGCAGGCTATCGGATTTTAGATTTTCGCAATGGATTATAACGTTAAACTGGATATTTTTGAAGGCCCCCTGGACCTTTTAATCCACCTGATTCGGAAAAACGAGATGGATATTTATGATATCCCTATCGCTGTAATAACCGAACAGTATCTGGAATATCTGGAGCTGATGAAGGAGCTGAACATCAACATCGCCGGAAATTTTCTGGTCATGGCCGCCACCCTGATTCATATCAAATCCCGTATGCTCCTGCCCAGACCCCCGGAAGATGAAGAGGAAGAGGACCCGAGGATGGAGCTGACCCGCCCCCTCCTGGAATATCTGCAGCTCAAGGAAGCGGCCGAACAACTGAAACTGAGACCCCTGCTCTTCCGGGATGTCTTTACCCGGGACTTCCTGGCCAAGGAAATGGAAGAAAAAGAACCCGGCGTGATCCGGGTGGGTCTTTTCGAATTGATGGATGCGGTCCGGAAGATACTATTGGAGCGCAAGGAAGAACCCTTTGTGGCTCTTCCCAGTCCCCTGGTCCCTATTGAAAACAAGATGGAAGAAATTCTCCTGAAACTGAAGCAGATGGGGCGGATCCTCCTGGACGAACTGTTACCCGCTCAGGTCAGCCGTTCAGCATTGATCCTGGCTTTCCTGGCCCTGCTGGAACTGGCCAAACAACAAAAAATCGTTATTTACCAGGAAATTCAAGGAGGGAATATCCTGATCTATGATTTTCTTCCGCCGGCAACGATTACTTGAAAAGAACAAGAAAAGGCTATGATGAAATATTCTAACTCACTTATTCGCTACGGACTGCTATGAACGAAATCAAACCCCTTCTCGAAGCATTGATCTTTGTCTCCCCCACCCCGCTGGGGCTAAAAAAAATAATGGAGGTGGTGGAGGACAGTTTCCCCAAAAAAGAGATAGAAGCCGCTCTTGCCCTGCTGATAAAAGAATATGAAAATCCGGAACGGGGTCTGTACCTTCAGGAAGTGGCCGATGGCTTCCAGTTTCGGACCAAACCCCGTTTCAGTGAATGGATTAAACGTCTTAAAAAAGTCACCCCGGCACGTCTGAGCAGGGCTGCCTTGGAAACCCTGGCCATAGTCGCCTACAAACAGCCGGTGACCAGGGGAGAAATGGAACACCTCCGCGGTGTGGAAGTAGATGGGATCGTTCGGACCCTTTTGGAAAAAAACCTGATTCGCATTGTCGGGCGCAAAGAAATCCCCGGTCGCCCTATCCTTTACGGGACCACCCAACATTTTCTGGAATTGTTCGAGTTAAAAAACCTTTCCGCACTTCCTTCTTTGGAAGAGATTAAAGCCCTGAACGCCGATTTAAGTGAAAACGAAGCGGATTCAACCATCCAAGCGGATGAATAGAGCGGGTTCACCGGGGGCTCCTCCCCCTGAAGCCGATCTACAAAGCAGGCCACCCCTCAGATTGCAGCGTATCCTGGCCGAATCCGGGGTAGCTTCCCGTCGTAAGGCGGAAGAGCTGATTCGTCAAGGTCGGATAAAGGTCGATGGTCGTATCGTCACCCAATTGGGGAATAAATGGGAGCCTTCGGCCCACCGGATTGAAGTGGACGGCCGACTTTTATCCGCCCCGGAAACGAAGACCTATTTTCTGTTCCACAAACCCAAACGGGTCCTCTCAACCCTGCACGACCCCCGGGGACGACCTACGGTCAAAGACTTTTTATCCCAGGCTCAGATCCGGGAGCGTCTCTTTCCTGTCGGCAGGCTGGATTGGGACGCTGAGGGATTGATGCTCCTGACCAATGACGGAATACTGGCCCAAACCCTGCAACACCCACGTTTTCAAATTCCGAAAACATATCGGGTCAAAGTTCAGGGCACACCCACAGACGAAGAATTATTTCGCCTTCAGGCAGGGATTGAATTGCCCGGCGGGAAAAGCCATCGGGCCGACTGGGAAAGATTAAAAAACGGGGAAGACCGCTCCTGGCTGCTGATTACCATCCGGGAGGGGGAAAAACACCAGGTTAAAAATATGCTGGCCGCTGTTGGCCACCCGGTACTGACCCTCAAACGGGTGGCCTTAGGCCCTTTGGAATTAGGCCGTCTGCCCCAGGGGCAACTGCGACCTTTAACCCCCAAAGAGATTCAAGCCCTGACGGCCCTCATCTCTTTGAAAGCCTAACCTGCCGGAATACCTTCCGGCCTTGTTGGTTGCTGACCTCCACCCCTTACCTCTCCTCCTCACCGTCGGGGAGGTCCCTGGCCCCTTCTGAATACACATAGGTAATGCCATTCAAGACCTTAACCATGAGCCTTCCTACGCTGCTGTTTTTTACCGGCTGAAGGGGCTTTTTCTCGTTCGCGGCAGGGAAAGTAACCTCTGCCGCTTGCCTATCTTCGATGGGATAAAAAATAGGATCAGCGACCGCCGCCCTTTTTTCCATTTCGAAGCCAAAGGTTTCTTTCCTGAAACCGTTCAAACCAACGCTGGAGATCAGGCCGCTGGTTTCCGGATAAGATGAGATTCCTGACCCGGTAGGGGCGGAATTTTGGGATGATCCCCGACCCGCTCCCGAATCAAAACTTTGTTTTCCGATGAAGACGTTTGAAAGGCTTTTCACGTTTGAAAGGGAAGGGTTAACAGAGGCCGATGAGGTGGAGTTGCCCGGCCCGGAGGAGGTGGAAAAGGTTTGAACTCGGGATGTTGGAACCGGACCTTTTTTCACCACCGTGTCCCCAATGGGGAAAACCGTCTTGGCTTTCCCCCGTTTATCTTTTTTATCGTCTATCGGAGGAATTTGACGCACCGTGGAACTGAAGGTCGCGGAAATAGCGTGATTGGCGTTCACTCCGGAAAAGGTGTAGGAAGATACCACCCCTTTTGCCTCTCCGTCCACGATCACTTCGGTAATTTTATAGCCGGCATTGGGGGTGATGGTAAAGGTCTGACTGCCGCCGGATGGGACGCTGATCCCTCCCGAGGGCGAAATAGTCCCCCCACTACCGGCAGTGGAAGTGATGGTATAGACCGCCACCCCGGACTGGGTAAGGGTGAAAACATTTCCGGCAACGGTCAGACTGGCCAAACGGGTTCCTCCGCTGTTGGCCGCCACCGAATAAGTCATTACCCCGCTCCCAATGCCCGAACCGGAATGAACCGTCAGCCAAGAGGTCGAAGACGAGGTCCCCCAATTGCACCCGGCCTGAGTGGTAACGGTTACGCTCCCGGAACCACCGGAAGCAGGAAAGGAGGCACTGGCAGGAGAAATTACATAACTACAGGATTCGGCGGTATAAACGACTTCATTTGAGTAGCCGCTTTCTAACCCCTGGGTATTATAAGCCGTTGCGGCAATATAATAGGTGTCATTAAAACTAAGGTTGGTTAAGGTATAGGTGGTGACATTTCCCACATCCACCACCCACTGATAGGTCCCGGATGAGGTTCCATAATATACATTGTAACCGGCCAGGTCCGGTTCACTATTAGGTTCCCAGGCCAGGGAAACTTCTGCGCCTTGGGCGTGTTGGACGGAAAAAGCCAGGAAAAACAGGAGAAGGAGAAGGGCAAAGCCAAAATTTTTTAAAAAAAACTCTTTTTTTCTTAAGCGAATAACTGGATGGTTTAACGTCCTTTTCATACGAACATCCTCATGCGGTGAATTTTTTCCTAAGTCACAGCATAAGGATGCTGTGCCTGGAAACCCTGCTGCCGTATCCCTGTTGTTTTGGAACTTAGGCCAGTGGCTTTGCGTCCCACCCTTTCGAGTGGTTTGCCTTTTTCAGACATTTTTCTTTTTTTATTGCAAGGAGTGTGCCCCGGGATTATTCTAAATAACTTATTGATTTTATTTAAATGTAGTTGCCCCCCCTCTTTCTCCTGCCGTCAAATAGTGTTATTTCCTGACGAATTTTGCATTTTCCGGCGATGACTTTGAAATCAAAACAATTTAGTTTGGCAGGAAGTCAGGTAGAGAAGACCCGGTCCTTAAGTAATGAATAAAGGACCGGGGGAAAAAGAAGTAATAAAAAGGAAGGCAGGAAGCTACTGAAGATGCAGGGCCTTTATCGAAAAGATTAGGGCCCGACAATCTCCCAATTCAGGTCCGGGTAATTGGCCAACAAAATCGCTTTGTCCGGTTTCAATCCTTTTAAAGGCCAAACCTCAATCCGGCCGCTACGGCTGTGCCTCCAGAGTATATCGGTCTTGCCGTCCTGGCTATAGTCTCCGGTCCCGACAATCATCCAATGCAAATCCGGGTTTTCGGCTACCACTTCGGTCCTGCCCGGTTTCACACCGTTCATAAGCAAGGTTGTGACCTGACCGGTGAGAGAGTGTCTCCAGAGGATATCCGTCTTACCATCGCCGTTGAAATCTCCTGTGGCTGCAATTTTCCAGGTCAGGTCCGGGTAATCGGCCACGATCTCTGTCCCAAGAGGCTTCACTCCGTTCATTAGCCAGACCGCAACCTGACCGCTGCGGTCGTGTCTCCAGAGAATATCCGTTTTACCGTCTTGGTTGAAGTCTCCGGTCCCGGCGATCTTCCAGTTCAGATCCGGATAATCAGCCACCACCAGCGATTGTGTGGGCTTAAACCCATTCATTAACCAAACGGCTAATTGACCCGTTTGACCATGCCTCCAGAGAAGGTCCTTTTTACCGTCGTGGTTAAAATCTCCTCTGCCGGCGAGCTTCCAGTTCAGGTCCGGGTAATCAGCCACCACCAGCGATTCCGTGGGCTTGAGCCCATTCATGACCCAGACGGCTATCTGGCCTGTACGGTTGTGCCTCCAGAGAAGGTCTCCCTCCGCCATTTTTTGGAAAAAATCCTTATTGGTAACGGTTAGAAGCCCCGCATTAACGGTTTCATTCGCAGAAGGGAGAATAGGAGTTGAAACCGATGGCAAGCTCCCCGGTTTGAAGGGGTCGCTATGGGTCGAATCCTGTGGTTCTTTTATCATTGCTGTATAATTGGGCACAGATTTTGTTTGTTCGGAGCGATCGGACAACCCCTCCGGCAAGGTAGATAAAGGAGACGGAGTGGTGTAACCTTTCGGACCCTCTTTTGCTGCAGAAAGAGCAGTGCCTCCGGTCGACGGGCTTGGGAGGGATTGAAGGCTGGAAACGGTTTTTGTTTTTCCCTGGGATTCCGATGTGCCGCCCTTTCCCCCTTCTTTATTCTCTATAGGAAGAATCGAAGAAGAGACAGGAACGAAAGAAGCAGATATGGTATGAGTGGTTCCCGTGGAGGAAAAGGTGTAGGAGGTGATAGCTCCTTTAGAGACTCCGTCCACGACCACATCGGCGATCTTGAATCCCTTTTGGGGAGTAATGGTGTAGGGTTGCCTCTGCCCGGGCTGGAGGACGGTCGGCCCGGAAGGGGATATGGTCCCGCCGGCTCCGGCATCCGCTATGACCCCGGAAAAGGTCTGCCCGGCTTCGGTAACAGTAAATACATTCCCGGCAACGGTCAGACTGGCCACACGGGTGCCGGTCTTGGGATTGGGTGCAACCGAATAGCGCACGGTCCCGGTCCCTAATCCGGACCCGGAAGTAACCGCCACCCAGGAACCTGAAGAGGATGTTGTCCAATTACAGCCTGATTGGGTGGTAATAGTCACCGTACCCGACCCGCCGGAGGCGGAAAAAGAGGCGCTTGAGGGAGATAAGATATAGGTACAAACGGGCAGGGAATAAACCCCGGAATAAACCACTTCATTTGAAAAACCGCTTTCTATACCATGCGTATTATAAGCGGTGGCGGCAATATAATATGACATGCGGGAATTGAGGCCTCCCAGGCTGTAGGAGGTGACATTGCCGACATCAATGGTATACTGATATGTTCGGGAGGAGGTGCCGTAATAGATTTTATATCCGGCCAGATCCATTTCCCTGTTGGGGTCCCAGGCTAAGGTAACCTGTGCACAATGACTATTTGAAACCCAAAAAAAAGAAAGAACCAAGAAAAGAATGAATCCCGATATGGAAGGGAAGAACCCTTTGAATCTGAAGCAGGAAAAAAGCGCGAAATCCCGATGAGTTAATTTCATATCAGTCCCAGAAATCCTCCTTACATTATTTAGGCCAGTGAAGAAATTAGTACTGTTTTTTCGATTTCATTTTACCGTTCATGAAAAATATCCGGTACGGTCCCCTTGAATATAAAGGATTCTTTCTGTTTTTATTGCAAGAATCATACCTATTCCACAATAAATATAACTAATTGAAATTACGCTATTTAACAGATGATTCCAAATACCTGTTGGAAAAATGACGGGTTTCTCCGTAATAAAAGGATCGTAGGATGTAGGAAAAATCCTACGGGCAAGGCGGCAGAACCTCGGATACTTTTTCGAAGTTCAAATATCCTGGACCTTCGTCCCTTTTTCTATGGAGTGTAACGGCAATCAAACAGGTATTCTTCATGAAAACCGGTAAAGTAGCCCAAGCCATTAAAAAGGCGGATTGACCGTCATAAAGGTAAAAACATCCATGCCATTGGCCTCGGCCAGGGTCTTTTCGCCATTTACGACCCGGACCATCAGTTCCACCATCTCCGATCTCAGATCCGATAGGGACCTTCCCTCCACCAGGCTCCCGGCATTGACGTCCATATCGTCCGGCATGGCTTTGTAAACCCGGCTGTTGCTGGCTACCTTGATAACCGGTACGGCCGGGAAGCCAACCGGTGTCCCCCGGCCGGTGGAAAAAAACAGGACCTGTGCCCCGCTGGCCGCCAACCCGGCCATGGAGTCCCCATCATAACCGGGGCCGTCCTGTAGAATTAACCCGTGTTCGGTGGGGACTTCGCCATAATCCACGACCTGATGGATGGTGCCGGTCCCGCCTTTGAAGATACAGCCCATGGATTTTTCAGCGATGGTACTCATACCGCCGTCCATATTGCCGGGAGAGATAATCAAACCGGCCAAATCGCCCATAACCTCCCGGGCGGTCCTTTCCGCCCGGTCGATCATGTCTTCAATCTTTTTGGCCACCTCGGCGTTCTTGGCCCGTCGGGCCAGGACATGGGCCGTCCCGATCATTTCCGTATTTTCACCGAACATGACCGTGGCCCCTTTCTCCACTAATAAGTCCGACACCGCGCCCATAGCCACATTGGCCGTCACCCCGGACATGGCGTCCGATCCTCCGCATTCCAGGCCCACCAATAACCGATCCCAGGGCATGGCCTCCCGGGGTTGATTACTGATGGCTGTTAAAAGACGGCGAGCGGCCTCGACCCCTTTCCGGGTCGTTGCCAGAGATCCCCCGTCTTCCTGAACATTGAACACTTCAATGGGTTTTCCGGATTTTTCGATCAGGGGAAGGAGCCGCCTGGTATTGGAAACCTCACAACCCAACCCGATCAGCACCACCCCGCCCACGTTGGGATGAAGGATCATACCGCTCAGGATACGGAATAAAATTTCCATATCCCGCCTTCCACCCCGGCCGCAGCCATGGGGATGAGGGGCAAAAATCACCTCCGGGACCTCCCGGCCAATGCGGTTGACCACCCCGTTGACGCAGGAAACCGTGGGCAGCACCAGTACCTGGTTGCGGACCCCGAACCTTCCGTCCGCTCTTTGATATCCGGTTAATTTTAATTCCATTCTGGGTTATCCTTTTTCACCTTTTCCATCGCTTACTTTCCAAATTATGGGTATGGACCCACTCCCCTTTTTTGATGGGCCGGATAGCAACCGCTACCGTCTCCCCGTATTTGATGATTTCTTCGCCTTGAGCGATATCGCCTAGAGCTATCTTGTGGCTGGCCGGAATCTCTTCCAGGGCCGAAAATCCACCCAGCCCTTCCCCGGACACCTGTTCCCCGGCCCCAATCAAAATCAAAGCCACCCCCACATTGTCCCGGGGATGTATGATCAGCAAGTTGCCTTTCATCCTTCCTCCTTCTTCAACCCTTTTCCCATTTCCCAGGCCGGGCCGATATCACCCCCGATAGTCGCATACTTCCGTTGTCCCTGGAGCAGCAGAAGGGGATTGATTTTTCGTAAATCCGGTACCCCCTCGGTCAGAAAGCGTTCCTCGCTGTAAACGCCCGTAATTTCCCCGATGAACAGCTCTTCCTTGGGAAGATCCACGGTCCGGACCAGTTTGCACTCCACATTGCAGGCGCACTCCCGGATCATGGGCGCGGTCTGAAGTTTACCATAGAAAGTTTCAAAAATCTTCGATTTATCGGTTTTAAACCCGGTCACCAGCCCGCAGTAGTCCATCCGCTCGGCCAATTCGGTGGAAGGGATATTAATACTGAAGGTCCCGTTCTCCTTTACTCCCAGATTGGTATAATGGGCCTTGTTCATGGCCACCAGCGCATAAGGCGGAGAGGGATTGGCCATGGTAAACCAGGCGATAGCCAGGTAGTTCGGTTTTCCGTTAACATTGGCCCCAACCAGGGAACAGGGCATGGGATAAGGGACCCGGCCCGGTTCCAATTCGATCTTTTCCATTTCAGACCTCCCTGATTATCCTGTCTTTAACACGAAAATAGATTTTTTGCCACCTGTTCTCCATGGTCCTTGACAAAGGTGGGACAACTGCGGAACGATTTTTCCCCGGCACAATATAATGCCTGGAAAAGACCCTGTCGGCTTTCGGCCAAATGATGCCTGACCAAGCAACGGCAGCGCGCCCTTTTCCCTGACCCCTTGACTCCTTACCTCCCTAAAATCTTTTTTAGGCTTCGCCGCATCCATAAAAGCGCAAAACGGATCTATCATAAAGAAAGTGCATCAACAGTCAAGCCCAAACTGTCCCGGTCCCGTATCCGGCAGGAAATCTCCCCGGCCTTCAGCCGCATCCGGTTATCGCTTAAACATTCTTGGATGGCCTGACCGAGGTTTCGAGCCGACAACCTGGAACGTCGGATGGGTTTCGGCCCCAGCCGGGCACGATAAATTCGCTCTCCCCAATAATACTGGTCCAATATATGAGGGACGATTATTTGGGGGACACCGCTGATGGCCGAAGAGGCCGTGGTCCCGGCCCCGCCGTGATGGATCACCATACTGACCTTAGGAAAGAGTTCCAGATGCGGATAACCTTTCAGAAAAAAGACATCCTTCTCCCCGGAATATTCCGAAGGTTCGTCCCAGAATTTATTGATAATGATCCGTTGACCATTTAAACGGGCCGCTTTCACCATCAGGGAGACATTTCGGGCCTGGTCCTTTTTCGGCATACTTCCAAAACCGGCAAACACCGGCGGCAGGCCCGATTCAAAAAATTTCTCCAGTACGGGATTAGAGGGCCGGGATTGACGCAAATGCAAATATCCGGTTTGATCCGCCCGGGTTTCCAGGTCCGGGGGCAGACCGGCCAGTTCCGGATCAGAGGCCACGATCACCTTATCTCCTACAAAATGGGACCAGGGGTCCTGCAAGGCCATAAGTCCTGCCTGTTTCCTCCAGTTATTGACCAGGCGGGAAAGCCCGATCCGGTCCAGGGTATGCATCCCCTTCCAGGTCAGCCGGTTCAGCCCTGAGGGAAAACGCTGGGTCTTAAAGGCCGGAAAGGGATGATAAGCAGAAGGCAGTATCTGGGGACAAAAGGCCAGATAACGATAAGGGACCCCCATCTGCTCGGCCACGGAGGAAAGGGCGAAAACCAGGGAGGCGCCGATGACCAGATCGGCCCCCTCGAGAATTTCGTGAAGCCGTTCAAACTGTTCACGCACCTCCCTATAAACAAAAGCAACAAAACGGAGAGCGGCGGTCAGGGTGTGGGCCTGAGGTATACCGTCAATAAAGGCCGTCAGATTTCCCCCCAGCGGCCGGTAGGGGCACCCGTATTCTTGGGCCCAGGTCGCCCTTTCCGGCGGACCGACCAAAAGCACTTCATGCCCCCTGTCTTGAATGGCCAAAGCCAGAGCCAACACGGGTTGCACATCACCCCGTGATCCAAAGGTAACCAGCAAGATTTTCATTTTCAAATTCCTTTGTTTTTCGCTTAGGGTGTCCCGTTGTGGCTTACCTATTTCTATACACCATCCGGAGATTACTGAAAACAACGATATTCGAAAAGTCCCTACTGGATACCGGTCTTTTGTGTTACCTTCTCAGAGTCAGAAATCCAGAGGAACCGAAGGGTATCAAAGGGAAAAATTTTTTGTCCGACCTTGGTTTCAATGTCCTTAGGGATTATAACGGCCCTTTCCTGACCATCTAGAGGGCACGGGTACGTTGTTCCAGTGTTGAATAAAATTTATGGCATCCGGATAATTTTGGTTGACATATTAAACTGTTAAGCTATAATCTCCCCCATAAGTCTTTTCCCGGAACCCCATCTCAAATTGATCTTGAGGAAATCCATGGCTCTGATCCATATCCCAACAGATCCACCAGAAAAGACATCCGTTGCCTTCGCCAATAACTCCCGGTTATTTCCCATGACTAAGACCTCCTTCTGTTTTAAAATCCCTTTTTTAATAATTTTGGTCCATCAATTATTATTTATGATCCGGAATAATGACCGGCGATGATTATTCCTATTTCCGTATATCCTGAAAAATGTTAGGATATTCGAAAAGAGAACACGAAAGAACAATAATAATATACTAAAAATATTAAACAGTTAGGACTAACCAACAAGGCAGACAACCTAAATTGCTATTGTCCATATCCAGAAGGAAATCCTGGGTTGTGTTGCTATCCAGAAAAACTTTTGAATAACTTGTTATGGCTTTGGGAGGACATTATGGAAACCATTAGTATTATATCCGGTTCTGTTTCTATCGTCTTGGCAATCATTGCTATTTGGCAAGCCATGTACTTTTATTCTAAGGGCAACGAGACCGAGCGAAGGGTTGAGGTTGCACTTAGTGGTATTAAGGCACAGGTCGAAACCTTGCAAACTTTGAATGCCAAAGTCACAGATAGGCTCGCTCGCTTCGCCACTACTCCACGGAATGATGCCGCTCAAGCCACGGAGTTTTTGGCCATTACTCTCCGCAGCCTCCCGGAGATCGCTCTCAAATTTCTCCCTCCAAGCCAAGTCACCAGTGATACCAATAAATTTAGGCAGGAAATTTCCTTGGCCTATGTTGCTCTTTGGTATTACTCTGCAAGTACAAACGTTTGGGCCTCTTTTTGCTTGCCATATCCAGAGGATTTTGACCAAGAACGCCATGCAGCAGTAAAAAATATTATTGACCAATCGGCAACAGATTTTAAAAATATGGGTGGACTTGTTTCTCAACTTAATCAAGAAGAGATTAAAAGCCCCCAATTTCCATTTGTAAATCTTTATAATGATGTTGTTAATCATCTTCAATACCTCGTAGGTGATACAGGAATTCATTTTGCTCGAATGTCAAAAAGGCAACCATAACAACCGGCTGGACTTGACCGGGAAAGGCCCGGCAAGTCAGCCGGGGCGTTGGGGCCATTATTCCGGAATCGTGCTATTTTCCCGCTCCCCCCAACCAGTTTCTTCCAGCGGACTGGCCGCTGAAGCGGCTGACAAACCCCTGCTCTCCTTTTTTGGCTTTTGTCCCTGAGTTAGGGGGACGTTGTTCATTCAAGTCAGTAACTATTTGACAGGGAAATAAAAATGGAGTAGAAATCAGGAATGCCTCGAAAAGCACGTTTAGATGTCCCCGGAACCCTGCACCATGTCATGGTCAGGGGGATAGAGGGAAGCCCTATATTCCGGGATGAGGAAGATCGAAAACGGTTTATCGATCGAATCCGATCCCTGGTCAAGG
>JBFMBU010000235.1:0-32621 GCA_040755035.1 Thermodesulfobacteriota bacterium
CAAAAAGGTCCAGAGACAAGGCGCCCGAAATCTTGAGGAATGAGGCGTATGTCGAAATACGCCGCAGTGACGAAAGATGAGGGCAACGCAGTAAATGGGCTTTTTTCAGCGACCTGTTAATTTATTCCCTTTTCCATTTGATCTGGAATTCCACCTCTTCCCATTTCCCTTCCCGTTCGTGCTCGATGTTGACGATGGCCGTTTTGGGGACAAAGAGGCGTTCCCCGGAAATCTGGATGGAAAAAATTTTTTCCGCTTCCAGGGTGTCGGCCAATCGGCGCAGCTTGGCGATAAACTGGGCTTTGGGATAGGCCTTCTCCAGATCGCGGTTTTTTTTGTGTTTCATGTCGTCCCTCCTTTTAAGTCGTATTAGTCGCTTAGGCTCCGAATCTGCGGATTTATCCATAACTTTTTAATAAATCAGGATCAACCGCTTCTGAAAATTGAACACGTCCACTGATCCCGGTGGACCGGTTTAAAAACGCAATTTCAAATAGCTTTGGTTAGATATTATACGGGTAGGAGAGGAATTTTTCAATCCCAATTATTTTTAAATAAATGATTTAACTTGACTTTCCGAACCGGGGAGTTATAAAAAAAGTATTATGCTTGTTTGTTTCTTTCTTTAAACCTTTTCCCGGAGCCTGACAAGTGAAACAGGTCATCATTGAAAACCCTGTTATCAATTCTCCTTTCAAAGAACCCAATCGTCATTTTCGTTTTACCGAAGCAGGTATAACCGACGAGATCGTCGAAATCCGCCGGGTCAGCGCCTACTTTTTTCCAAATCATGGCGGATTCGGTAGGGGGGGCCTTTCTGGAAATCACTGATCCCTGGGATGCGAAGAAAACCATAAGAAGATTCATTGAAAACGCAAAGGAGGCCAACTTTGACCAAAGATGAAATTATCCGATATTGGGTCAAATCCGCTAACCAGGATTATCGGGTGATGGAAAGTCTGTTCGACAACGGTCACTTTGGATGGTCCTTGTTTATTGGTCATTTGGTGTTGGAAAAATTATTAAAGGCCTATTTGATAAAAAAGAAAGGGTTTGATGTCCCCTATACACATCAATTATTAAAAATTGCTCAAATGGCCGAACTGCCCTTAAACGATGATCAGGAGAATTTTCTGCTGGAAGTGACTACTTTCAACATTAGTTCTCGATATCCTGATTACAAACAAAGGTTCCAGAAGAAATCCACCCGATCATTTACTGAAAAATACCTTCTTAAAATAAAGGAGTTCCGGCGATGGCTATTAAAAGAAATAAAAAAGTAATCTTGCAGACGGTTAGACAATATATCGAGCACCTTCAGAAGAATCAAATACCTATCTGGCGGATTTATCTTTATGGGTCTGTTGCCAAAGGGACCTATCATGATAACAGTGATATTGATCTGGCCGTTTTTTGGGATAAGGACGACATCGACGGCTTCAATGAAGACGTCCAACTCATGAAACTGACCAAAAAAATAGATTTGCGTATTGAACCGCACTCCTTCGCCAGATCGGATTTTGATGAAACCAACCCTTACATAAAAGAGATTATTACCACCGGGGAAAGAATCATCTAATATTCATAAGACAGGAACTGCTAATGGCCCGAAAAAAAAATAAGTAAGAGCCTGCTATGCCCCGTATCTTTGACAACATTGACCAAAAGCTCCTCCCTGCCCTTCAGGAAACCCTTAATCTGGCCGACCATGCCGATTTTTCCGTGGGCTATTTCAATCTTCGAGGATGGAAGGAACTGGACACCTACATTGAAAAATGGGCCGGAGGGGATGACCGTTGCTGCCGTCTACTGGTAGGGATGCAGCGACTGCCGCAGGAAGATATTCGGATGGCTTTCAGTCTCACCAGGAAACAAGACACCATAGACAACCAAACGGCCCTCCGCCTGAAAAAAAGATTGGCCCAGGATTTTCATGAGCAATTAACCATCGGAGTCCCCACCAACGAAGATGAGGCCGGTCTGCGGCGGCTGGCAGCCCAGATTAAGGCCCAAAAGGTCATCGTTAAACTTTTCCTTCGCCATCCCTTGCATGCCAAACTTTATCTGCTTTTCCGCCCGGACCCCATCAATCCCATTGTCAGCTACCTGGGCAGCAGTAACCTGACTTTGGCCGGTCTTTCACGCCAGGGTGAACTGAATGTGGATGTTCTCGACTACGATGCCTGCCGGAAATTGGCCCAATGGTTTGAGGATCGCTGGAATGACCGTTTTTGCCTGGACATCTCCGACGACCTTATCCAGGTCATCGAAAAAAGCTGGGCTCGGGAAGAGCCTATTCCTCCCTATCAAATTTTCATAAAAATGGCCTATCATCTGGCTCAGGAAGCCCGGACCGGGTTGACGGAGTTTCGGATTCCCCCGGAGTTCGGCCGCCGCCTTTTCGATTATCAGGTGGCCGCGGTCAAAATTGCCGCCCATCATCTCAACAAACGTGGCGGGGTGCTTATCGGCGATGTGGTCGGTCTGGGGAAGACCCTGATGGCTACCGCTCTGGCTAAAATCTTCCAGGAGGACCACTACACCGAGACACTAATCCTCTGCCCGAGAAATTTGGTGAAAATGTGGGAAGACTATGTGGCCGAATACCGCTTGCTGGCCAAAGTGCTTTCTTTAACCAGGGCCGTCCGTGAATTGCCTGAACTTAGACGCTACCGGGTGGTCCTTATTGATGAGAGCCAGAATCTCCGGAACCGGGAAGGGAAACGCTATCGGGCGATCCAGGAATACATTCAGGAAAACGAGAGCAAATGCATTTTGCTTTCGGCTACACCATATAACAAAACCTATCTCGATCTTTCCAGTCAACTTCGTTTGTTTGTGACAGAGGACCAGGACCTGGGGATTCGTCCTGAAAGGCTGCTCCGGGATTTGGGGGAAACCGAGTTTATCCGCCGCCACCAGTGCCCGGTTCGCTCCATCGCCGCCTTCGAAAAGAGCGAATACGCCGACGACTGGCGGGAGCTGATGCGGCTCTACATGGTCAGGCGGACACGGAGTTTTATTCAGGACAACTATGCCGACACCGATCCGGCCACAAAACGGAAGTATCTGACTTTCGAAGATGGGACCCGATCCTTTTTTCCCGAACGGATCCCCAAGACCATAAAATTCAAGGTTGATGAAACAGATCCTTCGGACCAATATGCCCGCCTTTACGCACCGGATGTGGTAGAGGCCATCAACTGTCTCAAACTTCCCCGTTATGGGTTGGGGAACTATATCGCCGCCACCCCCCACAGACCACCCACGCCGATCGAGGCCAGACAGCTCCAGGATCTTTCCAGGGCGGGTAAGCGTCTGATGGGCTTTTGCCGGACCAACCTCTTTAAGCGTCTGGAAAGCAGCGGGGAGGCCTTTCAGCAGTCCATCGAGCGGCATGTCCTTCGGAACCATGTTTTTCTTCATGCCATCGAGAACAATCTACCTCTGCCTCTGGGTACCCAGGATTCGGGCCTGCTGGACAGCGGCAACTATGACGAAGACGTGGATGATATTACGGCCAATGCCGAGTTGTTCGAGCAAAACGACGAGGAGTTCCAAAAAAGACAAGGGCCGTTACACCTTCGTGCGGTTGAAGACTTTAAAACCCGCGCCGCCGAGGTTTACGAAACCTATGCCACCCAGCTCAAAAATCGTTTCAAATGGCTTCGATCCGACTTATTCGTTAAATCACTCGCCAAAGATCTGGACGAAGATGCCTTGAGTTTGATCAATTTGCTGTTGCGTTGCGGGGATTGGGACCCGAAAAAGGATGCCAAAGTTGAGGCCCTCTATGAACTTCTTACCAAGCGCCATCCGAAAGAGAAAGTCCTGGTCTTTACCCAGTTTGCCGATACGGCCCGTTACCTGGAATACCATTTACGTACCCGTAGTGTAGAAAAAATGGCCAAGGTCACCGGGGAGGACGAAGACCCAACCGGTTATGCCTGGCGCTTCAGCCCGGAATCCAATGCCAAAAGGGATCGGATTCAACCGGGAGATGAACTTCGCGTATTGATCGCCACCGATGTCCTCTCCGAAGGGCAGAACCTTCAGGATTGCCCTATTATCGTCAATTTCGACCTGCCCTGGGCTATTATCCGTCTGGTCCAGCGCGCCGGACGGGTGGACCGTATCGGGCAGAAATCCGAAAGGATTCTCTGCTATTCCTTCCTGCCGGCCGAAGGGGTTGAAAACCTGATCCGGTTGCGGGCTCGGGTCCGTCAGCGGCTGAATGAAAATGCGGAAGTGATCGGCACCGATGAGGCTTTTTTTGAAGATGAGCAGGAACGGGAAACCCTTTATAACCTTTACGATGAGAAGGCGGGCATCCTGGACGGGGATGATGAGTCGGAAGTGGACCTTTCTTCTTATGCCTACCAAATATGGAAAAACGCCATCGATCTTGACCCAAAATTGCAGCAGATCATCCCGGCCCTGCCGCCGGTCGTCTTTTCAACCAGACCCCACCAGGCCACAGAGAAAAAACCTCACGGTGTCTTGGTGTATCTGCGAACCGCCGAGGGAAACGACGCCCTGGCCTGGATGGACCAGGAGGGCCGGCCGGTAACCGAATCACAATTTGAAATCCTTAAAGCGGCCGAATGCCTGCCGGATACTCCTGCCCTTTCCCGGCAGGAGAACCACCATGAACTGGTCCGCAAGGGAGTGGAATTGATTGCCGCTGAAGAAAGATCCATAGGGGGTCAATTAGGGCGACCTTCGGGTGGCCGCTTTCGCACCTACGAGCGCTTAAAGCGTTATGCTGAACAGGTCAAGGGCACTCTGTTTGACTTGCCGGAGCTGGCCAAAAGTATCGAAGATATCTACCGCTTTCCACTGCGGCAGTCGGCGGTTGATACCCTTAACCGACAGCTTCGGGCCGGGGTGACTGACGAGAAACTCGCCGGGCTGGTCATGGCCTTGCGCGACGAGGACCGGCTCTGCATCGTTCATGAAGAAGAAAGACCAAGCGAGCCGCAGATTATCTGTTCTTTGGGACTGGCGGAAAAATAATACCACAAAATTTCCTGTCCGGTTCAAGACCATTATGATAAAATCTCGAAAGTTTACCAATTCAGGAGGTCCGGCCATGAGCCTAATTGCAAAAAACCTATCGGCCCTTAAGATCATCAGGGCAGTGGAAAGTTTTTCAGAAGACGAAAAAGAAACCCTGGCCATCCTGGCCGATAAAAAATTATCGGAGGAATTATTAAAAAGAAGAAAAGAGGCTTATCGGGAACTGAACAAGAGGAAACTCTTAAGCCTGAAAGAGCTTTGCTGCAATGCTGGTTGATCGAATTATTTCATACCCAAACTGAGAACAAGATATGGCTATAAATTTAAACCGGGCTCGCAATTACCTTCAAAATTTTGACTTTTCCAGGTTATTTATTGAGGAACTGGGCTGGTCCAATCCCACCTCCCGGCAGATTGTTCCCATGGGTTACAAAGATGGATCATTCACCCGTCGCCAGGTGGCCCAACTGGCCGGGGTAGTTGCCTTTGAAATAACCTCCTCAGACGGAAAAATCCCGGATACAAAAACCCGGGCTGCCCTGCACAAAGAAATAGCCACCCGAAATCATGAAAACCTTTTGATCTTCGTAGATAAGCGCCGGGCTCAAAGTCTTTGGTATTGGGTCAAGCGCAAGGACGGAAAAATGATTGCCCGTGATCACATTTATGTCAAAGGTCAACCGGGGGATCTTTTCTTAAGCAAACTGAATTCGATGGTCTTCGATATCAGCGACTTTGATGAAAGCGGAAATATTTCCCTGCTTGAGGTGACCGGTCGGCTGAAGGAAGCCCTGGACATTGAACGGGTTATAAAAAGATTCTATAATGAGTTTGACAGGCAACACCTGTCCTTTCTGGAACTCATCGAAGGAATTGATAGCGAACATGACCGGCGCTGGTATGCTTCGGTCCTGCTCAATCGTCTTATGTTTATTTACTTCCTTCAACGGAAGTTTTTTCTCGACAACGGCGATGGCCGTTATATGCAAAACAAACTCCTGGAAATGCAGAAAACAGGCCATGATCTTTACTACCTGAAATTCCTTAAAACTCTATTTTTCGAAGGTTTCGCCAAACCTCTTGAAGGGCCGAATTGCCGGTCCGTCTCCGCCAGGGCATTGCTTGGCCATATTAAATATCTCAATGGTGGGCTCTTCCTCCTTCATCCGGTGGAGCAGCGCTGGCCGAAAATTTTTGTCCCTGATAGGGCCTTTGAAAATCTCTTTGCTTTATTTGAGCGGTATTCCTGGAATTTGAATGACACGATAGGAGGTCAGGATGATGAAATCAATCCCGACGTCCTCGGATATATTTATGAAAAATATATCAACCAGAAAGCCTTCGGAGCCTACTATACCCGGCCGGAGATCACCCTTTACCTTTGCGAGCGTACCATCCACAAGCTCATCCTGGACGGCATCAATACCTCGGGTATCCCGGGCATTGTACCGGCACGACGGTTTGATTCGGTTGGAGATTTGTTACTCAATCTGGATGCCGATCTTTGCCGAAATTTACTTTATCAGGTGTTGCCCAATCTTCGGCTTCTCGACCCGGCCTGCGGTTCTGCCGCCTTTCTGGTTGCTGCTATGAAAACGCTCATCAATATTTATGCAGCCGTTATCGGAAAAATTGAATTTCTAAATGATCGCAATCTTAAATCATGGTTAGAGGACGTCAAGAAAAAACATCCCAGCGTCAATTATTTTATAAAAAAAATGATTATCACCGAAAACCTCTTCGGCGTAGACATCAT
This sequence comes from Thermodesulfobacteriota bacterium, assembly GCA_040755035.1. Lineage (GTDB taxonomy): Bacteria > Desulfobacterota > RBG-13-43-22 > RBG-13-43-22 > RBG-13-43-22 > RBG-13-43-22. The sequence continues at coordinate 6,776 of JBFMBU010000235.1, forward strand.
GGAGGAAGCGGTCGAAATCGCCAAGCTCAGGCTGTTTCTGGCCTTGGTGGCCGCGGCCGATACAGTGGATGATCTCGAGCCGTTACCGAACATCGACTTTAATATCCTGACCGGCAATTCACTGATCGGTTTCCTGCGGGTCAACGATCAGGAATTCGATAATTATCATAAGCAAATGCACCTGTTTCGGAAGAGCTATCGTCAGGTGGTGGACGAAAAAAACAGGCTCATCCGCTTATACCGAAGTGCTACCAGTTACGCTGAAGATCTGCGGGCCATGCGCGACAAGATCACCTCCGACAAACAAGCGGCGATTGATATCTTAAACGATATCCTGCTAGGGGAGTTCAATCATCTTAAGATCAAGTACGAGCAGGCCACCTGGGATGAAAGGAAGAATACCGAAGGGAAGCCGATCAAGCGGGCCTTAAAATTTGAGGACCTTGAAGTCTTGAAACCTTTTCACTGGGGTTTTGAATTTGATGAAATTCTTAACCAGCGCGGCGGATTTGATGCCATCATCACCAACCCGCCCTGGGAAATCTTTAAACCCAATGCCAAGGAATTCTTTGAAGAATTTTCCGATCTGGTGACCAAGAAAAAAATGAATATAAAGGATTTCGAAAAAGAAAAAGCCCAAATTCTAAAAGACCCGGATATTCGGAAAGCCTGGTTAAAATATCTAAGCGATTACCCCCATGTAAGCGCTTTTTTTCGATCTGCAGAACAATACCAGAACCAAATCAGCCTGGTCGGGGGTAAAAAGGCGGGCACCGATATAAATCTTTATAAGCTTTTTACTGAACTGTGCTTCAATCTTCTACGGGATGGCGGGTATTGCGGTATTGTCATTCCCAGTGGCATCTATACCGACCTCGGTACAAAACAGCTTCGGGAAATGCTCTTTACGCAAACCAAACTCACCGGACTTTTCTGTTTCGAAAACCGGAAAGAAATTTTTGAGGGGGTTCACCGTAGTTATAAATTCCTTGTTCTCACTTTTGAGAAAGGCGATCAGACAGACACTTTCCCGGCAGCCTTTATGCGCCTCGATGTCCAGGAACTCGACCACTTCCCTCAGGAGGGGGCAATCAACGTTTCGGTGGAACTCGTCCGCCGATTATCGCCGGATTCACTCTCTATTATGGAATTCAAGAATTCAACAGATATCTTCATTGCGGAAAAGATGCTGCGGTTCCCACCCCTCGGCAACGAAATTCAAGATTGCTGGAATCTAAAACTCACGGCCGAATTTCATATGACCAATGACAGTTCTCTTTTTAAAACTGCAGCGGGAAAAGATCGGTTGCCTCTTTTTGAAGGCAAGATGATTCATCAGTTCATTCATAACTTCACTGATCCACGATTTTGGATATCCGAGAAGGATGGGCGAGCAGCGCAGTTGAAACGAGGGAAGACGGACCATAAGCAACTTATGGCCTACCAAAACTATCGCCTCGGTTTCCGCGATGTTGCCAGAAACACAGACGAACGCACCATGATTTCAACGGTAATCCCTCAAAGAGTGTTTGCCGGGAATACTTTGATAACCTCCACCTCACCCCAAAATCCTCTTGAACTGCTTACTTTAGTCAGTCTGTTAAACAGCTTCTCCTTCGACTACTTCATCAGACAGAAGGTGACTGCTCACTGCAACATGTTTTATGTATTCCAGGTTCCTATGCCTCGCCTGACTAAAAAGGATCCGGCCTTCTGGCCAATTGTTACACGCGCAGCAAGGCTAATCTGCACCACGCAGGAGTTTGATGATCTGGCCAAGGAAGTGGGCTTGAAGAGCCACAATGAAGCGGCGACTGATCCAGTGGAGCGGGGCAGACTGCGGGCGGAACTTGACGGCCTGATCGCCCATCTTTACGGCCTGACCGAAGAGGAATTTGCCTACATCCTGACCACCTTCCCCCTGGTCCCCGATCCGGTCAAAATAGCCGCCCACAATGCGTTTCGTAATGTAGAGAAAGGACTGATTAAATGAAATACGGACCTTTTCTAAAGAGCTTTACATTGGAAAACTTTAAGGCCATCCAGAAAAGTGGCGCAGTTTCCTTCACCCCGCTCACGGTCCTGATCGGTAATAATGGGTCCGGCAAGAGCAGTCTGATTGAAGGGCTGGAAACCTACCGCTCCATCGTCATGGATGGATTGGATACGGCTATGCAGCGATGGTATGGCTTTGAGCATATCTGGAACAAGCGAGTGAGACATAGGACAATAGGATTTGGCTTGAACGGAAATACCCATGAAAACCCGATCAAGTTTGAGATAAATGGTAGATTCAGACAAGAAAGTTTTCAGGCAAAAATGGCGATAAATGCCAGGCCCGGTTTGAACGGCTATTTTATCCAGGAGGAAACCGGAAAAATCTCTGAGGGTCTTACATTCAAAAGGGATTTTAATGGGAAATGCCAAACCCAATACGGAGTTGGTCGCCTTGGGAAAATTAGAAATGTCGAATCAGGGGAGAGCGCCCTGCCCGAGGGATTGAAAGCTTTTGTGAGCCGATGGCAATTTTTAAATCTCATGCCCGATCCCATGGGACGACCGGAGGCCAAAACCATGACCGGCAACGGGAAAGTGATGTTAAACCGTGATGGATCCAACCTCGCTCAATATCTGCTGAACATCAGGGAAAAAGACCCCGCAGTCTTTAACGGCATTGTTGAATCCATGCAGTTTGTTTTGGAATACATCCGGAATATCGAGCCTGTGGATACACGGGAAATCATGCCGACCATGTATCTGAAGATGTGGGAGCAATTGGGAGAAAAGAAAATGGAAATCCCCGGTTGGTTGATCTCAACCGGCACGATCCGCATACTGGCGCTGTTAGCCGTTTTACGGAACCCCGAACCGCCTCCGCTCATTGTCATGGAGGAAATTGAGAACGGTCTGGACCCCCGCACCCTTCATCTGATACTTGAGGAAATTCAGACCATGGTCCATGGCGGGAAAAGCCAGATTATTTTAACCACCCATTCTCCTTATTTCCTGGACCTGCTCCCACTTCAAACTATCCTGCTGGCTGAAAGGGATGAGACAGGAAATCCGGTTTTTAGGAGACCGGCAGATGATAAAGAAGTTCGGAATTGGGCAGAAAAATTCGCCCCGGGGCGGCTGTACACCACTGGTCGATTGTCGAGGGGAAAGTAAAAATGAAAATCGGGTTCATCGTGGAATGCGGCCCACAGGGTGCGGAAACCCAGGTTATTCCCTTTCTGGCCAAAATGATCAGGGAAGATATTGAAACGGAGGTTATTCCACTGGACAGGAAGCCTATTTTAAAACAAGATTGCGGAGAATTTACCAAGAAATTACTTGAAAGTGGCTACCGGATGGTGATGATCATTTGGGATTTGCTTCCTGACTGGGGGGAATACGAGGGAAAGGGCTGCCGGCATGATGATCGCCAGGAAATATTTGCCTCATTAAGAGAAGCTGGGCTAAAACCAAATGATAAACGTATCCGTTTGGTCTGTATCGATAAAATGATTGAGGCCTGGTTGCTTGCCGATGAAGCAGCACTCTCCAATTTTCTCTCCACTGAAGCTCACTCCGTTAAGATCAAAAAGTATAAAGATCCCGAAAAGGTACGAGATCCAAAAGCCGCCCTGAAAACCTTATTCGAGAACAGCAAAAGCCCAACAAGCAATTATTTAGATCGAATTCATGCCCTCCCGATCATTAAAAAAGCCAATATATCGAAACTCCGACGTTGTGATTCATTTCGACGTTTTGAAGAAAAAATAAAAGAAGCTTTTCCTGTCGGCTAAAGGAAAAGAGGAACATACCCATCCTCAACGAAATCGACTGCGTCCTCGCCCGGCACTACGACTTCACCGAGGAGGAACTGGACTTCATCATCAACTACGACATCAAGTACCGCATGGGGCGGGGCGACGCGGAGGAAGAATAAGAAGGTTTCCTTAAATTTTCAAACTATCTCTTTAGAAGGCAGGGGACATTTGGTTGTGAGTTCTATAACAAGCCGGCAGTGTCGTTTAAAGCCAGCGGGAAAACGATTTTATTTGGTATTTTAAAATCGAGGTAGCTTAATGAACACTTCCCTCAATCAGTTACAACAGTGGATGGATTCCAGAGAAGACGAACATCTTGAGTTCAAGGAGGCAAAGCAAAACTTCCACTTTGAAAAATTGGTCAAATATTGCGCTGCACTTGCCAATGAAGGTGGAGGGAAAATGGTTCTCGGAGTTACCGACAAGATGCCCCGGAATGTTGTTGGTTGCCAAACATTCGAACCATTGGAACGGACAAAGGCCGGATTAATTGATCGATTAAGGTTGCGTATTGAGGGAGAAGAAATCAAGCATCCTGATGGCCGGGTTGTTATCTTTCATGTTCCCTCGCGACCAATCGGTATGCCTATTCCAATTGAAGGCGCCTACTGGATGCGTGGCGGCGAAGAACTTGTTCCTATGACTCCGGATATGCTTAAACGCATTTTTGATGAGGGTGGACCGGACTTCTCTGCAGAATTGTGCCCCGCTGTGACAGTAAACGATCTTATATCAGAGGCTATAAACGATTTTCGTCAAAGATGGATCAAAAGGTCAGGCAACGAGGCACTTGGAAAACTTTCCGTTGAAAAGCTGCTCGAAGACGCTGAACTCATGATCGATGGCCATCTGACTTATGCCGCCCTGATCCTCTTCGGAGCCCGGAACTCATTGGGAAGATACCTGGCGCAGGCAGAGGTTATTTTTGAATACCGTTCAGTAGAGGCCACAGGTCCAGCCCAACAACGAGAGGAACATCGTCAGGGCTTCTTTTCTTATTATGATAAGCTTTGGGATAATATTGGCCTAAGGAATGAAAAGCAACATTTTCAGGATGGTCTTTTCATGTTTGATATTTCCACCTTTAATGAAGGTGCTATTCGCGAAGCTATATTGAACGCCATTAGCCATCGTGATTACCGCCACGCGGGATCAGTTATTATTCGACAATTTCCTCGTCGTATAGAGATCGTCAGTCCTGGCGGGCTCCCACCGGGGATTACTCCCGAAAATATTCTTGATCGGCAGTTTCCCAGAAATCGACGTTTGGCAGACGCCTTTGCCAAATGCGGATTGGTCGAGCGTGCCGGGCAAGGAATAAACCGTATCTTTGAGGCTTGTATCCGTGAGGGAAAGCCACTTCCTGATTTTCAGGGCACCGATGAATATCAAGTTTCTTTGACACTCCACGGTCAAGTTCAGGATCCACGCTTCATTCGATTTTTAGAAAAAATCGGCCAACAACGCCTTGCCTCTTTTACAACACATGATCTTATAATTTTAAATCACGTTTTTTGGGGATATCCATTGCCCGATTTTTATAAGTCGAGGATTCCTATTCTTTTGGAGAATGGAATTATAGAGCGATCAACTCGGAACAAGTATATTCTCTCTAGGCAATTTCATACATTTCTTGGAAGGAGAGGCGTTTATACGCGCAAAAGGGGCTTAGACAAAGAGACTAATAAAGCCCTTCTCCTAAAGCATTTTCAGGAGTGCGGACCAGGGGGATGCAAATTCGAAGAACTAGCCCAAGTCCTACCCTCTCTTTCCAGGTACCAGATCCACGGTTTGTTAAAGGAGTTAAAGGGAGAAAATAGAATAAAAGTAGAGGGTCGAACTAAAGCCGGTAGGTGGTTTGCAGTTTAGTTAATAGATGGTTTGAATTAATTGTGTTATTAAAGGAATTCAACAAAATCCAAACACAAAAATGACACAATTCATAAAGATAACTCATTGAAAATAAATAAAAATATTGTGTACGCCTAGGGCAAACCACAAATTAAACCCAATAAATTGATGGACGATTCGGAGATTAAAAGGTGTTAGAGATTTTTAGAAATTATTTTCATAAATAGGTGTTAAAAATAAAAAGGGCGGTGGATGGAATACTGAAAGGGTCTGAACGATGCCTGAAGGCTACGGAACCTTGAAGAATATACGGCAGGACGATACCCTGTATCCTTCTGTTCTCAAGGAGCATCTGACCGATAACTCACTCAGTCAATTATCTGCACTCGGTAATCTCGACTTGCTCAAGAAGACCAAATTAGCTCTCTTCTGTTCAAAAAAATGCCCTGGTCAGAAGATTCTTAAGGCCTTTAATTTTACCAGCAGTCTGAGCAACGGCAAAAAAGCCGTAATAAGCGGCTTTCATTCCCCAATCGAAAAAGAATGCCTGCGTATCCTTCTGCGGGGGAAACAGTCGATCATCATCTGCCCGGCCCGCTCGTTGGAAAAAATGCGGGTGCCTCCTGATTGGAAGGAAGGACTGGCAGAGGGGCGGCTGTTGATCCTCTCCCCCTTTCCTGTAGGACAACGCCGGTTCACCGTTGAACTGGCCCGCCAGCGGAATCTTTTGGTAGCCGCCTTGTCGGATGAAATCTGTTTTATCCATTCCGATCCGGGAGGGCGTATCGAGGAATTAAGGCAACTGGTCGAAAGGTGGATGATACCAATAATCAATATTTGAAATTCCTGTTGAGCCGCTTCGTTTTTAAATTCGGGGTAAGAGTTGCTGGGTTGGGGGCGGACCGTGCTATGGATATTAAACGAATTGACCGTTCCCCTGCCTCCACTTCCTGAACAACACGAAATCGTCCATCGCGTGGAAGAACTTTTTGCCCTGGCCGACCGGATCGAGGACCGATACCAGAAAGCAAAAACCCGGGTAGACCAACTTACCCAGTAAATCGTGGCCAAAGCCTTCCGCGGCGAACTTGTCCTTCAGGACCCCAAAAACGATCGAGTCTGTGAACATTTAAAACGGATCAAAGCCCAAAAGGCTGACGATAACCATCCCAAAGTTTCAACCAAAACAAAAAACAGATAAATTTAGTATATTCTATGTGCTCAAATTCCCATCACACGGAAGTTACTACCCAAAAGATGTACTATGAGAGCTGTTTTTTTAAACCGCCATCTTGCAACTAAATTTGATGATATATCTAATTAAGCCTTGACATTTGCGTAAAATGAGCAATAATTGCCTCTAAATTGTACCTTAAGGGGAATTAAGCCATGTTTATCGAATTTAATGTAACGAATTTTCGTTCCATCAAGGAAACTTTGACCCTTAGTATGGCAGCCAGTAAGTACTATCGGGGCCTTGAGGAGACCAATTGTCTTGAATCCGGTATCGCTGGTTTACCGAAATTGCTGCGCTCAGGAGTCATTTTGGGGCCAAATGCGGGAGGAAAAAGTAATTTGTTTAAGGGGATTCAGTTTATGCAAAACTTTGTCCTTACCTCCCATTCCCTTCAGGAAGGCAAGAAGATTAATGTGGCCCCTTTCGCCCTTGCCGTTGATACCAGGGAAGCACCTTGCGAATTTGAAATGTTTTTTATCCAAGATCAGGTGCGTTACCAGTACGGTTTTGCCCTTAATACTTTCCGGGTAGAAAGGGAATGGTTACTGGCCTATCCGGAAGGAAAGGCGCAGCGTTGGTTTGAGCGATCCTATGATAAAAAGACAGACCAAGAAAACTGGTATTTTGGAAGTAAATTTACCGGACGCAAGCAACTCTGGCAAGAAGCCACGAGAAAGAATGCCCTGTTTCTTTCTACCGCCATTCAGCTTAACAACGAACAACTAAAGCCGGTTTTTAACTGGTATCAACAAAAAATTTCTGTAGTTCTCCCGGGTGAAACGATCAATCTTCAGTTCACCATTGACAAATGTGGTTCCGATGAGGGCAAAAATCGGATTATGGAATTCATGAACTCAGCGGATATAAGTATTCACGGGATCGATATTGAGTTAAAGAAAATCCCTATTTCGCCGGAAATTCTGCCCTCCACCATTCCCCCGGAAGTGAAAGAGAAAATGGTCAGAGATTTACATGAAAAAGGGGTTCACCTGATCCGTTTTCAACATCGGGACAATAACAACCAACCGGTTCTTTTTCATATTTCCGAAGAATCTGGCGGCACACAGAAACTATTTGCTTTTTCAGGCCCCTGGCTTGATGTCCTTGAAAAAGGGCGTATTCTCTTCGTGGATGAGCTAGGAACGAGTCTACACCCTCTCCTAATGCGCTTTCTTATCGAAAACTTCCACAATGAAAAGACCAATAAGAATAATGCCCAGTTGGTCTTTACCACCCACGACACGTCCATCCTTGATACCGACCTCTTCCGTCGCGATCAAATCTGGTTTGTGGAAAAGGATCTTAAGAATGCCACCAAACTTTATCCTCTAAGTGATTTCAACCCCAGGAAGGGAGAGGCTATTGAAAAATGGTATTTAAAAGGACGGTATGGAGCTCTGCCGGTGATTAAAGATTTGAGGGCTTAATGGGCACAGATAACCTCTTTCACAGAAGAAAAGCACGCAAGGCCGAAAGGCACCGTCGAAAAATGGCCAGTCGTAGTCCCTACGACAGGGTATTGATCGTCTGCGAGGGAGGAAAGACAGAGCCTAATTATGTTAGATGGCTGATAAACCATTTTGGTTTGAATAGAGCTAACGTGGTCATTGCTGATAAAAAAGGGGGCCTTGATCCAAAAAGGCTTGTTGAATATGCCCTTGAGGAATTCAATAAAGATTGGGATTTTGACCACGTCCATTGTGTTTTTGACAGGGACAAACATACAACCTACGATGGAGCCCTCGAAAAAATACGTTCCGTCCGTCTCAAAGGCGGTGCTAAAATCCACGCTATCACTTCGATTCCCTGTTTCGAATTTTGGCTGCTGCTTCACTTTACCTATACGACCCGCCACTATGAAGCCCCGCTGGATGAATCAAACTGTGAACTGGTTGTGTCGGATCTCAGAAAATTTATTCCGGGGTATAAAAAAGGCTCCAAGGACTTTGTGTTTTTTCTCTTAGACAAAACTGAGGATGCCATCATAAATGCAAAACAAATTGAGAAATTTCACGAAACCAGTGGAACGGATATCCCTTCCACTAAAATATATATCCTGGTTGAATACCTGAAAAGTTTGAAAAGATAGATTATTACCTGTAAAGGAAAATTGATGAAACGGGTCAAAGACATTCCACCGGATGAAAGGCCGAGGGAAAAGCTGGCAAAGAAAGGATCGCAAGCGTTGTCCGATGTGGAGCTTATCGCAATTCTCCTCGGGCGGGGCATTGAAGGGCATGACGTGATGTCTGTGGCCAGCCAGGTTTTAACCGCCATTGATTCCAACGGGGGAAATCCTGGGCATCAAACTCCTTGATCATATCATTTTCAACCGGACGAGTTATTACAGCTTGCTTGAGAAGAACGAAATAGGAGTGAATGCTAGCCAAACACTACGGCTTCCCGGATGAAAAGCTCAACTTCATCATCAACTACGACATCAAATACCGCATGGGGCGGGAAATTGAAGAAGGAGGCGAATAGATGCCTTCAAGAAAATTCGGTATAATTTGGAAAGCTGATCCGCATACATTAGCAAAGATCACGATACTCGAAACTGTATCCTCTGGAGGTAAACCAAATGCCCGAAGCAGTTGAAGTAGATTAAATCTATGCCATTACCCTTTAACATCCACGAAATCCTCAAGGGTCGTTTGGTCGAATGGGAGCGGCTGGAGTTCAAGGAAAGTTGGAATCCTCTGCCCATACTCCACACCATTTGTGCCTTTGCCAATGATTTCCATAACCTTGGCGGTGGCTATATCATGGTAGGTCTCAAAGAGAAGAACGGACAGCCTGTATTTCCTCCGGCCGGATTGGACCCCGGAAAAATTGATGACATCCAAAAAGAAATCCTTAACCTCGGGAATACGGCTATAAGGCCTCCTTATCATCCCATAATTGTCCCTTATCAGAGTGAAGGACAGATGTTCTTAATTATCTGGTGTCCCGGAGGGCAAACCCGACCCTATAAAGCTAAACGAACATTAAAAAAAGAAGGTAAGGAATATGATTATTTCATCCGAAAGGGCTCCAGCACTGTCCGCGCTAAAGGACCGGATGAGACAGAGCTGCTTTCCTTAGCCGCAACAGTGCCTTTTGATGACCGCATAAATCGAAGGGCTCGTATAGAGGATCTTTCTCGCGAATTAATCCGGAATTTTTTAAAAGAAGTGGGCAGCGAACTCGCACCTATATCGCGCCGTCTTTCTCTGGTGGACCTGGGGCGGCAGATGAATATAGTAGGGGGTCCGGACGAAGCCCTCTTTCCCCTTAATGTAGGGTTACTGTTCTTCAATCCGGAACCGCATCGTTTTTTCCCGGCTACACAGGTCGATGTAGTATGGTTTCCCGAAGGTCCCGGTGGAGATAAATTCACCGAGAAAACCTTTCGCGGTCCCCTCCCGCGCATGATACGGGAGTCTTTAGCCTACATTCAGCGTAATTATCTGAATGAAACCGTCATGAAAAACCCCGGACGGGCCGAGGCAGACCGGGTAGCCAATTTCCCCTTTTCGGCTATTGAAGAAGCCCTGGTTAACGCTATTTATCACCGCAGCTATGAAGAGCGCGAACCGGTAGAAGTTCGCATCTCTCCCGAGGACCTGGTGGTGCTCAGCTATCCCGGACCGGATCGTTCTGTTAAACTGGAACAGCTTCGGGCGGGTAAGGTCGTCTCCCGTCGTTATAGAAACCGCAGAATCGGAGAATTCTTAAAAGAGTTGGACCTGACCGAAGGACGATCCACTGGTATTCCCAAAATAATCCGAGCCATGCGTGAAAACGGCTCCCCCCCTGTCGAATTTGAGTTCGATGAAGACCATACCTTTTTCCTGGTTCGCCTGCCCGTTCATCCATCAGCGGTAAGGTTGGAAACCGAACAACGACCAAAGCAGAGGCCCGAGTCGAGGCCCGAGTCGAGGCCCGAGTCAATAGAGGGGCGGATTTTGGGCTTCTTATCAGGAGGCCCATTGTCTAAATCCGAATTGGCAAATAGAATAGGGCATAAAAATATATCAGGCTCTTTAAAGAGAGGGATTCTGGCTTTACTTGGACAAGGATTAATTGAATATACTATCCCGGATAAACCCAACAGCCGTCTTCAGCGCTATCGATTGACCGAAAAAGGCCGGGTGTGGTTGCGAGGCGTCAAATCAGAAACGCAAGGAGATGAGCGGACGTGAATAAAATCGAGAAACGATATTTTAGCCCGCTCCGTCTTGCTCAAAGCGATGAGGCCTATCCGACTATCCTGCTTGATCGGCTTGGGGAAAAGGCCCCGGAGACATTGACGGCTATCGGCCCTATCGAGCACCTTGCTAACCGAAAAACAGCCCTTTTTTGCTCTGCCCATACACCGGGAGGCGCCATCCGGCAGGCCCATGACATGGCCCGGCGCCTGCGCGACGAGGGGAAAACGGTCATCAGCGGCTTTTATTCCCCTATCGAAAAAGAATGCTTGAGTATCCTTCTGCGCGGCCAGCAGCCCATCATCATCTGCCCGGCCCGGGCCATTGAAGGAATGCGCATCCCCATTGAATGCCGTCCGGCCTTTGATGCCGGAAGGATTCTATGCCTCTCCCCATTTACTGAAAAACCGAGGCGAGTGGACCGGGACTCCGCACGATATCAAGTACCGCATGGGGCGGGAGACAGACGGGAGGAATAACCTATGCTTGAATTCCAATTATTCCGACTTAAGATATTTTTTCCTGCACATTTTAAAGACAATACCTTATATTGGCCTAACTAAACATTATGGAAAACCCGATCCCTTCAAAAGAATCACTGGCTGTTGAGTTTAAAAGTGACCTCAGACGACTTTCTGATAAAGATTTAATTGCTGCGGTAGTTTGCCTGAGCAATACAGACGGTGGAGAAATATTCTTGGGTGTGGAAAAAGATGGGAAAGTTACCGGCCTTCACCCGGATCACCAAAACCTTTCCGGGCTTACCGCCCTCTTTTCAAGCCACACGATTATTAAAAAAATTGGGAAAGAACAAAGAAATTAATAGTGTTGGTGCTGGGCGGGGTTCTTATTACACCCTGGCAAACGGGAAAAAACGTGCTAAATAAGCGTTAAAACGAGCGCGCTCGATTAATTAATGTGCGCGCTCGATAAAACGAGTGACACTAATAACTTTATTAATTACAATAAGTTTTGTTTATTTATAAAACGAGCGGTCTCGGTTGGATGGGGAAATCAAGGAAAATCATACCCATTTAATTTTCGTGACTTTAAAAAGGAGGAGGATGTTCTTCTAAACCCATCCTCGACGAAATCGACTGCGTCCTTGCCCGGCACTACGGCTTCACCGAAGAGGAACTGGACTTCATCATCAACTATGACACTGGTTTGCCAACAGGCAGGTCAAATACCGCATGGGGCGGGAGACAGAAGAGGGAGGCGAATAGATGCCTTCAAGAAAATTCGGTATAATTTGGAAAGCTGATCCGCATACATTAGCAAAGATCACGATACTCGAAACGTATCCTCTGGAGGTAAACCAAATGCCCGAAAAAGTTGAGGTTGAATAAATCCATGCCATTACCCATTAACATCCACGAAATCCTCAAAGGTCGTTTGGTCGAATGATGAACAAAATACAATTTCAGGACCTAGTACATGAACTCACCGCTCTTCCTCGGGAAACGGAATGGATTGAGTTTAAACACAACAAGGCCATTCCCGAAGAGATCGGGGAATACATTTCGGCGTTATCTAACTCGCCGCCCTTCATGGAAAGCCTTGCGCCTATATTCTGTGGGGCGTGGAAGATGGTACTAGACGAATTATTGGGACCACGTTTCGACCCCGTGTGAAAAAAGTGGGGAATGAAGAGTTAGAGAACTGGTTGTTAACCCAGCTTGAGCCGAGTTTGCTTGTTGGTATCAATGAAGGTGAATTGGAAGGCAACAGTCTCGTAATTTTTGAGATTCAACCTGCTCCGAATAGGCCGGTCCGCTTCAAAGGCGTGGAATTTATCCGTATTGGCAGTTATAAGAAGAAGCTCCACGACCATCCTGAGAAAGAGCGGGAACTTTGGCGGGTGTTCGAACGAACTCCCTTTGAGAAGGGCGTGGCTTTGAAAAGTGCGACATCTGAAGATGTTCTTTCGCTTCTCGATTATCCGAATTATTTCCATCTGATGAAGCAAACACTACCGGACAACCGCGCAGCTATCCTCGAACGTCTGATCTCCGAGAAGGTTATCTCGACTACAAGTGACGACAAATACGATGTTACCAACGTTGGGGCCGTTCTTTTTGCGCGCAACATGAAGGATTTCAACCGTATAGATAGAAAGGCACTGAGAGTCATCATTTATCGCGGAGATAACCGTGTTGAAACTGTCAAGGAACAGACCGGCGGCAAAGGTTATGCCATTGGATTTGAAGGTGCTATCTCCTACATCAATGATCAGCTTCCCCAAAATGAACAAATAGGCCAAGCTCTTCGTAAAGAAATCCGGATGTACCCCGAAATCGCAGTCCGCGAACTGGTAGCCAACGCCCTCATTCATCAAGACTTCAATATCACCGGAGTCGGGCCAATGGTGGAAATTTTCACCGACAGGATGGAAATCTCCAATCCGGGTCTACCTCTTATTGATACCCTTCGTTTTATAGATGAACCGCCGCGTTCCCGTAATGAGATGTTGGCTGCAATGATGCGACGCATGAATATTTGCGAAGAACGAGGCAGTGGTATTGACAAGGTGATTTTTCATGTCGAGGTCTTCCAGCTTCCTGCTCCTGATTTCCGTTCAACGGGGAACAGCACGGTTGCGGTTTTATATGGACCCCGCCAGTTCGCTCAAATGGATCGAGAAGAGCGTATCCGTGCCTGCTATCAGCACGCATGCCTTATGTATGTCTCAGGTAAGAGAATGTCGAATACAACTTTACGTAATCGATTGGGCATTAAAGAATCGAGTTATCCTATAGCCTCAAAGATCATCAGTGAAACTATTGGTGCCGGGCTGATCAGATTGCACAGTGGAACTCGGCGGGATGCCAGTTATGTGCCTTTTTGGGCATAGTCGTAATGTAATTTAAAGTCAACCCATAGGTGGCCTGATATCAAAAAATAAAATATTTACAGATAGATGACAATGTAACGCCATGTAACAGCAAGCAAACCGATACCCTCAAGGGTCCGGTCCGAGTACATAGATCGTCTATGTTATATCCCTTGAATGAGACGATCATTTTAATTATCAAAGAGCCAGGTTTTTCCCTATGCCTGAGTATGACCTTTCTAATAGAAGGGTTAAGGTAACAATTATCGGCAAGGTTCTCGATCTCGATTTCGCCAGAGTTCTAGCCAAAAAACGGGATTTGGATCTTGATGATATCATTGCACTCGACAAGGTCCAGAAAAAAAAGCCTTTGACCGTCTCAGAGATTAAGCGGCTTAAAGGAGAAAGGCTTATTGAAGGAAGAAAACCGAATTATCACATATCGTTTGACGTTGCCGATAAAACTGACATGCAGGCGGAATATATAAAAACCCGTGGGTTGAAAGATGATCATTTCAAAAATCCGCAATCTGATTTATGCCATGTCAAAAAAAGATAAAACCATTATAAATCAAGGCAGTAATCGATACCCCAAATGGGTTCGGGTTAACTGAATTTTAGATATACTTTAGATATAGATGAATACGATCAGTTTAAATAACCTATTGACGATAAAGAGAAATTAACCATTATTCCATGCTATGGAAATATGCAATTTGGTCCGTGAAGGGCAACCTTAAAATCCTTTAAAGATATTTGACTGATACTTGGTAAATATAATTATAAAGACCCCAAAAAATAGTTTAAGAAAAAATGGTGGGGGTTCGACCCCCTCCCGGCCCGGCACTACGGTTTCACCGAGGAGGAGCTGGACTTCATCATCAATTACGACATCAAATACCGCATGGGACGGGGGGTAGATGTCTGAAGAGCATATTGAAAAAATTGCTAAGCCGGAAACGAAAAAGGGAGCCAATTAACTTATGGTTAAAGCAAATAAAGGGCAACATAAGCCAAGTCTCTACATCATTGCCGGACCGAATGGGGCGGGAAAAACCACCTTCGTGAAACGGTTTTTACCATTTTATGCGGACTGCCTCAATTTTGTAAACGCCGATCTGATAGCCTCAGGTCTGGCTCCCTTTTCACCGGAGGTCGCCGCTGTCAAGGCGGGCAAACTAATGCTTGAAGAAATCGAGAAATATCGCCGGCTGGGGGTCGATTTTGCCATTGAGACAACCCTGGCCGGTAGGACCTACCTAAATTTATTGAAGGAGATGAAAAACGAAGGATACAAAATACACCTCTTTTTCCTTTGGCTTCGTTCTCCGGAACTTGCCCTCAAGAGGGTGAACGAGCGTGTCAGCATGGGAGGACATAATGTGCCGAAAGAAACTATTCTGCGCCGATTCAACCGGGGGTTTTATAATTTGTTTCATCTCTACCGATCCTTGCTGGACTCCTGGATGTTATTTGATAATTCCGGTGAACGACCCTTGGTCATTGCCAAGGAGTCTGATGAAATCATAACCGTTTTTGAAGAAACACTGTTTGCTGAAGTAAGTAAGAAATCGGAGGAGTTATGAGACGTCCCTCTAAACGAAGGAAGATAATGGAAGAAATGCCCCTGGATCTCAAGGCCGAAAAAGCCTTACAAGAAGCGGTAGCTGAAGCTTTTGCCGAGCATAAGCTGAGGGGCCATCCTATCATTGTCTGGCGTGATGGAAAGGTGGTTTCCATCCCCCCGGAGGAGATTACCGTTGTGGGGAGTGGAATCGAGAAACCCGAAAGGCAGAGGTCCCCACTTTTTTACGTCAAAGAAAAAAACCAATCATACGGCCGAACTAAAAAACAGACCAAATAATGGGGGCAGTGATCTGCTATGAGCCTGACCAATAGTAGAGAATTCGACTGCGTCCTGGCCCGGCACTACGGCTTTACCGAGGAAGAACCGGACATCATCATCAACTACGACACCTGACTGCCGGCAGGTCAGGTACCGCATTGGGCGGGAGGCTGGGAAAGAGGAATGAGAGGGTTTCCCATGGTCGTCAAGCAATCTCTCTGGGAATTTAAACCGGAAAGGTCCGCGGAAGGGTGGAATTCCATTAGGTTGACGATTATTAGCTTTGACCGTATAATAGAAGAAAAAGGAATAACATAAGGACAATAAAATTGAGGCCGCAGGAATAAAAACCATTTGGTAAGAAAGATGAGCAACCATTTTGTTGAGCTCACCGAAATGGTCACTATCAAGGAACGAAAAAAGACCGGTGAATGGAATACAGAAGAGTTTGAACGATGCCTGAAAGCAACGGAACCTTAAGGATTATAAGGCAGGACGATTCCCTGTATCCTTCTGTTTTCAAGGAAAGGCTAACCGATAACTCGCCTGGTCAATTATTTGTACTCGGCAATCTCGACTTGCTTCAGAAGACCAAATTAGCCATTTTCTGTTCAAAAAAATGTCCCGGTCAAAAGATCATCAAGGCCTTTGACTTTGCCCGCAGTCTAAGGGATAGTCAAAAAGCCGTGATCAGCGGCTTTCATTCCCCAATCGAAAAGGAATGCCTGCGAATCCTTCTGCGGGGACAGCAACCGATCATCATCTGCCCTGCCCGCTCGTTAGAAAAAATGCGGGTGCCTGCTGATTGGAGGGAAGGGCTGGCAGAGGGGTGGCTGTTGATTCTCTCCCCCTTTCCTGTAGGACGACGCCGGTTCACCGTTGAACTGGCTCGCCAGCGCAACCTTTTGGTAACCGCCTTGTCGGATGAAATCTGTTTTATCCATTCGGATCCGGGAGGGCGTATCGAGGAATTGAGAGAATTGGTCCAACAATGGAAGATACCGATAATTACCATTTGATATTTCTGAATTTGAAAAACATGATAATGATACCCCATGGTTCTGATCATGAATGAACCTCCTCAAATTCCCTTCAAGGAATTAGTTCTAACTTCGGCTCCCTTGCGCCGGGAACTAAACAAGGTCTATGAGCAGTTACCGGTTATACGATGCGATCGTCAAGTAAATTGTTGCTCATTGCTGCCGGAGATGACTTTTCTGGAAGCCCTGCATGCCATGAGTACTATGTTTTCCTGGCCGTCATCTGACCGCATAACCACTATAAAAAAAATAATCCGATATTTCTTGTGCAATGCTGTGGAAATTTCTTCCTGCCCTTTTTTACAAGGCCAGGATTGCCTAATCTACCCGGATCGGTTTTTCGGCTGTCGGGCCTACGGACTCTGGTCAAGAAAGTATTACCGGGACTTTGCGGACAAGAATCGACAGGGAAAGCTGTTCCTTAAACAGCACTGGGAAAAGCTGGGAATATCCCTGCCCGAGGAGGTCCTTTCTTTCGAGGTCCCTTATTGTTCCCGGGTGGAGAGCGACATTCCGGGGATAATCACCGATGCCCTGCTTTCCGCCGCCGCAGACAGGATCGAAAAACTGTCAGGGGATTTAGAACCTTGGGATCGGGATTTCCGGGAAAACTATTTTTCCGACTTGAGCTTTTTTCTAACCGGCCTGCAATTCGGAACCCAGGAAGCCGTTCGATTGAAATATTTTGTTACCAGAGATATAATCCTTAATCAGGATCGGACCCGATTGGATCAGGCTCTCAGCAGGGTGATCGATTTTATTCAGGAGAACCGCTAAATAATTAAGCCCTCCCCACGTTTATTTTTTTGATTGAAGTCGAAAAAGTCCTGACCATAAATCTGAAATATTGGAATGAAATTTAAATGAAAAGATTGTCTTGATTATTTTGATAGTGGCATTATAATGCTGCCATCATGATGTAAAAAAAGGAAGGCCTTATGAAATCCAGGACCATGGTTTATCTTGAACCGGAACAGCTCCAATCCTTACAAAAGGAGGCCAGAAACCAGAGGATCTCTCTGGCCGAACTCATGCGGCGTTTGGTGAAAACCCATCTGACCAAGGACAAAGGGGTTCCAAAGGCTTCCCAAGAGGTCTACCTTAAAATCGTCGGAATGGGATCGAGCGGGAAAAAAGACATTTCGGATAATCACGATCGCTATTTAGGAAAGGCCGTTCGTCGTGAGCATGCTCGTTGATACCGGGGCCTGGTATGCGATTTCTGATACAGCGGACCGGCATCACAAGAAAGCCAGCAGTTTCTTTTTGGATCAAGCCTCAAAAACTTCCTTGGTAACGACCGATCTTATCTTGGCTGAAACCTGGACCTTGCTCAACTCCCATCTGGGAAGATTTTCGGCGATTACCTTCTGGGAAACCCTAAGAGAAACGAGAATCCCCATTCTTTCCATAGACCAGGTAGACCTGGAGGCCGCCTGGCGAATTACCCAGGTCTTTCCGGATCAAACCTTTAGTTTTGTCGATTGCACCACCTTTGTCCTGATGGAACGAATGGGAATTGATGAAGCCTTTACCTTTGATACCCATTTCCTGACCTATCGATATGGCTCCAGTAAGCAACGATCTTTCTATTGTTATCCCTGAAGCCGCAGAAACAATCCTTTCCCCTTAACCTTATTGCTCGGAAAGATTATGAAATTCAGGCAGAAACTTCGTCAAGGGATCCTCCTGATTTCCTTTTTTCTTTTCCCGGCCACGTTTTATTATCTTTCGCCGGTGTTGATCGTCGAAGCCGCCGCCGTGGGGATCGTCAACGGCAGTTTCATTGTGTTTCTGCTCATGTTCTTCTGTGCCCTGTTTTTGGGGCGGGCCTATTGCGGCTGGGTCTGTCCCGGGGCCGGGTGCCAGGAGGCCCTGTTCGCCGTCCGGAGAAAAAAGGTAATAAAAGGGGATTATGTTAAATGGCTGCTGTGGATACCTTGGATCACGACCATTATCATAATAGCGGTTCGGAGCGGAGGGTATGCCCGGATTGATTTTTTATTCCGGACGACCCACGGTTTTTCCATTATGAGATAGACTCGCAAAAAGTCGAATGCTGTCATTTCGAGGAGGGAAGCGACGAGAAATCTTTATCGATTTCAAGATTTCTCCCTTCGGTCGAAATGACAATAAATGGATTTTCCGACTTTTTGCGAGACCATCTTATGAGACGATTAAGAAATCAGGTGCGTTGGTGCATAAGAAAACTTGACGAAAAAATTCTATTTGGTATTCTTGGCCAAGGTCAAACCATATGGACGCTTTTCTGAAAGGTGTTTCAAGCTTTCAGCCGAAGTTTCCGGTTTTATGATTTTTTCCTGAAGCCTGAGCCTGATAGCCGGCATCAGCAGGTTGAAAACGACGCCCTTCGCTCTTGATGGTCTGAGGGAAGGATGGGAGGGCCGGATGGATGAAGTAGGACACCTCATTTACATTAATGAAAGGAGTTAGACAATGATCAGGACGGTTCAACAGTATGTGGAGAGTCTAAACGACGGCAGGGAAATTTATATTAACGGAGAAAAAGTACCGGATATTACCAAGCACAAGTTGTTTAGAGGCCCGATCAACGCCCGGGCCATGAGTTATTACCTTTATAACCATCCCGAATTCAAGGATCTTCTAACCGTCGAGGAAAAGGGCGAGCGCTATCTTTTCCTCTGGAAGCAGCCGAGAACCAGTGAAGACCTGTTAAAGCGTCGCCATCTATATCTGACCTGCATGCGCTGGGGGGCGGCCATGAGCGGAATGGGTCCCGATTCCCTGGCTGCTACCGGCATCGTGACCAGGCGGATAGATAAAGCCATGGGTACCAAGTATACCGAGGCCGTGGAAGATTACCGCCGGCACCTGGTCGAAGCCGACCCGGCCATTACCGGGGCCATTACCGACGTGAAAGGGGACCGGAGTCTGCACCCCAACCAGCAGAAGCAGCATAAAGACTTTTACGTCAGGGTGGTGGACAAAAACAAAGACGGCATCGTGGTCAGGGGGGCCAAAATGCATATCAGCGCTACCCCCACAGCCAATGAGATCATCGTCCAGCCCAGCCGTACCCACCGGGAGGCGGACAAAGATTATGCCGTGGTCTTCGCCACCCCTCTCAATGCCCCGGGCATCAAGCTTTTCACCTCCCCCCCCTATTTTGAGGAATACGGGGAGGAAGCCGAGTGGAATTGGCCCGTGAGCGGCCGCGGTAAAGGGGTCAGTGAATGCATGATCGTCTTTGATGATGTTTTTGTACCCTGGAACAGGGTCTTCATGTGCGGGGAATGGCAGTTTACCCGCGATCAGGCCTATATGTTCGGCGTCTTTCACCGGCTTTTCGGAACTTGTCACAAGGTCATTTCCACGGAGCGGATCGCCGGTGCGGCCAAGCTTCTGGCCGAGTACAACGGCAATGAAAAATATCCCCATGTCCAGGAGAAACTGGCCTGGCTGGCCATGCATACCAAACTGGTCGATACCCTGGCCAACGCCGCTTGTGAAAATCCCGATTACTACCCTGATATCGACCTGGCTTCGCCCAATGTGACGATTACCAACATGGCCAAGTTTTCCTTTGCCAACAATCAGCACGAGGCCAACAAGGTTTTGTCGGACATTGCCGGCGGTCTTCTCTGCACGGTCTTTAATTACAGAGACTGGAAAAATCCGGAACAGCGGCCCTATATAGAAAAATACCTGGCCGGCGTTGACGGTGTTTCCACCGAGGACCGCTTAAAAGCCATCCGGCTGGCCAAGGATTTGACCGGACACTGGCATGACGTCCTGGCCATCCATGCCGAAGGGTCTCTGGCAGCCCAGAAAATGATGATTTACCATTCTGCGGACTGGGATCGGTACAAGGCCTGGGCCAAGAAAACGGCGGGGATTTCCGGTTGGGAGGATCATCCCTCCATGAAAGGGCTTCCCAAAGAAAATAAATGGATTATTGATGAGAAGTAACATTTAAAACCGAAAGCCGTCTCTTTAACCAAGAGACGGCTTTTTTTGAGGCGCGACCTTACCTTATAGAAATCCCAAGCGGGTCATTGTTTAGTGTTTAAAGATTTCACCTTGACCGCTTAAAACTCTTTGGTTTTCAGCCGATCAACTTGAATTTTCCGGGGATGGCGCCGCAGATGGGGCAGCGTTCCGGGGCCCGGCTTTCGCTGATAAAACCGCAGATCTGGCAGACATAATAATCCGGGTCTCTCTCGGAGGATTGTCCTCCTGAATTTTTTTCTATAAGGGTTTCGTGTGAGGTCTTGGCCTGGAGGGTCTGGGTGAAAGCCGTTTCCACATTCGTCAAACCTTCCTTCCCGGCTTCTTCAATCATCAAAGGATAGGTTTCTTTTACGGTCTGATTCACCCGTCTTCGGGCCGCTTCAAGGTTTTCCCGGGTGGAACCTATTTTGCCGCGCAGGATCATTAAATATCGCCTGGCCTGAACCGATTCCGCTTCGGCCAGGGCCCGGAAAAGGCGGGCCGTTCCCGTATTTCCTTCATGATCGGCTTTCTGGGCAAAGGCCTGATTGCGGGCCGCGGCCTGGGATTCGGAGGCAAAGGAGGCTGCCAGATTTTTCTCGCTTCTTTCCTCCATCAGGCTGCTCCCTCTGCTATCAATTCGATCCTGAGAGGTATGACATGAAGGTGCATCGACTTCTCCCGGGTGCGGCCCAGGGACCATTCCCCGAATTTTATCCCGTTGCTCATCCGTTTTTGCAGTTCTTCCACCACCCCTTTGATATTGATCACCGGATGTCGGGAAAAGACCCGGGGGAGCCCGTAAGTAAGATTGCAGGCTAGACACTTGCCCGGCAACTCCTGCAGTTCCAACTCAAAAACAAGGCGTTTTGGTTCGCCCTCCAAGCCTTTGAATTTCAATCCTATGGTGTAAGCCCCTTCTTTCGCGTCCCCATAAAGGGCCTCAAAAAAGAGCCCCGCCCGGGAAGGGGGAAAGATTTCTTTTAAAACTTCATCCGGATAAATGGTTCCAAAATTTATCGCTTCCATTAGCCACTCCACCTTTAATTTTTTCTGCTTGATTACTTCAAGCCCCTATTCTATATTTCTTTCTTTAATATTATTTATTATAAAAATCAATCCTTAAACCTGCAACAACCAAAGGAGGTTCGATGCAATATCGAAATTTCGGGAAATTGGATTGGAAGGTTTCGGCCCTGGGTTTCGGGGCCATGCGTCTGCCGGTGACGGATAACCAGCCGGCAGCGGGCAACCAGAATATCGATGAGCCGGAGGCCATCCGGATGATCCGATTTGCCATCGATAAGGGGGTGAATTATTTGGACACCGCCTATCCTTATCATGGGGGGAAAAGCGAAGTGGTCGTCGGACAGGCCTTGCAGGACGGTTATCGCAGTAAGATCAGGCTGGCCACTAAAATGCCTTCCTGGTTTGTCAACGCTTATGAAGATTTCGACAAATTGTTACATGAGCAATTGGGGAAATTGAGGACCGATCATATTGATTTCTACTTGTTACATGGCCTCAATAAAAATAATTGGCCGAAACTCCGGGACCTGGAGGTTCTGAACTGGGCGGAAAAAGCCATAGCCGACGGTCGGATCGGGCATCTCGGTTTCTCATTTCATGACGATCTGGAGACCTTCAAGCAAATCATTGACGCTTCAAATTTGTGGAGATTTTGCCAAATCCAATACAATTTTATGGACATCGAATATCAGGCCGGAACCGAGGGATTGAAATACGCGGCCCAAAAGGGATTGGCTGTGGTCATTATGGAACCCTTGCGCGGAGGTCAGTTGGCCAAAGAGCCCCCAGAAACCTTAAAGAAAATCTGGGAAAAAGGTCCCTCGTCACGTTCCCATGTAGACTGGGCCTTGCAGTGGGTCTGGAACCAGCCGGAAGTTTCTGTGGTCCTGAGCGGAATGACCACTATGCAACAGGTCCAGGAGAATATCGCCGGCGCCGATCGCTCAGGGGTTGGAACCCTCGGGGCTCAGGATTTATTGCTTATCGACCAGATTCGGACCGCTTACCACAACCTGAGCCCTATTCCCTGCACCGGATGCGGTTACTGTATGCCCTGTCCCAACGGAGTGGACATCCCCCATGCTTTCCGCTATTACAACGATGCCATGATGTATAATGATCCCCGTATGGCCCGTTTTCGTTATAGGGAAAAACCTCCCGAAGCCCTGGGGGACCATTGCCTGGAATGCCTGGAATGTGAGGAAAAATGTCCGCAGCAAATCCCCATCGCCGAATGGCTGAAAAAAGTCCATGAGTTTTTAGGACCGAGGAAGAAGGCCTAACCGATCTTCAATCGGATCCGTCGAAGATGGATGGCTGAATAATTAGCAAAAACCCATGCTGGATGCTTGATACTTGAAACTGAATTGAGAATGGTTGTCCAGTATCCAGCATCCAGTATCGCTCCATAAGACCAGTGGACTCTGAAAGGACGACGAGTTAGAAATAAACTAATTGATTGAATAGTCTTAGAATGAAAATAGGAGGATTGAATGAGTTGGGTAACGATTGATCAGGAACTGTGCAACGGCTGCGGGATGTGCGCCAAGAGGTGCCCGAGGTGTTTTACCATTAACGACGGAGTGGTTTCGGCCCAGGCCGATGAGGATTGCTGTAATTTATGCGGCCATTGTGTGGCTCTCTGTGCCACTTCGGCTATCACCCACCAGCGGATGGATATGGAGAACTTCCCTCCTTTGGGCAAACCAGCGGACCTGAGCAGCGACGAATTTATCCGCCTGGTCCGCAGAAGGAGGAGCTACCGGTCCTTCCGGGATAAACCGGTCCCGCGGGAGGATATCGAAAAATTAATTGAAATGTGCCGGTACTGCCCGACCGGGAGCAACATGCAATCCCTACAAATCGAAGTGGTCACCAGGCGGGAAAAAATTAAGGAGTTGTCCGACCGGACCGTGGACTATTTTATGGAGGCGATCGAACAGGTCACTAAAAAAATTCAAAAACTTGGTGCACAGGGAAAGGAAATCCCCCCAGAACTGATGGAGAGAAAGGCCTTTGTTGAACGGTACAGTCGTTTGGGATTGGCAAAACAAATGGGGGTCGATCCCATATTGCATAATGCCCCGCTGGTGATGGTCTTCCATTCCCCACCCAATCCCAGCACCCCCAAGGACGATTGCGTCATTGCCGCCCAGACCGTGGTTTTAGGGGCCATGACTTTGGGTCTGGGAACCTGTTACATCGGGCTCTTGACCAATGCCGCCCTGAACTCCCCCGCGGTTTATCAAGCTCTGGGACTTCCGGAGGGGAACACCCCCTATTGTGTCCTGGTCCTGGGTTACCCGAAGCTGAGGTTCCAAAAAGCCGTGGATCGAAAACCGTTGCAGGTGCAGTGGGTGGAATGATCAGGAGCAAGGACAGAGTCGGGGGGGTAGGAGGCGGAAAGGCAATGGGGGAAAATAAGCACAGAAGCCATTACCCTCTACGCTGGACAACGGCTTCTGTGGAATTTGCTGTGTTTTATAGGTCTCATCCGGAAAAAGCCTTTCCGGATGAGAATGAAAAAATTACTTCAATTGGGTACGGTTAAAACCGAGGATCTGGCGACAGACCACCAGCATCTGGATCTGACCGGTACCTTCGAAGATGTCGTTGATTTTGACGTCCCGCATCCATTTTTCAGCCAACCAATCCCGCGAATATCCGAGAGGTCCAAGCAAGGCCACGCACCTTTGACAGATCTGGCTGCAAGCCTTTCCGGCCTTGGCCTTGCCCATGGAGGATTCCAGGCTGTTGCGCAGGGCCTTGTCCAGCATGGAGGCCGACTGCCAGACCAGAAGCCGGGCCGCGTCTAAGTTGGCTTCCATGTCCAGGATTTCCTTTTGCACGGCTGTTAAAGAGTGAATCCCGCGATCGTAGGGGAAGGTAACCCCGGCTTCTTCCAGTTTCTCTTTCGTGAACTCCAAAGCCGCCCGGGCCACACCCAGGGCTTGGGCGGCTACTCCCGGACGAGTGGCGTCGAAGGTGGCCAGCACCCCGACCTGTCCGCCTTTGGCCTCTTTGATTTCCGGCGATCCGAGGATGTTATCGTAGGGAATCCGGCAGTCTTCAAAAACGATGGAAGCGGTATCCGAGACCCGGATACCGAGCTTATGTTCCAGTTTGGTCAGGGTCACGCCCTTGCGGGATTTTTCCACGATAAAGGACTTAATAGCCGCCCGGCCCTTGCTTTTATCCAGGGTGGCCCAGACCACGACGGCGTTACAACGTTTTCCTGAGGTAATGAAAATTTTTTCTCCATTGATAATCCATTCGTTGGTGGCCGGATCCAATTTGGCGGTGGTGGACACGGCCGAGGTATCGGAGCCGAAACCGGGTTCGGTGATGGCCATGGCGCAGAAAAGGTTTCCGAACCGTTCTTTTTGCTCCGGCGTGGCCACGGCCCGGATGGCCGCATTGCCCAAACCGAAGTTGGCCACGGTTTGAGGGATCATGGGGTCGCCCATACATCTTTCCTCACTGGTAATGATGGAAGTCAGAAACTGTCCGTCTCCTTCTCCTGGTTCGGCCAATATCTTCATCATGGCCAGGGCTTGCTCCCTGGCTATTTTTCTTTCCTCATCGTTAAGCTCGGCATGTTCATTTTCATCATAGTAACGGGTAATGCCTCTGAGAAACTGGGCGTTCTGCCGTGCTTGTCTTTGGGCTTTCAGCGTTTTTGGTTTTAAAGAAAAATCAATCATAGTAGTCCTCCAGTATTTGGTGAAGCCTTGGGAGGCTTATAAATAATAATCACGCCCTTAGCGGGCTATGAAGGTTGTCTGTCCTGCGGGCATGGGGCAAAGAGCAAAGGGCATAGAGCATAGAGCATAGGGCATGGGGCATAGGGCATAGGGCGAAGGGCTTTCAACCCAATGCCTTCACCTTAAACCTTGTACCCTTCTTTCCTTTACCCGATAGCCAACCCTTCCAGGGTGTCAAAACCGCGGCCGTTTCTGAACCACAGTTCCACCGGATGCTCCCGGATATAACCGTGACCGCCCAGGACCTGCACCCCGTAGTCGGTGACCAGCAT
>JBFMBU010000236.1:0-9979 GCA_040755035.1 Thermodesulfobacteriota bacterium
TGATCCCTGACCCCGGTCGAGAACCTCTGGTCCCTTGGCCGGGTCTTCCTCTTTCCTTTGTAAAAAACAGCCCTCTTCTGAGGTGAAAGTAAATTTTTTGATTAAGACACGTTTGCCGGAAGGACACCAACTGTTTTAGGCCTGTTAATAGGTCAAAAATAGGAAAAGAACTGCGTAAGACTTACTGGGAATCAATAAAAGAAGGGATGAATCTCCAAATAGGATGGCTGGGATACGAAGGTATTCGTAAATATTAATTTCATTTTAATCAAAAAGCCCAGGGTAAATTTTATTAATCTACCCTAATTTTATTTTAACATAATTTGATAAGGGACTTCCCTCTTTCTTTCGATTTTCTAAATCGGGGTGAAGTATATTTGTATCTTCAAATATGTCAATGGGAAACATTGGTCCAGACGTATTTTATCTTATTTTACACTGGGTTAAGATGCAGAATATCTACCTATTGGTTCTGTTCGTCAAGCAGGATTTTCCCGTTTGCGTCAAAAATTACCCTGGGGTTGTTTTTAAAACTGAATCTCCCTTCCATGGAGATGAGTAAACGGTTTCCGCAATAATGGATAACATCAAGCTCTTCGGTTACGTTATATTCCCCATATGGTATTTCAAAAATGGACACCTGATGGCTCCCACACACCAAACAGCGGGGGGTAAAAGAATGCGCCTGAAAATATTGGAGTCGATTCTGGATTTTTTCTATTTCTTCTTTGGCTTTTATAATTTCCTCTTTTTTTGACCGTGAAAATCTGGCCAGGAAACCCGAATTATTATTAATCCATATGTTATTTTCGGAAATTTCCTTTTGGGCTTCCTCCAAAGTAAATGGAGTGCAGGCCTCGACAATCTTATCGCAATCCCTGCACCAGGCCGCTCGCAAAACCGGACACTGTTCGGGCAATCCTTGATATTCATAGGAAACGTAAAAGCCATAATTGCCCTGAAAATCACAGCCGGAACAGGTAATCTTATAATAGGGAAGAGACATAGACAACACTATAAATTTATTATTTCAATAAGTTGCGATATCGAAATGATTTCAACTAATCTTCAAGATCTTTCTCATCTCCACACCATGCTTCCAAAGTTCGATCCTCAACCTCTAATTCGTATTCGCCGGACTTTAAATTCATAACAACCACCTCGTTTTCAAATGTATCGGCATCGTCAACAATTAATAGGCTGTTAAGATAATTTGAGATCTCTGGTTCGTACCCAGGCATTGCTTCCCAAACCATGGATGTAAAAGAGTCTCCCCCTGTCGAGGGTCGATAGAAATGACCTGCTGATGAAATTTTTAAATCTCCTTCTTCGCTTAGTTCAATATCCCAAAAGTGGTAGATTTCATGGTCCCCAAACATACGGCGAGGGCCAACCAGGTTTAAACTAAGATTTACATCAAGCGTGACCTTGGGCAACTGCTGAAAAATATTAAATAATTTACCAACAACGATTGTTTTTTCTGGTGTGTCAATTAAGTCAGATGCTGCAATTTTCCAGAGCATTTGACGTGCCGCCTCAATAAAAGGATCTTGGGGATTGCAAACATATATATCTCTGGGAAAATTTTCTTCTTCAAACTCATCATTTAGTCGGGATATTGCCTCTTGGGCATAATTTTTTATATTCTCAAGCGAAGATAAGTCTTCACCATCTTCAAATGAAGAAATAATTTTGGCTGCAATTTGCTGGGGGGTCCCATGGAATAATAAATTTTCCCAATATCGATTTGACCAGTCGTAGTAACTCCTTGACAAGTCATAACAATATGGCCTCTCAAGGTCTCTTAAGAGATGCTTAAGCATGGGTGGATCACAACCTGCCGCAACCAGGGACCCAAGAAAAGTGAATTCAGCCTCCTTCCCGTTAGTATCTATTAGATTTTTTTCTGGATCAAAGGTTAGCCATTTATCATCATAAAGTTTCTTGGCGGCCCACCAGTCTAATCCAATCGACTCTGCCAGGTCCCGTGGATTCTTGGGAAAGATAGACATTTGTTCGCTATCAATTCTAAATAGCATTGATCACCCCTTTACGTGGATGGATATGAAAGATCAATTCTGAAAGGCGGGATTGACGGATTTCCATTATTTGTCAATTTGGAATTATCCTATAAGATCAATTTTTAGCTCCCCACTTAATCCCAATTCCTCAATAATCGTATTGAGCTCATTTTGTAAAGTCCTGGCTTGGTTTCCATCCACAATCACGGAAAATTCTACACCGACCTGCACATTCCCTGCTGATTTCAGTTTGGGAATAATTTTGGTTCCCAGTCGGTTCCATATTTCAGGAGGTATGGTTCCTTGCAACCGAAGGGTATTGGTTTGTGGAATAGAGCCTAAATCTCCCTCTCCTACCTGCTCGGGTTCCGGGTCTTTTTCTGGTTTTGGTTTTGGAGTTGAGACAGGTCCAGTTCCAGGTTCCGGCTTTCCGCCTCCCTTTAAAATCTTAGCTTTTGACTTGGTTAATAGAAAAACTCCGCTATCAAAAGCCACTTCATCGGAGGAGATCAATTCCTCAAACCAGACCCTTTCAAACATTCCGTCTGCTTTTTGGCCTGAAGCCAGACCAAAATCTCCCCTGGAAACAAATTCGACGATTTTGTTTTTTAAAACAGCATCCGGATCAAGAAGACGGGTCAAAGCGCCATTTAAAAAACTCTGTCTCAAACTGACCAGGGGCCAGGCTCCGGATTCCTTTAAGGCCGGAGGCCAGTTGCGCTCCAGATAACCCGCCCCCACAGACTCGTTAAGTAACCCTTGAGATATCAGGGCAGTTAAAATTCTGCCCACCAGGGTTTCACTGGCACTGGCATGCCCGGCTCCCAGGTCAATGGCCTTTAATCCATCCGCCTCCTGGTTGTCCGCAAGGACTACAAACCGATACCCTCCCCAGACTTCGTCTTCAGCAGACCCTTCGGCATCGGTCAATTTGGCTTGAATATCTGCCCGTTCCGACTTATCGAAATTAGCCCCCAGGAGGCCTTCCTGCAGATCCCGGGACACCTTTTTCCAGGCCAGGCAATCTTCCACCTTTTCTCGAAAATCACGGCCCGGTCTCTTTAAACACCAGATGAGCGAGCCTGGGTAGAGTCTTGGGGAGCTGCCTCTCTGCCTGGTCCATTCGGCCAAGGTTTCTCTGATCCGGCCCTTGCCGGTCCATTCTGTCAAAGGATCCATAACCACAACGGTCAATTTCGGGGAATCGGGGATCGTCGTACCCTCTTCTGGGAAAAAAATAAGGGGTATTGCGGCCCCTTTTTCAAATTCCTTTCTAACCAACATCCGTAAGGTAGGTTTTATTTCGGCCTCTTCATCCAGAGAAGCCCGGCGGTCATTTTTTACTTTTTTCAAGGTGGCCTGATGGCGGATCTGAAAGCCGTCCGAACCCCATTTACGGATAAAAAGGGCCTTGGATTCAAGGGCCATAGCGGCACTGTCGATGGAAGTAGTGTCGATTTCCGGTTCACCCAGGGCGAATCGGAGTTCCGGCAGATGGGCCACCTTCTCCACTTGTCCACCCGAAGACTCGAAAAGGATGGTGGTGGCTACCCGGCGGTGAATGTCCCGGAGCGGGCCTTTTGTGTCGGCGTCAAGGGCCTTGGTGATCGACTGGTCACCGGAGATATCCGCCTGGATGGCCGGTAGTAGTCTGGGTTCCCCAAGCTGGCTCAAAATAATTCCTCGAAATTCTTCCACTTCAAGCGGGGCCGAACCCAGGGTAATCAAGGGTTCCCTTCGAGCCTTTTGATACCCTTCTTTATAGGCTATCGAAATCCACTGGGCCAACATAGCCAACGTACCGCGGGTTTGCTGATATTGCGGCAAAGCTGACCATTTGCGCTGGAAGACGGATAAAGTTGCCGGATGAAAGGGATAGCAAACCTCAAAGCGGTTTTGGAGATACTCTTTGGACTTAGCCTCGGTGGTGGTGCTATCCACAGCCGTCCATTCCGGGGGCAGTTGCGCTCGGCGTTGGAAACACCAGTCGGCATAAGCCCTGGCCACTTTTTTTTGGTTTTTTTCGTTTCCCAGTTCTTTGAAAAGCCTGCGCCGGACGACCTCACTGATTTCAGCCTCATCATTGGCAATCAGGTTTTTGGCCACCCGATTAACTTCTTTGACCACAATGTCCTGCCACCTCAAATCCCAATCGCTCATCTCCGGCTTGCTTTGAGGCAGACTGATCACTGCGGCGCTACCGGTAGTTCCGGTTAAGGTCCGTACCAGATTGGCCAGGAAATCCCGGAACGATTCGGCCATGTCCCGATGGCGGCTGACGAAATTCAAGACCTCATCACAAAGGATCAAAACCTGTCCACCGGCCTTTTCGATCAATCGATGAAGGTTGTTGGTTCCGGGGACCTTGGTTTTGGCCTCCAGCCCAAGGGCAGCAACCCCCTCATCCCCGGCCAACTGACGGGCCATATCGATCCAGGGTTTTTCGGCACCAACGGATGGGTCCCAGGCATTGCCGACAAACACGGCCACCTTCGCCTCCGGGACTTTTCCAAGCCCGGTATCCCTGAGAATCTTTTTAAACCTCTCCTTTTCTTCCAACTGACGGCTGTTATTGACAATATGATAAAGGGTGGTCAGGGTATGGGTCTTGCCCCCGCCGAACTGGGTGATCAAAGCCAATACTGGGGAAGTATTTTCTGTTCGCCCGGCCAAACGTTTGAGGACCATGCCCGAATGATCAGACAAGGCCCGGGTAAAACAGGTGCGGGAGATAAATTTTTTAGGGTCTTTATAATCTTCCGGTGCGGTTCCGGCCACCACCTGTTCCAAAGCGATGGCAAATTCATCGGGATTGAAGGAGCGGCCTTCCCGAACTTCTTTTCTCGGCAGGGCTGTTTTATACCAAGGTTCCATCATTCATCCGTCCTTAAACTTATTTCAGTAATTCTTCTATTTCGTTATCGGTAAACCCAAATTGTCTGAAGATTCTTAACACGTAAGGGGGTGAAAATTCACCGGCTCCCATATCGATAGGGACAACTCTCTTTTTTCCGCCTAAATATCTCGAGTAGATTCGATGGTCCCCCTTTCCTTCTCTAAGAAAAGAGCATCCCCCCAGTTCCAAAAGTCTGATCAACTCTTTTGGTTTTAAGGAGGGAATATTTTTAGGCATAGACCGCTCTTAGTTCAAAGGATTCGGACCTGGGCTCTCTTGCTTCCACTGTTAAAAACTCGTGAAGTTCTTTAATGGAAAGAGGGGCATTATAGACATCTTCGTCTGTCCGAGCGACTTCTTCAAATGAATCGATCGCCTCTCTTAATTTAGAGACGGCCTTTCTCTTACTTTTGCCCTGCCCTACCAAACCGTTTTCAAGGCATAAGGCTACCCAATAGTCCCCGCTTTTTCTTAAAACAGTCGTATAAAATTCCATATTTTTTCCCTTTTGCCTTATTTTGGCGCAGCCAAAATCATGGCGTCTAAGAGTCTTTTTTCATCACTTCCTTTAGGATACAGGGCGGAAAGGGAGTTGGCAAGGCGCAAAAAATCCGGTCCCCGGTCCTGTTCTGCTTTAAGCAAGGCCCGCAGGGCATTGGTTTGCCCGCTGGATTGTAACAACATGGCGGCATGAACCCGGTCAAGAGTGGTGGCACCCTTGTGTTTTTTTGCTGCCTCCTCGGACAAATCCAGGGTGGTTTGCCTCTTTCCCCTTCCGCCTCGCCCTTTGATTTGGGGGGGAAGGACTTCCTCCTTCTGCTGAAAAAGAGAAAGTTGAATGTTCCCCTGAGGAGATTGTTCAAACCGTTCAGCAAAGGCATGGGCGGTTTCTTCCCCAAAAAGCTGTTTGGTTCTTTCCGCGACGGATAGAAGCCGAACAACCCCTTTTTCGGTTTCGATAATTCGCCCTTCCCATTCGGGCAATTGAATCCCAAGGGGTTGGGCAAACCGACGCACCACATCAAAAACCAAACTGAACCCAGATTTCTTCTTTGATTTCGGAGTGTCCTCATCGTCCTCGTCTTGTTCTTCTATTTCTTCTTCCTCGCTTTTGCCTTTTACCTTTTTACTTTTACCTTCATTCTCTCCGTTCGTCGATTGAAGTGTCCACAAAAACAAGGCTGTCAACCGGGCATCCTCTTCAAGTGCCCCCGCCAGACCATTCCGGGCTTTGGCCTCAGCCGTTCCCAGAACCTGCTCCAGGGCCAGCCGCCCAACCACTTCCCAAACATACGCCAGAAATCCTCTTTTATGCGGCTCCGATGCCTCAGGATTTCCACCCAATGGAATCTCCCGATCCTGAGAATCAACCACCTTCGAATAGCGGCTGAAAATCTCCAAGGCCGGACCAATACAGGCAAACACCAAATCCGCCCCCCGTACCCCTTCACCCTGAAGGCGCTCCATCCAATCCCCGACCCGTTTTGGAAGTTCCCTCAGAACCTCACCCCAGTCACCCACCGGTGCTTCTTCTGGCCGCGGCCGGCAGACGAGATGAACGCTGGTAGCGAGTGCAGCAGTATCACGAGCGAGGAGTCTTGCGCCTCTCTCGGTTGCTATTGGCCACGAGCTGGTTACTGTTAAACCGCCATTAATTATACCCGTTAGAAGAGCTTCCCATCCTTCCGTTGTCTTATGTGCAAATACTACACAACCAATTCCATCATCCTTGAGAATCCGTTTCCCTTCGGCAAAGGATTTACCCATAAGTTTTTCATAAAATATTCGATTTTTGGGTTTTCCCTTTGAAAGCCTCCCCGAGTCTTGAATAACTTCTCTTTCCTTCGGCGAAAGGTTATTGTTTGGGTCGAATCGATCACAGAGAAGGGAGTGATCACTCATAATTCGTTTTAACCAGACCATGAAGAAGTCCGATAAATCCGCATATGCTATTGCATCATAATAAGGAGGATCTGTAAACCAGACACCAACACTGTCATCTGGTAAAATATTTTCAACTGCGTCTAAGTTATGTACCTGACCCAGTTTTAGCGATGAGCAACTTAATTGTTTTGCAGCATTAGTAACATCATCTAATGAATCGATCAAACCACCTGCAAAAGGGCTGAGAGGGTTAAATTCTGGGTAATCCCAACACATTGGCAACGCTTGTCTACCAAAGGCACCTGCCACAGTCTCGCTTCCTTTGTGCCAAAATGAGACTGTATTGCAGTGTCGAACGATTTTGCTAAGTTGCAAAGGGGGCAGTTTTGTATCTTGTTCGGAAAATAATTTCAAAATCCTTAAGAGGATTATTTTTTGCCGCCCAGAAAAGAGATCTGAAAATGTCTTCATGCCATACAAGAGAATCCTAAAGCCAGAGCTCCCTCTCATTCTCTCCAAAGGCAAACCTTCGTCAGGAACCGGGCAGAGCCCCTTATTATCACTGTGTTCCCATTCGTCAAGAATCGCCTTGATTTGCTTTTGCGCCTTCCAGACAACCTGATAGTC
Source organism: Thermodesulfobacteriota bacterium (assembly GCA_040755035.1). Classification (GTDB taxonomy): domain Bacteria; phylum Desulfobacterota; class RBG-13-43-22; order RBG-13-43-22; family RBG-13-43-22; genus RBG-13-43-22. The sequence continues at coordinate 7,429 of JBFMBU010000236.1, forward strand.
TCCCTCCGTTGGAAGACGATATTGACGCCCTGATTCACCAGGCTTCAGAGTCACCAGGGCAAGCATCCGCGCTCCGCCAATGCGTTTGCCATTATTGTCGAAAAGTGAGTCCGCACCACCGCGCAGCTCAGATAACTGCGCCCGAACGCGCTCGGGCGGAAGGACGGTGTTGCAGCATAGACAGGTGGCCTTCGCCCGAGTCACTGTTCCGCCAGGGACTTCTTTTTCATTTTCAGGTTCAAATATTTCGAATTCTATATGGGGATTAGTACCCTCGCCCATTGTGAAGGCTTGGTTCCAGACTTTTCCCTCTCCCTCTGGGAGAGGGACCAAGGGTGAGGGGTAATGAATCTCTTTCCAAATGGTCTCAAGAACCGGCTCCATCTCCTGAAGGATTTCATTGTTCCAGAACCGTATAATCCTCAACCCTTTGCTTTTTAAAAAGGCCGTTCGCTTATCATCACGGCGCCGATCTTCTGCATGCTGTCCGCCGTCCACTTCAATAACAAGCCCGGCTTCATGACAGTAGAAGTCAACGATATATGGAGATATAGGATGTTGGCGGCGGAATTTTTTGTTAGCAAGGCGCCGGTCGCGCAGAAGTGCCCAGAGACGGGCTTCCGCATCGGTTTGTTCCTTACGCAGTGATCGAGCGAATTCTAATAAATCACTGGGTATCACAGGGGGACCGTGATGGCCCTCACCCTGCCCTCTCCCAGAGGGAGAGGGTTCAATATTGATATCCCTTGGAGCGAGAACAACTTTATATCTCAGCGCCCGCTTTCGATTTGGTTTTTTACAAAGCCAAAATGACCTCATAAGGGGAATCTCCGCTCCACAATTGGGCGACTCGCATTTAACCGTCCGAGCCCAGAGATAAGCAATTGGAGTAGCCCCGTCAGGATCGTGTGGATAAAACTCAGAAAGCTCTTTCTCCGCCGCTTCTTTTATATCCTTCCCTACAATCCTCAAAGCCTCTGTCAACCCATCCGCTTCTATTTCTTCCCCATTTTCTCTTTTTACTTTTACCTTTTCCCTTCCATACCGGGGTATGTCCTCCAGCATAACTTTGAGGATGAGGCAGGCAACGGGATTGAGGTCACTCGCAAAGGTATCGCACCCGATCCGCAACGCCTCCAACGGTATCGAGCCGCCACCAGCAAAAGGGTCAACAACCAAAGGAGGTTCGTACTGGACCTGCCTGCCGGCAGGCAGGTGGGCGGCCTTCACTAATCCTCTTGAAACCTCTAGAAATTGGGGATTGGATGAAAGGTCCCAGTTGGCAAAGTCGCCAATAAACTTAAGCAGGGCCTTGCGGAGGTCTATATCTTCTTCTCCAGGTATGCCCTGGACTATCGGTATCAATCTTCTGGCTTCTTTTTTAAAATCTTCCGGACAGTGGGGATCACAAGGATCAGGAAGAAGCAATCCCAAGAGCATAGCCCGGGAGGATGCCAGAGGACGACGTGCCCACCAGAGGTGAAGGGTAGAAGGATGGCCATGTCGAATAGATTTTTCCCGCGCCGCGTGCTTCGACACCACCGCAATCGGAAAATCCACCTCCGCCAGTCGTTTGCATTCTTTAGGGATCATATCTAACTTATCTCACCTTTCCACCATTTAAGTAAACTCATACGCTCCCTGCCCATTATAAATGGATATATTAATGCAACGAATGCAAACCCAAGTCCTAACCACACCCAATTCCCGGTCAGTTTCCGGAAATAATTTGAGCCTTCACCATACAACGATATTAAGTATCCGATTAAAAATTCAATGATGAGAAAAATAGCGGCGGTCAATATTGTCCTACGGACCACAGACGCAACAAGCCTCTTATGCATATCAGCATTTTTTCGATCTTGTACTACCTTTTCAAGCTTTTCAATCCGCACATTGGCGTCGGTAAGGTCTTTCTTGCCGTTCTCGATCTGCTTAGTCATTTCTTTTCTTTGAGTTTCAAGCTCCGCAATGCCTTTTTCTGCATCAAGACGTATTTGTTTTTCCTCTGAAAGTTCTTTAGAAAGATTTTCAGATTTGCTCTGCAACTCCTCTAATATACGCCTATATTTAGTTCCTGGGTCTGCAAAATATCTTTGGATGATTTGACCTATTTTTTCCCTATCTTCCGCTTTAGAAGGGTCATGCTGAGGGCCAGCTAATTTGATTTCCCGAAGACAAGCTTCAACATCTTCTGAGGGTAACTGCTTTGTTTCGATCCCCATATCTGCAAAAACTTGAAAGTCACGAAGCTGAAAGAATGTCTCACGAGGTAAAAGTTGATATCTAATAGCCTCGGCATAGATTCCGGCTAATCCATCTTCATCTGGCGAGCTTAAGGTTACCGGTGCCATCCATTGCAGAAATGCATCTAAAGTTATCATTTTAGAGTCTTGAATTTCTTTCCGAGCATTCCATTCCGAAAAAGTCAGTAACCACCGGCGTAGCCGGTGGCTTGATTAGCCCTATAAGGGCCTTATTAATTGCCCCCCTTAAGGGGGTATAATTCGATCCGTATCTTATTAACTGTTCCCGTGGGATTAATGATTAT
>JBFMBU010000237.1:0-13472 GCA_040755035.1 Thermodesulfobacteriota bacterium
CGGCCCATTATAAACCTTTCGCTAATATGAGTATTAATACTCATATTATTAGAACAAAAAAAAGCCCATAAATCAAGAGAATTGTGGACGCGTGATAAAAAAAGTTTCCAAAGGGCTAAACTGTTACATTTTAATAGGGACATTAATAGGGGACGTTCGTGCAGAAAGTGCTTAGCTATTTATCGACAACAGAAAAACCTTTTTACTTTCCTGCTTATCCCTTGTAACGTAAAAGGGGACGTAGGGCCAGGAAAGATTTTTTTAAACCCGTGGCTGCCCCCTGCTACGGATAAACAAGGAAGAACGTCTGATCGAACCCTTATATTCCTTCAACCCTTTATACTGACATGTCCGAACAAGGTTTTTTTCAAACCGGCCAGATCACCTGTCATGACCCCGCCGGAAAACAAATCCCCTGCGCCGGCAGCGGACAGGACGGCGAATTCGGCAAAGGAATCCCCTGGCCCGAACCAAGGTTCCACCAAAAGGGAGAAATGGTTTCGGACCTGCTGACCGGATTGGATTGGACTAAGGACGCCAACCCGGCGGAATTCCCACTGACTTGGACGGAAGCCCTTCAATGGGTAGCCGAAATGAATCGCGAAAGAGCTTTCGGGTTTGAAGACTGGAGGCTTCCCAACCGGAGGGAGCTGCGCAGTCTTTTAGACCATCAAACCCGAAAACCCATCCTCTCTATAGGCCATCCTTTCCAAAATGTTTTTCAGGGGTGGTACTGGACCTCCACCACGGCCGTCATCCAACCTTCCTTTGCCTGGTACGTCCATCTGGAAGGGGGAAGAATGTTTTACGGAGGGAAAAACCAGGCCTATCTGCTCTGGCCGGTCCGGGGGAAAGGATCGGGTCTGATCCCGGCCACCGGACAGAAAAGATGTTTTGACTCGAACGGCAACGAAATCCCCTGTCAGGGAACCGGCCAGGACGGGGAATTCCGCTTCGGGGCCTCCTGGCCGGAACCCCGATTTATCCTCTCCGACGAATGCGTCCTTGACCGCCTGACCGACCTCTGTTGGCTGAAGAAAGCCGATTTGACCGGCAAAGCGCTCCCCTGGGATCAAGCCCTCCGGGCGGTCGAAGAGCTGAACCGGCGAGGGGAGGGTGGGCCCTGGCGACTGCCCAATATCAATGAACTCGAATCCCTGGTAGATGCCGATCGTTACGGTCCGGCCTTGCCTTCCCATCATCCCTTTCTGGAAGTCAGAGAGGAATATTGGTCATCCACCACCAGTATCTTCGAACCGGACTGGGCCTACGCCCTCTACCTGCAAAAAGGAGCCGTTGGCGTGGGACAGAAAAAGGGACCCTATTTTTATGTCTGGCCTGTTCGGGACGCCGATACCCCCCTTGTACAGGATCCCTTTAGATAAAAATCATACTATTGATCAACCGGTTAGACGGGACGTTCGTGCAGCGGGTGCTTAGAGAAAAATCAGAATCGTGACGCTGTTAACTTATTAATTTCAGTGGCGATAAAAGGGGACGCCCTTAAAATAATAATTTTGATAAGATAGAGTGGAGATGATAAATAAGATGGCAGGCCAAAATTAGATACCCCCGGTGGATTTTATCATCAGAGGAAAAGGATCAAAGCCTGGAGTCTTTTTTGCTATTGGGCTGTTCGGGAGCTGGTTTTTTCCCTGAATGAATAAGCCAGCCAATTTAAGATAATTGTTCCCGCATTTGGCTACTCAGTGGAAAGAAGAGAGTCAATCGCCCGGTCTAATAATTGCCGGAAAATTAATTAAATCTTAATAAATTAAGGGCGTCCCCTACGTATGTTGGAAATTAGTTGAATTGCTCGAGCATAAGAGAAATAAAGATATTCCACAAAAATAAGAAGAAGATCGGATCGGGCTAAGTTTGAAATAATAACCTAAGTAAACGACTGTTTTTCTTTTGCCTGCTTGCCGAAAAATTCTCCAAAACGCATCAGCAGGTTCAGGTCGCCGCTGACCGTGTATTTCTGATCCATGAACATCTGCTGCCCGTCGGCCTTGCCGGTCAGGATATCCATCCATACTTCAAAGGGGGAAGAAACGGTCATAGCCGGATTTTCCGCCTCTCCCTCTTCGGTGGTCAGCTTTCCGTTCTCTATGCGGAAAAAGCAGCTTCCGTCCACTTCACCCGAAAACCGGAATTGAATGACGGTCTTTACCCCCCGGGCCGCTTCCGCATTGAAGCCCAGGCCCATGATGATTAGAAAAGTCTCAATCGAATCCGGCCGGGGCATCAGGCCCTTTTCTTCAAATTCCTTGGGGGTCACCCCTTCGGCAATACAGGTCTTCCAAAAGACATTCCCCAGGGCTTCGAATTGATCCCGGTTTTTCCCAATTTCCTGAGTGGCGACCATCATCGTCTCCGGGGAAACGGCCCCCTGCTCAATGATCTCCCTGCCGGCCTGTCGGAATCCGGAAAAGATTTCCTCGGCCCTGGCTCCGATACTGGACAGGCTTTCCGCTCCAGGACGGTACATTTCCGCCACTAAGTTGTCATCCCTTCCAAACACAAATCGGACCCAAGAGGATAACTGGTCGAAGACCTCCATTTCCGGGAACCCGGCCACGGAAAGGACCACGGCTTTGGGGAAGGGTTGGCGGAGGGGATGGGTGGTGTGTTCGTTCTCCTGTTTAAAGAAAGGCTGTAAAATGGGCAAGGTCCTTTCAATGAAGGCCTTCATCTGGGCATTGACTGTAAAGTGATATAGAGGGAAGGCATAGACCACCAGATCCGAGGCGAGAAATTTGGGAAAGAGTTCTTTGGTCATATCGTCTTTATGGATGCACAGACCCGGTGTCTTGGTCCAGCAGGTGAAACAGCCGGAGCAATAACGGATCTTTTTCTTCCGCAGTGGGACCACCTCAACCTCAGCCCCGGCTTCAGCCATTCCTTGCACCAAATGATCGAGCAGCAATTCGGTTTTGCTCTGTCCCTCTCCCCGGGGGCTCCCATTCAAAGCCAATACTTTCATGATAATCTCCCTTTTAAAAAAAGTTTAAAAAGCATATGCGAAAGAGTTTGCATCCATCTCAATTTATTATCAAGAAAATTATACTGATAGTTTTTAATTTGTTTTTTAATATAAAATCTTCCGAAAGGCAATACTCCCTCACGCCTGACGCCTTATGATTTTATTAAATAAATCTTCCAAAATGCAAGGCCGCCCTGCTGATCCCCAGGGACAGAGTCTCCTGCACCAGTTCGCTGCCTTGAAGATGAAAGGGCACAAAAATCAGGAGATGATCCAGACTTTTCAAGTGGTTGGAAAGGAATTCCGAAGAACTTATTGGACTTTTAGTGAGATGGGCGGAGAGCACCGGCAATCCCTCTACAGCCTGCTCCCAGGGCAGATTCACCGGATAGTATTGTCCCTGAGGCAGATCCTGTCGCCCCCGATATTCCAGCGGTTGACGCAGGGTCATTGCTCTGGAAGCGGTTAGAAAAGCGGAAGGAGAGAGCTTAAAGGCCGGCAACCAATAATAACGCTTTTCCCCCTTCCCTCCGGCAGGGTCCTTTTTGAGGTTATGGGCAGCAGAAGCCAAGAAAGGCGGCAGAGGGAACAGCCCTTCCAAAGAATCGGCAGGGTTGATCCGCCAAAAAGGAAGGAAATACAATGGACCGTTGTTCCCCGAATCGATAAGGTTAAAATCAATCTGGCTAAGCTTTTCTCCATCGAAATCCCAAACCCGATCACAATTCCGGCAGGGCAGGACCCAGGTATCTTTTTCCCCCTGTAAATCGGCCCCGCAATAAGGGCAGATCACAGGTAAAAAGCGTACCTTGGGTAAGGCTTCTGTATCCAGGAGGGGTAATTTCTCGTAGTCGGATACCTTGAACTTACCCAAGGGTCTATCCCCCAGACCGTCGAAAATCATTCCCGCCTTGAAATAAAAGGGGGCAAAGACCTGGCTGACCGTTTCGCCGATAAAAGCCGGGGGAGGAGACGGGGTGGTTTCCAATTCCAGTTCGCTGGCCACAGGGGAAGGATCTTCCAAAAATCGAGACCAGATTTCCTCAAAGGAAATCCAGGGTTCGAGAAACCTTCCCCCGGGAGCTGCGGAAAGAAAATGCAATTTAAAAGCCCTGGCCTGCAGGCCCAGATAAAGAGGCAGGCCGGGGATCTCCAGCGCCAGGAAAGTGGCATCGATAATCCGGTCTTTCCCCTGGACTCGAAGGGTATCAAAAGCCATACCCCGGATGCGCCAATAAGGAATATAAAAAAAATCCTGGTCGATGGTCCTATCCTGAAAAGGGGCCAGAAGATACTTGGGAAATCCTTTGTAACCGATAAGCAAACGGACCCGGCAGAAGGCGCAGGACAGTATACGATCGGCCTCCCCCAGGGTGACCGGGGCGCCGCACTGCGGGCAGTGAAGTTCAACCGCCCAGGAATTAGGGGTTAAGTTTTTCACCGCACTGATTACAATACACTGAACCGGCGAGGTTTTCCGTCCCGCATTGAGGACAACGGGGCGTCGGTCTTTTCTCGGCAACGGGGCGCCCACAACCCGGGCAGAAGCGGGCCTTAGGTGGGAGGTTCTTCCCGCACTCCGGGCATTGGTCAAAGATCACAATCTGATGTCCGCAGGAGGGACAAAAACGACTTTCTTCACTTACGGGATGCTGACAATCCGGACAGACGAAACCTGGGCCGTCTTTTTCCGTTTTTCGGAGTTGATCGGCAAACAAAGCCGGCATCATAAAGCCAAGTCCCATACCCATACCGGCCCCAGCTTCCCCCGTCGTTCCGGCGGCTTTTTCCATGGCCATGGCGGCTTTCATTTTGACCAGACCATTCAGGTCTTTGAGCACCGCCAGTCGGCTCTGGTCGTCAATGGCCTTTTGCACCTCTTCCGGCGGGGTGATGGAGACAATATAGAGGTTGTTCAAGGCCAGTCCGAAATGTGAAAAGTCCTCTTCCAGACGCTTTTGCAGTCCCTGGGAGAGTTCTTCATAACGGCTGGGCAGATTTTTCAAGGTATCCAGATGCTGGCCCAGGTGGTCGTTCAGGCGGGAAACGATGACCCGGTTCAGATATTCTTCGATCTCCGCTGTCGTATATATTCCCTGGGTCCCCACCAGACTGTTGATAAAAAGGACCGGTTGTATGACCCGTAAATTAAAAACCCCGAAGGCCCGCAGCCGAATCAGACCCAGTTCTTTGTCTTTGAAGGCCACCGGGTCCCTGGTCCCCCATTTGAGGTCGATGAAATTTTTCAGGCTGACCATATAGACCTCAGCCCGCAGGGGGCTGGTGAATCCCCAGGGCAGGCTCAAGACCTTGGTCAGGATGGGGAGGTTGAGGGTTTTCAGGGTGTGTCTCCCCGGACCGAAGGCGTCATAGGCCCGGCCGTTATAGAAAAAGACCCCGGCCTGGCTTTCCCGAACCACCAGTTGGGCCCCGAACTTAATCTCTCCTGAGCCTTTTTCCGGGATACGGTGCACCAGTTCCCGGCCGGTGTCATCGAACCACTCGATCATTTCCAGAAAAATGATATTATCGGTTCCCATAGATTCGCCCTCCAACGGTTTTATGGTTTCATTTTCTATTATCTGTCTTTTCCGTTAAAATCTTTAATAATGATTAACCGTCTCATAATAGTATTGGCCCGGTGGGGTCTCATTTTTTTTTGACACCCGATGCAACGGAAAACCCAATTATCGTTGTTCCCGGACCTCTTCAAAACTCTTCACATCTATAAACGGTACGGCCCCGGAGGTCACCTTGGGCAATTGGCCGTTCCATTTTTCTATAGCCCGCAGGGAGGCCTCGATCTGCCTTAACTTTACTAATTGGGGGGTGACGTTTTCCTTTTGCAGGCGCAGGGCCTCGGCCTCGGCTTTGGCCTGGGTGATTTTTTGTTCGGCCTCGATTTTGATCCGTTCCAGATCGCGCTGGGCCTTCATGGCCAACTGTTCGGCGGTTTGTTTGGCTTCAATGGCCTGGGTAAACTGTTTGGAAAATTCGAAATTGATGATGGAAAAATCGTCCACCATAATATTATTGGCGACCAAACGCTGCTTGAGCAATTCCCGGATTTCGTGCCGGACCGTCTCCCGTTGAGTGATGAGGGTGATGGCCGTATAGCGGGCGGTGACGGCCTTGACTACCTCCTGCACGGCCGGGTCGATGATCCTTTCCTTATAGGAATCTCCGATCTTCTGGTAAACCCAATTGGCTTTTTCCGGCAGAATGTGGTAATTGAGGGCGATGGTGGAATGGGTTTCCTGCAGGTCTTTGGAGGCGGCGGCGGCATCGGTCTGGGATTTCTGGACCCTGACGTCCATGCGGATGACACGCTGCATAATGGGGATCCGGAAATGAATCCCTTCATTGAGGACCCCTTTCTGTACGGCCCCGAAGTTCAGGACCACCCCCCGTTCCCCGGCCCCGATCATGACAAAGGGGTTGATAAAATATAAAACAATAAGGGCGATAATAATCCACAAGGCGGTTTTAAATCTGCCCCTGAACAAACTTCTGATCTTCTCCTGGGCCTGGACCTTGCCGATTTCGTCGGGTCGCATCATGGCTTCTCCTTCTTAAGGGTTAAGGGGTGGATTTTTTGCCATTTTTATGGCCGACAGTGTAAGATGAGGGATTAAGACGAGTCAAGCAAAATTTGTTTGAGGATATGGAATGGTCCTGAATTATATCTGGATAGCCTTTTTCGTTATTGCTTTTTTCCTGGGCCTGATTCGGCTTCTCTTTTTCGGGGAGACGGGCATCTTCCCGGCCATGATGACCGGCACCTTTGAAATGGCCAAAACCGGCTTCGAAATCTCTCTGGGACTGACCGGGGTTATGACCCTCTGGATGGGATTGATGCGGGTGGGGGAACACGGGGGGATTGTCAAGTTGATGTCCCGTTTGGTGGGTCCCCTTTTCCACCGTCTCTTTCCGGAGATCCCTCCTGGTCATCCGGCCGCCGGATCGATCATGATGAATATCGCCGCCAACATGCTGGGCCTGGATAACGCCGCCACCCCCCTGGGTTTGAAAGCCATGACCGAGCTGCAGGAGATCAACCCGGAAAAGGACAAAGCCTCCAATGCCATGATCATGTTTCTGGTGCTGAACGCTTCGGGACTGACCCTCATTCCGGTCAGCATCATGGTTTTCCGCGCCCAGCTCGGGGCAGTCGACCCATCGGATATATTCATTCCCATACTACTGGCCACCTTCTGTTCCACCCTGGCCGGTCTGGTAGCCGTCTCCCTCATCCAAAAGATCAATCTTCTCCACAAAGTCGTCCTGGCTTATCTGGGGACCTTCACCCTTCTGGTCTCCGGGATCATCTGGTTTTTTACCACCCTTCCCCAGGCCCGGATCAATACCCTTTCCTCTCTGGCGGCCAATATCATCCTTTTCGGCCTCATTACCTCTTTTATTCTCCTGGCGTTTTTTAAAAAGGTGAATGTCTACGAGGCCTTTATTGAAGGGGCCAAAGACGGCTTTTCCATCGCCGTAAAAATTATTCCCTATCTGGTGGCCATCCTGGTGGCTGTCGGGGTCTTCCGGGTCTCAGGGGCCCTGGGCTTTATCATCGACGGTATCCGCGGCTTGGTTGAAGCCTTAGGAATGGATGATCGATTTGTCAGCGCCCTGCCCACGGCCTTTATGAAACCCTTGAGCGGGTCCGGGGCCCGGGGTATGATGGTGGATGCCATGAAACAATTCGGGGCCGACTCTTTTGTGGGCCGGCTGTCCTGCATCTTCCAGGGGGCGGCCGACACCACCTTTTATATCCTGGCCGTCTACTTCGGGTCGGTGGGAATTCGCAATACCCGCTATGCCCTGACCTGCGGACTCATAGCCGACGCCGCCGGGGCCGTGGCTGCGGTATTCATCGCTTATCTTTTTTTTGGTTAGCCTATTGACTAAAAAGGGAAACCGGTCAAGCCGTTCCTTCCTTTTTTTTACCGAAAAAGCGTAGAACCAGCATGGTGATATCATCGGATTGGGGGGTCTCCCGTGAAAATTCCCTGACACGTTCCATCACCTCCTGAACCATTCCCGCTGCGGAATTCGTCCTGTTTCGGGCCAGTTCCTCTATCAGCCTTTCTTCAGAGAACATCTTTCCCTGATCGTTCATGGCCTCGGTAACCCCGTCGGTAAAAAGAAAAAGCCCTTCTCCCTCTTCCAGGTGCATTTGGTGATTCCGGTAGACAATCCCTTCCAGGGCCCCCAAAACCAATTCTCCGGTCGCTTCCAGGGGTGTGATCTTTCCCTCTTTCCTGAGAACAATGGGGGAAGGGTGACCGGCATTGGCGTAAGTCACCTCCCCTTTTTCCAGGTCCAGGATCCCGCAGAAAACGGTTAGAAACAGCCCGGATTCATTGCCCGCAGCCAATTCCTGATTCACCCGGGTCAGGGTATCCGCCGGGGTCATCCCCTGCCGGGCGGTAGCCTTGATCAGGGTTTTGGTTGCGGCCATATAGAGAGAGGCCGGGACCCCCTTGCCGGAGACATCGGCAATGATTAGACAGAGGCGCCGGGGATCCACCGGGAAAAAATCATAGAAATCCCCTCCCACTTCCCGGGCCGGTTCAATAAGGGCAAAGAGATCGAACTCCTGCTGATTAGGAAAGGACTGAAAATCTTTGGGAAGGATGCTCTGTTGAATTTCCCGGGCGATACTCAGTTCGCTTTCAATGCGCTCCTTGGCCGCCGTGGTTTCCTGAAGCTCCTTGATATAAGTCTTTAAGGAGTCCTGCATCCGCACAAACCCCTTGGCCAATCTTCCGACCTCGTCATTAGATCGGATCGGGGGAAGCCTTTGCTCCAGGTTTCCGCGGGCGATCTCATCGGTCGCCAGGGCCATGGCCCTCAAAGGCCGGGTGATCAAGCGGGTAATGAAAACCGCCGCGGCGGAAAAAAGGAGCAGCCCTGCCAGGGCCATGAGGACCATATTCCGGTAGAGGTGCTGTATATCGGCCATGAGTTCCTCAAGAGGAAAGAGGACCGCCAGGGTCCAGCCGCTGGAGGGAATCGGGGCATAGGTCAGCCAGCATTTTTTTCGGGTATAGAAGTCCTGAAAAAACAGGGCCCCTGATCGCTCCTGCCTGATTTTGAAGGTCAACTCCTGCAAATCCTTATCGCCCCTTTCCCGGGCGACATTGAAAAGGGTTTGTTTCATGACCAGGTTCGAAGAAGGATGCGTGATAAAGGCCCCTTTTGCGGAAAGGAGAAACCCATAACCGTTTTCAAGGATCTGGATGGATTGGACGATGTCCCGCAGCCCGTCCAGAGAGACATCAGCGGTCACCACCCCTTGAAATTGTTTTTCCTTTCCGTGGATTCGAAAAAAAGGAACCGAATAGGTGGCCATGAAAACATTTCCCCCCCCTTCATCAAAATAGGGCTCACTCCAGAAAGGGGATTGTTTTTTCTTGGGAAGGCGATACCAGTCCCAATTCCGGTAGCTATAAGATTCCTGAGCCAGATCGGCATAGAGGACCTTCTCGGCCCGCCGATAAAAATAAGGGGCAAAACCGCCTGTTGGGGAACCGGGGGCCGAGGGTTCGAAGGCAACGGTCGAACCGTAGATCTCGGGATTGTTTTTCAGGGTCGTTCGGATCAGGGCTGATATTTCCTCTTTGCTGCAGTGCGTCTGCTCCAGGTGATCAGCCAGACCCCGGGTGACCTTCTGAACGGCCGAAAGTACGGCTTCGATACGGGAACTTTGAATATAGGTCAAATTACGGGCTTCTTTGACCTGATCTTTCCAGATAATTTTCCGGGAGTACTGATAATGGTAGGTCAGCACCAGGGCAAAGATGCAGATAAAACTGACCAGGGAAAAAAATATCCATTTCAGGGCAAGGGTTCTGTTTTTTAACATAATGGATTCCGAGCTTTATGAACCACCAGGGTCAATCGATTCCGATCGGCGATCCTTTCATAATAAACCTCCTCCACAAGGGTTTTGAGCAGCAAGATCCCCAGCCCTCCGATCTTTCTGTGCTCGAGGTCCACGGTGATATCCGGATCAGGCCTGGTGAGAGGATTAAAGGGGAGGCCCTGATCAATGATTTCCAGAAGAAATCGGTCTTCCCCTTCTTTTCGGCAGATTAACTCCGCCGGGCCCCCTTCCTCCGGATAGGCATAGCGAAAAATGTTGACCAAGGCCTCTTCCGTTGCCAACTGAATTTTTCCTATTTTTTCAGGGGAGAAACGATGAGAAACAAAGAATTGCCGAACCAGGTCCATAAACTCAGGAAGAGATTCCAGGCGGGCGGGTAAAACGAGTACAGACCGGTCGGGCATGGGTTCAGGTTCGGTCCGAAGCCGCCGGGGGGGAATCGATAATCTTGAAAATGGAAAAGAAGCCGGAGATCCTGAATACCTCTTTCACCGGTTCTTTTAATCCGGAAAAAAGGAGTTCGGTCGGAAAGGTTTTTAACCTTTTGGACAGGACCAGAAGACTTCTTAATCCGGCGCTGCTGATATACTCAAGACCGGAAAAATCAAAGAGGACCTCCTTTTCCCCCTGCCCCACCGCCGCCGCCAGATTTTTATCGAACTGAGGGGCGGTGACGGCATCCAAACGTCCTTTGACCGCTACCCGCAGCAAGTCCCCTTCTATTCTTTTCTGTATTTCCATCGTTGCCCTGGTCCTCCTCTGCTATTTACAGCCCCCTTCGCCTGGCCCGGGAAAAAATCCGGAAAGTCCTATTGGCCCCGGGTTTGCTGTTGACCTCTTCCTTTCTTATATACTATATTCCCTTTTGAGAAAAAACGGTTTTTTATCTTTCGCTTAAAGGATGGGGGCATGGAAGCGGAACATTTTAAAACGCTCGGTTTGGAGCTCTCAACCGTCGAGGCCTTTCTGCCGGTGGCCACCGGCTTCGCAGAAAAATCAGCCCTGGCCCTTGGTCTGGGGGAGGAAGGAGCCCTTTCCTTGACCCTGGCTACCGAAGAAATATTCCTTTATCTCTGCCAAACAATCCCCGCTCAGAAAATAAAAATCCGGTGCCGTGGCGGCGGTTATTTCGTTCAGATTGAATTCGCCATTCCCATAGAGGACCTCAATTTAAAGGCCTTTAATTTAACCGCCCGAATTGACCCGGAGGACGAAGGTGATTGGCAGGATCTTGGACTGGTACTGGCCTCCCGCTCGGTGGACCGATTGAGGATCTGGGAAGAAAAAGGGCAGGGCCTGCATCTGGAATTGACCAAGGAAAAGGTCTATCCGGCTTTTCAGGACACCCTTCCTCTGCCGGTCCCACCCCTTTCCCGGTTTTTTCTGCGCCCCCCTGAAAAGGAGGAGATCAAATCCCTGGCCCGACTGGCTTCGGAATATTATCCTTCTCCCTTCCTGCCCCCTTTCTTCCGTTTTCCCGGTAAGACGGTGGACATGGCTGCCGGGGGAGATTTTAAGACAATGGTCGCCGTAGATGCCCAGGGTCATCTTGGCGGCGGGATATTGTGGTATTGGAGAGGGCCGAAGATCGTCGCCTGTTACGGTCCTTTTCTGTTCAACCAGCCCCAGGATTCCCCAATGGCCGAGGCCCTGTTGGAGGCCCTGCTGCAGGAAATCGCCCGGACCCAGGCCATGGGGCTGCTCTGCCGGTATCCGACCCCGCAACTTCCCCTAAAACACTTCGAGACTTTAGGGTCCTTTACCTATTTTCCGGTTGAGCAAGAACCGCAGTCGATAAGGGCCTACTATCGCCACCTGCAGGAGGACATGGGAAGTACGGTCTGGACCCACTCCGATTTGAAGCTCTTTCTCCAACAGACCTACCGGCGGATGGTTCTCCCCCGGGAAATAAGGGAGATCCGGGATTACGGAGAAAAAAGAAATCCCTATTCAGTCCTATCGACCCGCTTTGACCGGGACCGAAACCTGGTAACCCTCTATCCCCTGCGTCCGGGTGCCGATGCCCGGGAAAACCTTGGCGATTATTTACGGCTGCTGAAAAAAGAAGGATGGCGCAACATTTTTTTTGAAATGGACCTGTTTTCCCCCTGGCAGGTGGAATTTGTACCGGCCCTGACAGAGAATCTCTTTTCCCCTGCATTTATTCTGCCAAATGCCGGAAACGGGGATGTGGTCCTCTTTCAAGCCCTGGAATCCTGATCTTCCCCTCATGAAAGCCGTCCCTTTAGAAAGACTGGTCCCGGAGTACATAAAAAACTTTGAGGCCTATGTTCCCAGCAAGCCTGACGACGTACTGAAAAAGTATTACGGCTGTTCCCGCCTCATCCGCCTGAACAATAACGAGAATCCCCTGGGTCCGCCCCCCGGGGCGCAAGCGGTCATCCGCCGCTTTCCCCCGGCCCGGGCCGCGGTATATCCCAGCGGAGACTCCTTTCATCTAAGGGAAAAATTAGCCGACTGCCATGGCCTTCATCCCGATCAGTTCCTGGTCGGCAACGGGGCCAATGAGGTCATCACCTTTGTTATCAAGGCCTTTTGCCAGCAGGGAGACAACATCATCACCGCCGACCGGACCTTCTCTGTTTACGAGTGGGTGGCCGAATTTTCCGGGTCTGAGGCCCGGCTTGTTCCCTTGAAGGATTTCGGATTTGACGCCCAGGCCATGCTCGAAGGCATTGATGAACGAACAAAAATCCTGTTTCTCTGCAACCCCAACAACCCTACCGGAAGCTACTGGAGCCAAGAGGAACTGACCTGTTTTCTGGAAAAGATATCAGGCCGTCAAATCGTGGTTATGGATGAGGCCTATGCCGAATTCGTCGAAAAAGAGGATTATCCCAATGGCCTGGACCTGATCCGGCAGTATCCCAACCTGGTGGTCTTCCGCACCTTTTCCAAAATGTTCGCCCTGGCCGGACTGCGTATCGGCTATCTGGCCGGTGATCCGGAGGTGGTGGATATGATCCGCCGCACGGCTGTGGTCTATTCGGTCAACGGGGTGGCCCAGGAGGCGGCCCTGGCCGCCCTGAATGATCAGGAGCATATCCACAGGACCCGGGAAATGGTTAAAAGGGGAAAACAGTTTCTGATCAAGGAATTGACCCGCCTGGGTCTGCCCCATATTTCCGGAGAGGGGAACTTTATCATGATCAAAGTGCCGGAGAACGACAGCCTGGTCTATCGAAAAATGATGACCCGGGGGGTCATGATCCGGACCATGACCGGTTTCCGTTTCCCCAATTATATCCGGGTGACCGTTGCCGATCAGGAATCCCTGGAGATCTTTGTTGAGGCTTTAGGTCGATGTCTGTCCCCTTCCCAGAATGACTGAAGGGAAACGGGTTTTTCGGAAAGCGGACGGTAAGAAAAATGACAGAGGAAAAAATACTGGCGGCAGCTTGTCCGGATATCCCCCGTATGGGCCAGAGCCTTCCCCGTCGGGATGCACGGGACAGGGTCACCGGAAAAGAAAAATACGCCGTCGATTATTACGGGGATTCCCGGTTGGTTTGGGCCGGGGTCAAAAGGGCTGGTATCCCCCATGGCCGGCTGAAAGAAATTGACCGGAGC
>JBFMBU010000238.1:0-7675 GCA_040755035.1 Thermodesulfobacteriota bacterium
AAGGCGAAAAGATATGAGAAGAAGGCCGCTGAGTATTTAAAAACCATCGCCCGCTACTACGATGACCATGAACACGAGGAATTAAAACCGGAAGAAATCAAACAGGTCCGGGATAATGCCGCGGCTTCCGGATTGGTCTTGGCCGAACCCGGGCCGGGGGACGGGGGCATGCTGGCCACCATTATCATGAGTGAAGAAAGCTGTACCGGGGACCCCATGATCCCCCAAACCGTGGCCGGCTTCGGTTTGGGCAACGCCGCTATCGGGGCCGTGGCTACACCGGAACAGAGGGCGCGGTTCGGAAATCTTTTTTGTGCCATGGCTATAACCGAACCAGGGTTCGGTTCGGATACCTCGGCCGTATCCACCACTGCCAAACTCGATCCAGAGACCAAGGAATGGATTATTAACGGCGAGAAGATCTTTGTCACCTCGGGGCAACGCTGTGACGCCGTGGTGGTCTGGGCCACCCTGGACAAGAGTAAAGGTCGGGCGGCCATCAAGAGCTTTGTCGTGGAAAAAACCAGGCCGGGCTGTAAACTGACCAAGCTCGAACATAAACTGGGTATCCGGGCCTCTGATACGGCCGCCATTGTTTTTGAAGATTGCCGCATCCCCTTTGAAAATATCCTGGGTTCTCCGGAGATTAAGGAAGCCAGGGGGGGCCAGGCCGGGGTGTTGGCCACCTTTGACGCCACCCGGCCTTATGTTGCCTCCCAGGCCCTGGGAGTAGCCAGGGCGGCTGTTGAATTTACCAAGGGGAAACTGGAGGAGGCGGGCGTTATCTTTACTTACGAAAAGGGCATTCATTCCCTGACCGCCGTTCAGAAAGAAATCCTGGACATGGAAGCCAATCTGGAAGCGGCCCGGCTTCTGGTCTGGCAGTCGGCAGCCATGCTGGACAAGGGACATCGCAATTCTCTCGAATCCTCCATGGGCAAGGCCAAGGCCGGCAAGGCCTGCAGCTACATCTGCCAGAGGTGCGTGGCCCTCCTGGGCCCCCTGGGATATTCGAAAGAAATTCTTGCCGAAAAATGGATGCGGGACGTGAAGATCAATGACATTTTCGAAGGGACCGGTCAGATACAGATGCTGGTGGTCTGCCGCCAGATTCTGGGCTTTTCCCGGGATCAATTGAAATAAACTAAAATTTGACAAAAAAACAATTTGAAATCGGATTTTATAAATCCCCCCTTTCCCTCCTTTGAAAAGGGGGAAAAGGGGGGATTTGACTTTTGGGGGTTTTCTTAAACTATTATAATAAATAATAAACTCAGAAGAAAAGGAGAGTAACCATGGCGGCTGTTGAATATGTTACGGAAGGTAAAATCGCCTATATCACCATCAACCGGCCTGAGGCGATGAATTCGTTGAGCGTCGAGGTCAGGGAAGGGCTGCAAGCGGCTTATCAGGATTTCAGGGACAACAACGACCTCTGGGTAGCTATCATCACCGGGGCCGGGGACAAGGCCTTTTCTGCCGGGGCGGACATCAAGGGTTTCCGACCCTCCACCGGTGAGAGCGGTGGAGGGGTCCTGGAAAAATTGCTGCGGCCGGATACGATTTGGAAGCCCTTTATCGCCGCCATTCACGGCTATTGTCTGGGCGGCGGTTGCGAGCTGGCCATGACCTGCGATATCCGCATCGCCGCCGACAACGCCCAGTTCGGTCAACCGGAAGTGAATATCGGCTTTATGCCCGGAGGTGGCGGTACGATCCGTATGCCTCGTTTCATCCCCCGGGCCGTAGCGGCGGAAATCCTTTTGACCGGTATACGGATCAATGCCGCCGAGGCCCTGCGGGTCGGTCTGGTGAGCCGTGTGGTCCCGAGGGACAAACTGATGGACACGGCCAGGGAAATGGCCGAGACCATCCTCACCCGAGGTCCATTGGGCGTCCGGGCCACCAAAGAGGCCATGATCCGGGGTTACAGCATGACCTTGGAAGAGGGGTTGGCCCTGGAAAGACAATTAGTCAACCAGGTTCGGGCAACTGAAGATTTTATGGAAGGGGCCAGGGCTTTTGCCCAGAAGCGGAAACCGGAATACCAGGCCAAGTAAACACCGGCCTGTTACTGCTTGAAAATAAAATAGACCGCCCCCAAGAGGCACAACCCGGCCCAGAGGAAATTCAGGCGCAGGGGTTGGCCCATATAGAGGACGGCGAAGGGGACGAAGACCGAGAGGGTAATCAGTTCCTGAAGGATTTTCAGTTGACCCAGGTTCATGACCGTATAACCCATGCGGTTGGCCGGGACCTGGATCAGATATTCCAGCAGGGCGATCCCCCAACTGGCCAGGGCGGCCAGATACCAGGGTTTGCTGCTCAGATTTTTTAGATGGGCATACCAGGCAAAGGTCATGAACAGGTTGGAGAAAGTTAAGAGAATCG
Organism: Thermodesulfobacteriota bacterium; assembly: GCA_040755035.1. Taxonomy (GTDB): domain Bacteria; phylum Desulfobacterota; class RBG-13-43-22; order RBG-13-43-22; family RBG-13-43-22; genus RBG-13-43-22. Next base: position 2,392 of record JBFMBU010000238.1, read on the forward strand.
CGCTCTTCAGAATAACGGTCATGGATATAATTCACCTTAAAAAGTCGTTGCGTGTTACGGGTGATGGTCTCGCAAAAAGTGTAAAAATCCCTTCGTTGTCATTTCGACCGAAGGGAGAAATCTTGAAATCATTACCGATCGGCGCGGCTCCCGAAAAGGAGCCTTTCCTAAGGGTCGGTATACGGCATCCGAAAGGATGCCTTTTCTTAGTTCGACCAAGTCGAACGGCCCGACCGACTTGCCGATCTCCTGTTAAGGTCGATGAAATCGACCGAAAAGATTTCTCGTCGCTTCTCTCCTCGAAATGACAAGATTCCGACTTTTTGCGAGACCATCACGGGTTACGGGTTGCGGGTAAGAAGCACTCCATACTATAGAAACTCGTAACCCGTAACCCGTAACCCGTAACCCGTAACCCGTAACTTTTTTTTGCATCGTGATATAAGGAAGGAAGGCGAGGAAGTCAAGAAAAAAAAGGGCTAGGTAGAGAGAAAGGGATTGGCGATGAAATAGAGGCCCAGGATGCCGATCAAGACCCCGGCGCCTCGGCGGAACCATTGGCCGCCGTTCTGCCAGGACTGGTTTTCAATGACTTTGCGCACGGCGGCCGTGGAACTTCCTGCGATGACAATGGGCAGGCAATGTCCCAGAGCGAAAAGGAGGATCAGCAGGATTCCGTTTAGAACCATTCTTTGGATGGTAATAATAGCCAGGATGGGAGCGATAAAACCGAAGGTGCAGGACCCGGAAAGGACTCCATAGGCCAGGCCCAGGACCAGGGCGCCTTTAATCCCTTTTAGATTGAGGCGGTATAACAGACTGCCGGACATGGAGCATTTTTCCACCCCCAACATCCCTAAGGCCACCCAGATCAAGACCAGTCCTACCAGGACCTGCCAGTAATTACCCACATCCCCCAGCATGCGTCCCAGAAGGGCACAGATAATACCAATCAGGGCAATGGTGATGAAAAGCCCGGAGGTAAAGGCTATGGAATAATAACCGGCCTGGCGGGGATGGACTATTTTTTCCTGGCCTCCCACATAGGCCACGATCAGGGGGATGGAGGCCAGATGGCAGGGGCTGAAAACCACACTGATCATTCCCCAGAAAAAGGCCCCTATGGCGGCGAACCCGCTGCCCCCGGCCAGCCAGTCATTTACCGTCAGAAAAACCGTTTCCAGCATGGTCCTCAGTTGACCCCCATCTTTTGTAATTGGGCCACGATAGCTTTTTCACTCATAAAGCCTTCATGGCGATAGATTTCCCGGCCGTTTTTATCATAGAAAATCTGGGTAGGGATGGCCCGGATGCCGAACCGTTTGGCCTGATCCGGAAATTTCCAGACATCGATGAAGATGACCGCCGCTTTTCCCTTATAGATTTTTTCCAGCCTGGTCAAAATGGGGGCCATCATCTTACAGGGCAGGCAGGAATCGGCCCCCAGATCGATCAGATTCACCTGGCCATTGACCGGGATTTCTTTGAGGTTCAGAGCCTGAACGGATACCTCAGGACAGAAAGAAAGAATAACAAGGGAAATGAAAAGGAAAGATATTTTTCCAAGTACTTTTCTGGTTGTCATTATTTTGCTGAACCCCTTACCTATGTTACTCCCAGTTCTTTCATCTTTTTTTCCAATTCGTTTTGGGGGAAAAAACCGGTATGGCGAAAAACCTCCTGTCCGTTTTTATCAAACAAAACCTGGACCGGAATACCTTGAATCCCGAAACGGGCCCCCAATATTTGCTCTTGGCCTACGTGAACAAAGAGCACGTTAAGTTTTCCTGGGAATTTTTTTCTGAGATCGGCCAGAATGGGGGTCATCATATCACAGGGAACACAACCGGTGGCCCCGAATTCGACCAGGGTCGGTTGCCCGGATCGTCTGGCCCGGTCCACCGGGTTGTTCAGGGCCAGAGGGGCCTGGTTTTTCAACCAGTCCTCATTGATCTGAATACGATTTCTCTGCCCAAGGGTCCGTATGAACTGGTGGATGGCTTCCTGTCTCTTCTGCTGGGTCAGATATTCTTTTACCATGACCCGGACCTGTTCCAAAGGGGCATTCCCTATGGTCTCTTTATTCTGGCCGTAGAAACTTTTTATCTCTTCCTCGGAGACGGCAGGCACCTCAATCGTTTTGGAAAGGAAATCGGATATGGACTGATTATCTTCTCCTTTGACCTTTCCGGATTTTTTCGCTTCCTGGAGAATCAGTCCTTTGGTCGCCATATTTTCCAGGAGAAAAAAGGCGTTTTGGGACATTTGCTTACGGACTGAGGCCTGTGAGGCATTAATCACCTCGGTAACATCCGATTCCTTGATGGTCAAACCCCCGGATGTCAATAGGATGCCCTTGGTTAATTTAGCAGGTATTGCTGTTTTAAGGACATCGGAAGCCAGACCGGGGTAGAGATCCTCGATGGTTTTCACCGTCCGGTCCTGGGCCGCTGAAGGCCCTGGAGTAATCCCGATCAGGGGGATAATAGCCAACAGGAACAGCATTATGATGAATCGTTTTAATTTCACTTTGGACTTCTCCTCAAGCGTCTTCCAGAATGATCGGCTCCCCGCAGCAGGAGCGGCCGAGAAAAACTTCTTTGTGTGGCAGGATAACTTCCTGAATCCGGACCGGGGACCAGGATCAGGCCGGGGCTTTTTCGAGTTTTATCCACTGGAGAACATCCTCTTTTTTAGGGACTTTGCCGATGGATTTAATCTGACCATCGATAACTACCGCCGGGGTGCCCATAACGCCATAGGTCATAATTTTCATTACATCGGTAACTTTTTCCACCTGGGCCTGAACGCCGCTTTCAGCCACAGCCTCCTTGACGATTTTTTCCGTTTGTTGACACTTGGCGCATCCGGGTCCCAATACTTTAATTTCCATGGGAAACCTCCTTATCTAAGGCAGGCAGTTTGTTCTGGTTCAAAGATGGTTGACAGGCCTCGCAGAGCAAATCCTGTGAGGCATAGGCCTTGGTTTCAAATTGCAGGGTGGGATGATCGATGTTGAAACGGGAAAGAAGCACAACCCGGATCTTTTTAGCCAGATTATCCACCTCTCCCAGCATCTGGTCCGGGACGATAATGTGGGCGGCCAGGGCTATGGTCCCCGCGGCCGGGTTCCAGACATGGAGGTGATGAAGTCCCTCCACCCCTTCTATGGATTCCACCTCTTTTTGAATAGAGGCCAGATCGATGCCGGCCGGTACGGCGTTCATTAATATGCGCAGGGCTTCTTTCAATATCCCCCAACCGCTGAAAAGAATCAAGATAACGATGGCCCAGGAAACGATCGGATCCAGCCAATACCAGGGCCGATAGAGCCAGAGGATCCCTAAGAGCAGGACCCCCAGGGAGGTCAAAGCATCCACCAGCATATGCAGGAAAGCCCCGCGCAGGTTGAGATTTTCTTTGGCCCCGGCCTGAAGCATCCAGGTGGAAATCCCATTGGCCGCCAGGCCCAGAAGGGCGGCCCAGATGACCAAGGTCCCTTGAATAACGGTCGGATTTTGCAGGCGGCCCCAGGCTTCTACGGCGATATACATTCCGGCCCCATAGAGCAAGGCCACGTTGAAAACGGCGGCCAGGACCTCCACCCGCCGGTAGCCGAAGCTCTGGCTCAAAGAAGGACCTTTCCCGCCGATTTTAAGGGCGATATAGCTGATCAGCAAGGAGGCGAAATCGCTTAAGTTATGCAGGGCGTCACTGATCAGGGCTATGCTGCCGGAGAGGATTCCGGCAATCATCTGAACGATGGGAATGATCAGGTTCATTATCATCGTAATGAACAGACGTTTTCCCCACGGAATAGGCGAATGCTGATGAGGATCCATAAACTTTATAAACGGGCCATTAAGCGATGGTGCTCATCAGCCTGGGACTTTAACAACTGCGAAACCCCCTGCAGCAAATCGAAAACCTCGGGGGTTTTGATGCGGTACAGAATCCGCAACCCGTCTTTCCGGGATTCTAATAGACCGGCCTGCTTCAGGATGGAAAGGTGTTTGGAGACATTGGCCTGTTCCTGTTCAATGGCCGGGAATATTTCGCAGACACAGCGCTCGCCGTCTTTAAGAAAATCCAAGATTTGCAAACGGGTGGGCTGCCCCAGGGCTTTTAAAATCGCCGCCTGGCTTTCCAATATTTTGGGATTTATTTTTCCTGATTTACTCATGGTTGATCCTCCGGCAGGCAAGTTCTTCCCTCCAATGATCCGTCATCCATTATAAAAAGGCATTAAACAAAAAACCTACCAGGAGGATGCCCATGGCCACGACCCCGATGAAAACAGCGATTAGCCGTGGCTTCAGGACCTTCCTGAGGATGATGGTTTCCGGGAGGGACAAACCAATGACGGCCATCATAAAAGCCAGTACCGTCCCCAGGGCCGCTCCTTTTTCCAAAAGGGCCTGGACGATGGGGATGATTCCGGCGGCGTTGGAATACATAGGGACGCCGAGAATTACGGCCAGCGGGACCGACCACCAGGCCTCTTTTCCCATGAAAGAGGCCATAAAACCCACCGGAACATAACCATGGATGGCCGCACCGACGGCGATACCGGCGATGACATAAATCCAGACTTTCCCGACAATTTCTTTGACCGCCTGCCAGGCATAATCGATCCGACCGGACCAGGTTAGTTTCTCCATCACGAATGGTACCCCATTACTTCGAATATCGCGGACCCAGTCCTCGATATATTTTTCCATCCCCAACCGGCCGATCACCCATCCGCTGACGATGGCGATCAGCAAACCGGTGGTCAGATAAAGGGCCGCTACCTTCCAGCCGAAGAGACCCAGCAAGAGGACCAGGGCAATCTCATTGATCATGGGGGCGGAAATTAAAAAAGACAGAGTAACCCCTAAAGGGACCCCGGCCTCGACAAAGCCGATAAAGAGCGGGATGGCCGAACAGGTGCAGAAAGGGGTAGCAATGCCCAGCCCCGCGGCCAGGACATTGCCGACGGACTCTTTTTTCCCGGCCAGGATATCTCTGGTTTTTTCCGGGGTGAAGAAAGAGCGCAACAGCCCTACCCCAAATACGACCAGGACCAAAAGCATCAATACCTTGGGGACATCATAGAGGAAGAAGGCTATGGCCTCTCCCAAAGGACTTTCTTTTTCCAGACCGATCAGATCGTAGGTCAGCCACCCGGTGACCCGGGGTAATTGGAGGTAAATCAGCCACCAGCCCAATACGCCCCCGATCAGGAGAAGGATCTTCCGGCCTAAGGGTGTTGGGGTGGGGGGCGCCGCCGTCGGTTGGGCAC